>NZ_JBQQCB010000162.1:0-20676 GCF_052246675.1 Nonomuraea sp. KM90 | reverse complement strand
CGGTGGCGGCGCCCTGCACTTCCAGGGCCTTGTTGCTGTGGCGCGAGATGAACCTCACGTGGCCGTCGGAGCTGTCGGCCAGCCGCCACTGCTGGTTGGTGCCGTTGCCGTCGGCCCATTGCACGATGGCGCCGCCGTTGGCGGTGGAGAAGTTGTAGACGTCGAGCACCTTGCCGGAGTGGCGGGACTTGATGCGGTAGTAGCCGCCGCCGGAGTCGACGAACTGCCACTGCTGCTGGTTCTGGTTGTTCCTGCTCCACTGGGTGATGCGGGCGCCGTCGTTGGTGGCGAGGTTGTAGACGTCCAGGGCCTTGCCGCTGTTGCGGTTGACCAGGACGTACCAGGCGTTGGTGTCGACGGTGGCCGCGCTGGCGGACTGCGTCTGAAGGGCGACGAACAGCCCCGCCAGTAAGGTGGCGACCGTCGCGAGGACGGCCAGGAATCTGTATTTCACGAGGTTCTCCGATTCATCCGACTCGGACGAGTTGCCACTGCTGGTTGGCGCCGTTCCAGTCGTCGTACTGGACGATGTTCGCGCCGTCGGCGGTGGCGGCGCCCTGGACCTCCAGGGCCTTGCTGCTGTGCCGGCTGATGAGGCGGACGTAGCCGCCGCTGTCGGCGACACGCCACTGCTGGTTGGTGCCGTTGCCGTCGGCCCACTGGACGATCGCGGCGCCGTTGGCGGTGGAGAAGTTGTAGACGTCCAGGACCTTGCCGGACAGGCGCGACTTCAGCCGGTACCAACCGGCCTCCGAGCTGACGAACTGCCATTGCTGCTGGTTGCCGTTGTTGCGGGTCCACTGGGTGATGCGGGCGCCGTCGTTGGTGGCGAGGTTGTAGACGTCGAGGGCCTTGCCGCTGTTGCGGTTGACCAGGACGTACCAGGCGTTCGTGTCGATCGGTCCCGGGTCGGGCGAGCCGCCGTTGAGGGCGTCGAGGGTGGCGGTGTAGGCGGCCTTCTTGTTGCCCGAGGAGTCGAACAGCAGCGGGTTCTCCCCGGTCCGCCAGGAGTCGCTGTCCCGGATGCCCCAGACCGTGATGCCGGTGCAGCGGGAGACCGCCAGGCAGGCGCGGGTCACCGAGGCGTAGATGCCGGCCTGGCTGGCGCCCTGGGCGACGTCGAGTTCGGTGATCTGGACGTCGACGCCGAGGTCGGCGAAGCGCTGCAGGTTGGCCTGGTAGTCGCCGGAGAGCGAGGTGCCCAGGTGGGACTGGAAACCGACGCAGTCGATCGGGACGCCCCGCGCCTTGAAGTCGCGGACCATGTTGTAGATGCCGGTGCTCTTGGCGTTGATCCCGTCGGTGTTGTAGTCGTTGTAGCAGAGCTTGGCACCCGGGTCGGCGGCGCGGGCGGCCCGGAAGGCGGCCTCGATCCAGTCGTTGCCGGTGCGCTGGAGGATCGAGTCGCGGCGCCCGCCGCTGCCGCCGTCGGCGAAGGCCTCGTTGACGACGTCCCAGGAATGGATCTTGCCCCGGTAGTAGGTGGCGACCTGCGTGACGTGGTTCATCATGGCCGTGCGCAGGGTCGAGCCGGACAGGGCCTGCGCCCAGCCGGGCATCTGCGCGTGCCAGAGCAGGGCGTGCCCGCGGATCTTCATGCCGCGCCCGATCGCGTGGTTCACGATCCGGTCGCCGCGCGTGTAGTCGAAGGAGTTCCGGGACGGCTCAGTGGCGTCCCACTTCATCTCGTTCTCGGCGGTGACCGAGTTGAACTCCCGGTTCAGGATGTTGACGTACGTCGAGTCACCCAGCCTGCCGGCGGCCACGGCGGCGCCGAAGTAGCGGCCGCCGCGCTCGGCCGCGGAGGCGCCCAGCGTCGAGGCGGCGTCGGCCGGCCCGGTGAGCGCCACCGACAGGCCGATGGCGACCAGCCCGGTGGTGAGGAGGGACAGGAGTCGTTTCATGGATGGGTCGTGCCTTTCTGCGTCGATGTGTCGGGCCGGGGGTGGTCACACTCCGCGGTCGGAGACTCGCGTGCGGCCGGTGCGCGGTTGCCGGGGACGAGGGGGACATCCAGGGCTCCTTGCCCAGACCGAAGATGGCGACCACCAATGTTGTTAGCGCTAACATTCGATCTTGCACAGCTGCTTGACTCATTCGGTGAGTACGTTGTCGCGGAGTACATCCGACGGTCCGGCCGGACGTCAACGAAGGGCAACCGTTACCGGCCTGGGCGTTGTCACCGGCACGCGGCCCGGCCTGGAGTTTCGCCCGGGAGGAGACCGGGCCGCACTGTCCGCGCAGCTGAAAGTTTCACCGAGGTCACCAGGCTGAAGTCGGATAACTTGCGGCGTCTCAGGAGTTAACTTGCTGCCGCCGGTTGCCCCTCGTCACCCTGCTCCACCCCCGCCCACGGTCAGAGGTTTGCGTGACAGCAACTCTCGTGAAACCATGGTTACAGTAACGACGGTTGCACGATGGAGGCTTGAGTGACGGGGACGGCGGGGCAGTGGGTGCTGCTGGCGTACCGGATTCCGCGCCAGCCGTCGACGCTGCGGATCACGATCTGGCGCAAGCTGGACCGGCTCGGCGTGGCGCGGCTGGGGGACGGGCTGGTGGCGTTGCCCGCCGACGCCCGTACCCGTGAGCAGTTGGAGTGGATCGCCGAGGAGATCGGCGAGATGGAGGGCACCGCCACGGTGTGGCTGGCCGTCGCCGGCAGCGTGGCGCAGGAGAAGGCCATCGCCGCCGAGATGCGCGAGGCGCGGGCGGCCGAGTACCGCGCGGTGGCCGAGCAGGCCGAGGCCGCGGCGCGGGCCAGGCCGGGGGAGCGGAGCCGTACGGTCAAGCGGCTGCAGGCCGAGCTGCGCAGGATCGGGCGGCGCGACCATTTCCCGCCCGCCGAGAAGGAGACCGCGCAGCGGGCGGTGCGCGCCCTGGCGGAGGCGGTCGTCGTGGAGGGCGGCCGATGAGGTGGGCCACGCGGGCGGGAGTGCACATCGACCGGGCCGCGTGCGCCTGGCTGATCCGGCGGCACCTCGATCCGGAGCCGGAGTTCGTGTTCGTCGACGATCCGGCGCTGGTGCCGGCCGATGCGACGCCGTTCGACATGCGCGGGGCGGAGTTGTCGCATCACGGGGGCGACTGCAGTTTCGAGACGATCCTGCGCCGCTACGAGTTGGACGATCCGGTGTTGTGGAAGCTGGCCGAGATCGTGCACGAGGCCGACATCGACGATGAGCGGTTCGACGCGCCGGAGGCGCGCGGCGTGGACGTGATCCTGCGCGGGCTGTCGATGATCTGCGACGACGACCGGGTGCTGGAGATCACCGGGCCGATCTTCGACGGCCTGTACGAGTTCCACCGCCGCGCCCTGCTGCTGGGCCGGGAACCGGCATGAGCCCGACCGGCCGCGTGGTCGCCCCGGCGCTCCCGTCCGTCATCGCCGGCGCCGCCAAGACCGCCTGTGACCTGACCGACCCTGCGGCGGATCCTCCGAGCCGTCCGCCTGCCCGCCCGCTGAAAGGCCGCCATGACCATTGACGCGACCCGCGACGTGATCCCGTTCAGGCAGGCCGTGCGGGCCTGGTTCCTGATCTCGCTGCAGACGTTCGGCGGCCCCGCCGGGCAGATCGCCGTCATGCAGCGCACCTTGGTGGAGGAGAAGCGCTGGATCGGCCAGCAGCGTTTCAACCACGCGCTCAACTACTGCATGCTGCTGCCGGGGCCGGAGGCCCAGCAGTTGGCCATCTACGTCGGCTGGCTGCTGAACGGCACCCGGGGCGGGCTGGTGGCCGGGACCCTGTTCGTGCTGCCGGGCATGCTGGCGCTGCTGATCCTGTCGGCCGTCTACATCCTGTGGCAGGACACCACGGCGGTGACGGCGCTGTTCGCCGGGATCGCCCCGGCCGTGCTGGCCATCGTCGCCCAGGCCGTCATCCGGGTGGCGAAGCGCTCGCTCACCCACCCCTTCTTCGTCGCCCTCGCCGTGGCCGCCTTCGCCGCGCTGGCGCTGTTCGGCGTGCCGTTCCCCGTGGTGGTCGCCGCCGCGGCCCTCGTCGGATGGTCCGTCCACCGCCTGGCCCCGCACGTCTTCAAGGCCGGCAACGGGCACGGCGGCGACGGCGGCCCGGCGCCGCTGATCCCGGACGACGCCCTGCACCACGCCCAGCCGAGCCGGCGGTCGGCAGGCAAGATCCTGGCCGTGGGGCTGGTCGCCTGGTGGCTGCCGGTGGCCGCGGTGGCGCTCTTCCTCGGTACGGACAGCGTCTTCACCACCCAAGGATTGTTCTTCTCCGGCACGGCGCTGGTCACCTTCGGCGGCGCGTACGCCGTGCTGGCCTTCGTCGCCCAGCGGGCCGTGGAGGTCTACGGCTGGCTGAGCCCGGGGGAGATGGTGCGCGGGCTGGCCCTGGCCGAGACCACGCCGGGGCCGCTCATCATGGTGGTGCAGTTCGTCGCCTTCCTGGGTGCCTATCGCGACCCCGGGGTCCTGACGCCGTGGGGCGGCGCGCTGCTGGGGGCGCTGCTGACGACCTGGGTGACGTTCGTGCCGTGTTTCCTGTTCATCTTCCTCGGTGCCCCCTACGTGGAGCGGCTGCGGCACAACGCCGCCATCAGCGCGGCGCTGACCGGCATCACCGCCTCCGTGGTGGGCGTCATCGCCAACCTGGCGTTCTACTTCGCCGAGCACACCCTGTTCGGCACGGTCTTCACGTGGGCGTGGGGGCCGTTCAGCATCCGGCTCCCCGACCTCGGCACGGTGAGCCCCGTGGCTCTGGCCATCACCGTGGCCGCGCTCGTGATGACGTTCGTCCTGAAGTGGCCGATGCTGCGCACCCTCGGCATCTGCGCGGTGCTCGGCCTGGCCACGATGCTCATCGGGGGCGTGGGAACGGGCTGAGTGCGAGCCACCGTCACGGCGTGGCGGCCGGACGAAGGAAGATCGCGTTCAGAACGGTGTGCTCGTGGACGAGACGCGGCGCGTACGTCCCCGGAGCCGGTGCCTGCGAGGGGCGCCGAGCCGCCGGACGGCCAGCGCGCACGCCGCCCCCGTGGCGGCGAGCACGCTCCACACCCAGACCGGCCCGACGTCGAGCAGCCGCCCGACCGCCAGGTTGCCCCCGGCGACGCCGAGACCGGCGACCGTGTTGTAGAAGCCGTAGTGGGTGGCCACCCGGTGCCCGCCCGACAGCGTGACGATCGTGTCCATCTCGAAGGGACAGGTCAGCACGGTGCCGAGCGTGAGCAGCACCGTGCAGGCCAGCCCCGCGGCCACGGGCACCGGCGCGCCGGCGATTCCGTACGGGATGAGCGGCACGAAGGCGAGCCCCATCAGCGCGAGGCCGCGCGCGATGACCTGGGAGGCGGTCCAGCGCTTGCGCGCCCAGTCGGTGATGTGGACCTGGCCGAGCAGGGCGACCAGCGCCGACACGACGAACAGCGCGCTGACGGCTCCGTGGTCGCCGATCGCCAGCGGCAGGGCCAGGTAGATCTGGAACGACAGCACGTACGAGCCGGCCATGGCCAGCGCGAACATCCGGAACGGCCGGTTGGCCGCGACGCCCTTCCAGTCCGCCAGCACACCGCCGCGCTGCGGCTCCTCGTTCCGGCACGGCGGCAGGGCCGACAGCTGCAGCACGGTGAGCGCCGCGAAGATCGCCGCCGCCACCACGCACACCAGCCGGAAGTCGGCCGCGAGCAGGGCCACGCCGATCGGCGGCCCCAGCAGGATGCCCGCCTGGCAGAACACGTTGAACAGGGCGAACGCCTCCACCCTGCGCTCACCGGCGCCGTGCGCCACGTACGCGCGCACCGCCGGGTTGAACAGTGCCCCGGCGATCCCGGTCATCACCGAGGCGACCAGCAGGACGGGCAGCGTGGCCGCGAACCCGAGCAGGGCGAAGCCCGCCGTGCGCAGCACGCAGCCCGCGATGATGACGGGCCGGTAGCCGAGGCGGTCGGCGAGCGTCCCGCCCAGCAGGAACAGGCCCTGCTGGCTGAGATTGCGCATGCCGAGCACCAGCCCCACGGACCAGGCGGCCATCCCCAACCCGTCGGCCAGGTGCCCGGCGAGATACGGCATCAGCATGTAGAAGCCGACGTTGATGGCGAACTGGTTGACCATGAGCAGCCGGACGCCGCCGTCGAAGGAGCGGAAGCGGCGCCACATCAGCGCGTCACCATGCGGGTCCACCGGATGACCTCGGCCTCGCCGGGATGTTTGATCTCGTCGGGCTCGGCGGCGGGCGGCCGGTCGAGCAGGTCGTGCCCGGCGCAGTAGGCGTCGTCGAAGACGGTCGTGTAGTAGCGGGCGGGGCCGTCCGGGAAGATCGCGGCGATGCGGGTTCCGGGTGGCCGGGTCCTGGCGTGCCAGGAGGCCACGACGGTGACCGCGCCGACGCTCCATCCGCCGGTGGCGTAGTGGGTCTGGGCGAGAGTGCGGCTGGCCCAGACCGCTTCGTGCGGTGCCACCCAGTGCACCTCGTCGAAGGCGTCGTGGGCGACGTTACGCGGATGGATGCTGCTGCCCAAGCCGCGCATCAGGCGTGGCCGCGCGGGCTGGCCGAAGATCGTGGAGCCGATGGAATCCACCCCCACCAGGTGTAGTGCCGGGTTGTGCAGGCGCAGCCGCCGTGCGACCCCGGCCGAATGGCCGCCGGTGCCGACGCTGCAGACCAGCACGTCGATCCGGCCGAGTCGCGCGACGAGCTCGTCGGCCAGGCTCGTGTACGCCTCGACGTTGTCCGGGTTGTTGTACTGATCCGGGCAGTAGGCGCCCGGCTCGCTCGCCAGGAGACGGGCGACCCGGTCCAGGCGGGCCTGCTGCCAGCCGCCGACGGGATGAGGCCGGGCGACGATCTCCACGCGGACGCCGTACGAGACGAGCAGCGTGTGGATGATCGTTTCCATGCCGGGGTCGGTCACCACGGTGATCGGATGGCCGCAGGCGATGCCGGCCAGCGCGAGCCCGAGGCCGAAGGTGCCCGACGTGGACTCGACGATCGTCGCGCCGGGAGCCAGCTCGCCGCGGGCCCTGGCCTGTTCCACGATGTACAGGGCGGACCGGTCCTTCAGCCCGCCCGGGTTGGCTCCTTCGAGCTTGGCCCAGAAGCCCTGGCCGCGCGGGGCGAAAGGCTCCCCGATCCAGCAGACAGGCGTGTGTCCCACCAGATGCGTCATGGTGAGTTCAGTGGTGTATGAAGACATGTCGAACGCTCGTTTCGGCGCATGCTGCGCCAGGTCGCTGCTTGCAGAGGACGGTGACGTGCACGTCCTCGTCAGCAGCGGCACACCTCGAGCGTGCGGGTGAGCGCGGCTCGTCCGCGGTGGCCGCCGGGCGGTGCGCGGCCCATCGGCAGCGGCACCGCGTCTCGCTCCGCGTCCGCGGGCAGGACGGCCACGGCCGTCCCGTTGCTCTGACCGGGCGGATCCGCGTTCGTGGCGGTCGCCACGAACGGATGGGAATGGGCCTGCTCGCCGTGGTCGTCGTGGTCGTGGTCGTGGTCGTGGCCTGGGTGGCTCGCCGCCATGAGCGCGTCGGCGGTCACGTGATCGGCGACCTGCACGGCGTGGGACCACATGTGCGCGAGAGTGAGCAACCCGAGCACGGCGGCGAACCACGCGTGCCTGCGTGGTCCCCGTGCCAGGATTCTCAACAATGTGTACATAACTAGCTACTCAGCGTAGTTGTCCGGTTCGGCGGCGATGCACGCGGCCCCCTTGTGGCCGCCCCGCTCGGAGGCTCAGCGGGCTTCGTCCGGCCGACGCGGGCGGTTGATGCCGGTCTCGTACGCGAAGATCACGGCCTGTACGCGGTCGCGGAGGCCGAGCTTCATCAGGATCCGCTTCACATGGCTCCGGATCGTCGATTCCTCGACCACCAGCGAGGCGGCGATCTCCCGGTTGGACAGGCCCCTGGCGACCAGTTCGAGCGTCTCGCGCTCCCGCGCGGTCAGCGTGCCGAGCCGGGACTGGTCGGCGAGGTCGGGCATGGGCTGCTGAGCCAGGCGGTCGATCACGCGCCGGGTGACCGAGGGAGACAGGAGCGAATCTCCCGAGGCGACGGTGTGCACCGCGGCGATCAGCTCCTCCGGGCGGGCGCGCTTGAGCAGGAACCCCGAGGCGCCGGCCCGCAGGGAGCCGAAGATGTAGTCGTCCTGCTCGAACGTCGTGAGGATGAGGACCTTCACCTCCGGCGCCGTCCGCGAGAGCAGCCGGGTGGCGGCGATGCCGTCCAGGTCCGGCATCCGGACGTCCATGAGGACGACGTCGGGTGCGAGCCGGCCGGCCCTCTCGACGGCCTCACGGCCCGTGGCGGCCTGCCCGGCGATCTCGATGCCGGGGTCGGCGGTGAGCAGCTCGATCAGCCCGGCCCGCATCAGGTGGTCGTCGTCGGCGATGAGCACGCGGGTCATGGCTGCTGTCCTCCGTAGGGGAGCTGGGCGCGGAGACGGTAGGCGTCCGCCGTTCTCGTGGCGTCGAGGCTGCCGCCGGCCAGGGTGGCCCGCTCGCGCATGCCGATCAGACCGTGGCCGTTCGTCCGGCGTGGGGTGCCGCGCACCGGGTTCGTGACGGTGAGCGTGAGCTCCGGGCCGGTGAAGTCGAGCTCGATCCGGGCGTTGCCGATGCCGTGGCGGGCCGCGTTGGCCAGCGCCTGCTGGAGGATGCGGTAGGCGGCCTGGTCGGCGGCGGCGGCGAGGGGCCGGGCCGCGCCGGTGACGTCGAGCTCCACCCGCAGTCCGGCCGCGGTGTGGTGGGCGACCAGGGTGTCGAGCGAGGCCAGCCCGAGCGGTGTGGCCGGCTCCGGGTCGCCGTCTCTCAAGGAGCCGACGAGCTGGTCGATCTCCGCCGCCGTGTGCCTGGCCAGCTCCTCGATCGCCGCCAGCGCCGCCGGGGAGCCGTCCTGGCGCAGCCGGGCCGCGCCCGCCCGGACGGCGATCAGGCTGATCGCGTGGCCGGCAGAATCGTGCAGGTCACGGGCGATCCGGGCACGCTCCTCGGCGACGGCGAGCCGCCGCTCCCGCTCGGCCTCGCGCACCGCTCGCCGGCGTCCGGCCGCCGCCTCGCGCTCGGCGTCCACGGCGCGCTGCCTCAGCTCGGCCACCTGCTGGCGCCGTAGCCGGGTCCGCTCCCCGGCGAACCACGCCGCCGCCCAGGGCAGGGCGGTGTGCACGAGCTCGACCACCGGAAAGGCGGGTGCCGTGGCGGCCGCCGCGCCCACGTACGCGAGGGACAGCCCGGCGACCACGGCGGCACTGCGTACCGTCCACGTCGCGTTGGCGGCCAGCAGGTAGAGGGCGGCGAGGGGCCCCGGCAGCAGCCCGGTCGGATAACCCATCCCCGCCAGGACCACGCTGACCCCCGCCGCCACCGTGAAGACGGTCAGCGGGAAGCGCCGCCGGACCACGAACGGCACGGCGGCGCAGGCAACGAGCACGCCGCCGAGCAGGTCGAGCCCGCGGGCACCCGCACGGACCGCCACGGGACCGTCGTGTGCGAGCAGCAGCAGCGAGACGACGAGCACGGCTGACGCCAGAGCGGCGTCGAGGAGCGCCCGCGAGCGGGCTGTGGTCGGCGATGACATGGCAGGGCAAGGGTACGCCGCACGTTCTCGGCGGGCGTCCTCCCGGGGAGGGATCCCTCTCCACGAAACGGGGACGCGGAAGACCCGCTCACGGGGTGTTTCGGCGTGGCACGCGGCGCTCGTAGCGTGACGGCCGGTAACGACACCGGCGCACGGAAGGGGCGCGTATGGCCGGAACCGGCGACGGCATGGCCCGCTGGGTGAAGGTGGCGGGGATCGTCGCAGCCATCGTCGTCCTGCTCGTCATCGCCATGATGCTCATCCGGGGTGGCGGCCTGGGCCATCAGATCCCCAGCCATGGTGGCGGCGCGAGCGGCGCGCCACCCGTGGGGGGCCACACTCCGCCGAAAGGGGTTCACGAATGATCGAGGTCACTGATGTGGTGAAGACCTATCCGCTGGGAGAGGGCGAGGTGCTCGCGGTGGATCGGCTCAGCCTGTCGGTCGAGGCGGGGGAGTTCGTCGCGGTGGTGGGGCGGTCGGGGAGCGGCAAGACGACCCTGCTCAACCTGCTCGCCGGGATCGACCGGCCCACGTCGGGCACGGTACGGGCGGCGCAGGCGGATCTCGGCGGGCTGTCGGAGTCCGAGCTGGCCGAGTGGCGGGGGCGCAACGTCGGGCTGGTGTTCCAGTTCTTCCAGCTCCTGCCCACGCTGACGGTGGCCGAGAACGTGATGCTGCCGATGGACTTCGCCGCCAGGATCCCCGCCGTACGCCGCCGCGACCGGGCGCTGGAACTGCTGGAGCGGGTCGGCATCGCCGACCAGGCGGGCAAACTGCCGGCCACCCTGTCCGGCGGCCAGCAGCAGCGCGCGGCGATCGCCCGCGCGCTGGCCAACGATCCGCCGCTGCTGCTGGCCGACGAGCCCACCGGCAATCTCGACTCCCACACGGCGCAGGCCGTCCTGGACGTGTTCGCCGGCCTGAACGCCGAGGGGCGCACCATCGTGGTCGTCTCACACGAACGCGACATCAGGGCCATCGTGCGCCGCGAGATCACTCTCGTGGACGGGCGCATCGTCGCCGACGAGGACGACCGGGCGCGGGTGCGGGCATGAGCGGGCTGCTGCGGGTGAAGCTCCGCCGCGACCTGCGGGTGAGCTGGTCCAGGTTCGTGCTGATGGTGGTCGCGATCGCGGTCAGCCTGACGGTGTTCGGGGGCATGCTGAACGCCTGGGCGGCCATCGGCAGGGAGACCAGCGGCGCGTACATGAGCACCGGACCGGCCTCGGCCACCATCGTGCTCGACCGGGGCGTCACCCCCGAGCGGATGGCGGCGGTGACGGCCGCGGCCCGTACCAGGCCGGGGGTGCTGGAGGCGACCGGGCGGACGCAGTTCGAGGGCGCGGTCGAGGTCGGCGGGAAGGTGCTGGACGTTCCGCTGCAGGTGTTCGTGGCGGCGGCGGACGATCCGATGCGGATGGTGAAGTTCGACGTCGGGCAGGAGGGGCGCTGGCCGCCGTCGGACGGCGAGGTGCTGCTCGGTGCGGACTCGCTCGCGCTGCTCGGGGTGGCGGTCGGCGACTCGGTGACCGTACGGGGGCCGGGCGGGCAGCTGCCGCGGCTGCGGGTGGCGGGAACGGTGTACGACCCCGGCCTCGCCCCCTCACCGCAGGAGCAGCGGGGCCGCGGCTACCTGTCCACGGCCGCTCTCGGCCGGCCGGCTCTGCTGGACCAGGTCAAGCTGCAGATCGCCGACCCGGGCGGTCGGGAGCCGAGCCGGGACCGCGACGCCGTGGTGGCCGCGGCCACCGAGGTCGGCGACTGGCTGCGCCGCGAGCAGGGACTGACGGTCGCCGAGATCCAGGTGCCCCAGCCGTACGCGCACCCGCACCAGTGGCAGTCGGACGTGTTGCTGCTGTCGCTCATGGCGGGCGGCGCCGCGGCGTTGCTGCTCAGCACGATCCTGGTGGCGAACATGCTCAACACCCTGTTCACCCAGCAGATCCCGCAGATCGGCATCATGAAGGCGATCGGCGCCCGGTCCGGCACCATCGGGCGCTACTACCTCGTGATGACGCTGCTGGTGGCGGCGCTCGCCACGCTGATCGCGCTGGGCCCGGCCATCTGGATCGGCCGGGCGCTGCTCGGGACGCTGCTGACCACGCTCGGCATCCAGCCCGAGAGCCTCGCCGCGCCCTGGTGGGCGTACGTGGTGATCCTGGTCGCCGGTCTCGGCCTGCCACCGTTGGCGGCGCTGCCGCCGCTGGTCAAGGCCGGCCGGACGACCGTGCGGGCGGCGATCGACCACCGCGGCGTCGAGTCGACTTCGGGCGGTCTCCTGGCGCGGCTCAGCCGGATCCCCCGGCTGGACCGGGGGCTGCTCATGGCACTGCGCAACACCGTGCGGCGGCCGGCCCGGTTCTGGCTGGCGGCCGGGCTGCTGGCGACCGCGGGCGCGGTGTTCGTCGCCGGGATGTCCCTCGAAGCCGGTGCGAACGCCGTCACGGAAGAGCAGGCCGCCCAGCGCACCTGGGACGTCGAGCTGCGGCTGGGCAGCCCCGCCGCGACGGACGCGGTCATCGGGGCGGTACGGCGGGTGCCGGGCGTCACTCGCGTCGAAGGGCTCCGCACCGAACCCGTCGGGGTGGCCGGACCGTTCGGGTTCCCGGTCACCCGGACCTACCCCGACCAGGGACACGGCCGAATCACGCTGACCGCCGGCGTCACCCCGTCCCTCAAGCTCCTGGAAGGGCGCCGGCTGAACCCCGGCGAGACCGGCGCGGTCCTGATCAGCCAGACCGCCAGGAAGAACACCGTGCCGGGGCTCGCGGCCGGGGACAGCGTGCGGCTGTTCATCGGCGGGCGGCCGACGTCGTGGCGCGTCGCCGGGGTGGTCGAGGAGCGGGGCGGCGCCGGCGTCTATGTGACGGCGGAGGGCCTGGCCGCCGCCACGGGGCGGTCCCAGGAGGCCGACCAGCTCCGGGTCTTCACCTCCGGCCATGACGAGGCGACCCGTGACGCCGTCGCCGCGGCCGTCGGCAGGGCGGCCACCGCCGCCGGGTTCACGGTGGAGTCGGCGTCCTCGATCAGCCGCAGCGAGGCCGTCAGCGCGGGGCACATGGGGCCGTTACTGCTGGTCCTGCTGGGGATCGCCGTGCCGTTGGGCGTGCTCGGACTCATCGGGCTGGCCTCGACCATGGGGGCGAACGTGCTTGATCGGACCCGGGAATTCGGCATCATGCACGCCATCGGGGCCCGGCCCCGGGCCGTACGCCGCATCGTCGTCGCCGAGGGCCTCCTCCTCGCGCTCGCCGGATGCGTGGCCGCGATCGTGCCGGCGCTCGTGCTCACCTGGCTCCTGGGGGCGGGGCTCGGCAACCTGTTCATGAGCGCGCCCTTGCCGTACCGGATCTCCGCCCCCGCGGCCGGGATCTGGCTCCTGCTCGCCCTGCTGGGCGCCGCGCTGGCGACCGACGCGGCCGCGACCCGCGCCTCCCGCCTCACGGTCCGGGAGGCCCTCGCCCACCTGTGAACGCAGCCGGACACGGGCGTCGCGTGCCGGGCACGCCACGCGACGCCCTTCCCGGCGCCGGATCGAGCGGGTCGGGGGCGGAGCCGCAGGAGTTCGTGAGGGCGAACCCGCACCGCACTATCCGCGCGGATGTGCTGGGGTCCGTGGATCAGCCGGACACCTGGACCAGCGACCACTGCTGCTCGGGCAGGTCCTGGTCCGGCCACTGGATGACGTGGGCGCCGTCGTCGCGGGAGGTGCCGCCGCTCTCGCCCTCGCGCCCCGCCGCCATGGCAGCAGTGGATCCCGCGCCGCGAAGCGGCAGGGAGAGGTTCGCCGGAAGTCTCGCCAGGCGACCCTTATGATCACCGGATGGCCTTACCGAGGATCGCAACGATCGTCCTGCTGCTCGCCCTGACGACCGGCTGCGGAGACGGCGACGCGGTCACGGCGCGAACGCCCGCCGAGGCGGTGATCCAGCGGATGAAGGGCTCGGCCGGCGTGAAGGTCACCAGGCTCGTCCGCCTGGACTACGGCGAGAAGGTGTTCACCCCGCCGGCGGAGGACGACTCCGTCGTGCCGGTCAACATCGGCGAATACAGCGAGAGCCGCGCCACTGGCGTCCTCGGCGCGGCCGCCTCCGACCTGACCGCGACCTACTACCGGACCAATGTCCCCGATGAGCTGAGAAGCGTTGTCCCGACCGACCTGTCCTACATGACGACCAGGACGATCACGATCGCAGGCTCCGGCACCTATCAGTACCGGGCTGATCGGCAGGACGTTCCCGCGGGCAAGTCCTGGCTTCATGGCGGCGGCTCCGGTTGCGAGCAGTTGTTGCGCGCCATCGGCTCGCTCGGCGTACGCAGCCTCGTCTCACCCGAGGTGCTGCGAAAACTGGCGGCCCCCGCTCCCTCCTCGGGGGCGGCCATCGACGGAGTCGCCACCGTCGTGCACGCCGGGAGCGGCTCGCTGACGGAGTTCGCCATCGCGGCTCCACACGACGACCCCGTGATCGCCGCCCAATTTCGCGAGCGGGACGACTCGACACAGGTCTCCTGGCGGTTGTGGGTTGGACCGGACCGGCTTCCCCGCCGGGTGCACCTCACCTCGACCTATCCCATGGCCGAGGACAACCAGCCCAAGACCAGCGTGATCGAGGTCGACTTCACCGGCTGGGGGAGCGAGGTGCTCATCGACCCCCCACCGTCGGACCAGGTGCACGAGACCGGGACCTGCCTGGACCCGGAGCCGTACTGAGCCGTTGGAGCCCGGTCAGCCGGCGCTCAACGCTCAGCTCGGCATCCCGCTGCCGTTACGGGCCGCCGCCGTCGGGCTCGGCCGCCACCGCTGAGCCTCATCAGGACCGGTTGAACAGCCCTCGCTCGAAGGCCACTGCCACGGCGGCGGCGCGGTCGTTGACGCCGAGTTTGGCGTAGATGTGCAGCAGGTGGCTTTTCACGGTGGCCTCGCTGATGAACAGGCGGGAGGCGGCCTCGCGGTTGGTGGAGCCGCGGGCGATCAGCGCGAGCACCTCCAGCTCACGTGCACTCAGCGGATCGGACGGCGCGCGCACCTGGCTGATCAGCCGGGTGGCCACCGAGGGGGACAGGACCGCCTCGCCGCGCGCGGCGGCCCGCACGGCGCGGACCAGTTCCTCGGGCATCGCATCTTTCAGCAGGTAGCCGGTCGCGCCCGCCTCGATGGCCGGCAGCACGTCGCTGTCGGTGTCGTAGGTGGTCAGCACGAGGACCCTGGCCGTACTGCCGCGCTCGGCCAGCCGCCTGATCGCGGTGACCCCGTCGGTGCCCGGCATCCGCAGGTCCATGAGGATCACGTCGGGCCGCAGCTCCTCGGCGAGGCTGACCGCCCGCGCGCCGTCACCCGCGACCCCGACCACCTCGAAGCCCGGCTCGCCGGTGAACATGCCGCGCAGGCCGTCGCGGACGATGGGATGGTCGTCGACGACGATCAGCCGGATCGGGGATTCGCTCATCGGAGCTCCCGAGCCGGGACCGTGGCCGAGACGGCGGTGCCCGCGCCGGGCTCCGACTCGATCTCCAGGCTGCCGGCCAGCCTGGTCACGCGTTGCCGCATGGAGGTCATGCCGAAGCCGCCGCTGTGGGCGTCCGGGACGAACCCGGCGCCGTCGTCACGCACGTCCAGCGTGACCACGTCGTCCATGTAGGACACGGTGACGCCGACGCGGGTGGCGCCCGCGTGCTTGCCCACGTTGGCCAGGGCCTCCTGCGCCACGCGCAGCAGGGTCACCTCCACCTCGGGGTGCAGCGGCCGGGCCGGGCCGGTCGTGGCGAACTCGGTCCGTACGCCCTGGATGCCCTCCCACCGCCTCACCACCTCCGCCAGCGCCTCCGGCAGACGGGCGGACTCCAGCTCCCACGGACCCACCGCATGCACCGACCGGCGGGCCTCGGCCAGGCTGTCCCTGGCCAGCTGGGCGGCGTTGTCGAGGTGGCGCTGCCACTCGCCCGGGTCGTGCTTGGCCCGGGCGGCCGCCTGGACCTGGGTGATGATCCCGGCCAGCCCCTGCGCCAGCGTGTCGTGGATCTCCCGTGCCATGCGCTGGCGCTCGTCGGTGGCGCCTGCCTCGCGGGCCTGAAGGAGAAGCTGGGCCTGGAGCCCGGCATTCTCCCGCATCGTCTCCTCCAGCTTGGCGTTGGTCTCGGCGAGCTGGTCGACCATCTTCTTGCTCCGGACGCTCTGGTCGGCGGTCATGTCGCCGAAGAGGCTGAACAGGACGACCAGGATCACGATGGCGACCATGACCAGCACGTAGGAGGAGATGATGGCCAGATCAGGGCCGGGCAGCCCGCCGAAGTAGCCGGTGACCGCGGCCGCCGCCGTCGCGGTCACGCCCGCGATCCGCCATCGGCCACGCAGCATATGCCAGGAGTGGACGTAGCCGGTGAAGGCGTAGAAACCGGCGAACCACGGGCTGAGCAGGCCCAGCGCCGCGATGAACGCCACCAGCCCGGCGATGTAGAGGCCCGCCGCCTTGCCGTTCGCCATCCAGCCAGGGTGCAGCGTGACCATCCACAGCGTCCATCCTGCGGCGAGCGCGCTCAGCCCCAGGACGCCGAGCCGATGGTCCCACGAGGTGTCGTCCCCGGTGAGCAGCGCGAGCCCCGCCGAGACGGCCAGCAGCACGTACGGAACGACAGCCAGACCGATGGCCCACCGCCCTTCCGCGGTGTCGAGCGGGCCGGACGGCGTCATGGCCGCCTCACTCCCAACGGAAGAAACGGGCCGCGACCAAACCGATGACCAGCGCATATACCGCCATTATCGCCAGAAGCAGGGGCTGTGTCGCCGCCCCGCTCCAGGCGTCGTGGACAGCCTGCCTGAACAGGCCGAGCGGGGTGAACTCACCGATCGTGGCCGGCAGCTCGGGCATGGCCTCCTTGGGCTGCATGACGCCGCCGAGGTAGGCCAGCGGGAAGTAGAGCAGCACGCCGACCCCGTTGGCGGCGCGCCCGCTCGCCGCGGTCGCGGCGATGAGCAGACCGACCGCGAAGATCGCCGAGGTGCCGAGCAGGAAGGCGGTCACCATCGTCACGACGCGGGCGGGCACGGCCGCCTGGAAGACCGCCACCGAGACCGCGACGAGCACCGCCGAGGCGAGCACCGCGAAGACGAGCTGGAGGATCAGCTGCACGCTCAGCAGGGCGCCCGGGCTGACCGGCGTGGTGGACAGCCTGCGCAGGATGCCCCGCTCCCGGTAGGTGGCCAGGGTGGTGGGCACCATGTAGAGCCCCACCAGCCCGACCGCGATCGTCATCGACATCGAGGGCAGCGCGGTGTCCCCCGGACTGGTCC
This sequence comes from Nonomuraea sp. KM90, assembly GCF_052246675.1. Lineage (NCBI taxonomy): Bacteria > Bacillati > Actinomycetota > Actinomycetes > Streptosporangiales > Streptosporangiaceae > Nonomuraea > Nonomuraea sp. KM90. The sequence continues at coordinate 3,860 of NZ_JBQQCB010000162.1, read as the reverse complement.
CGCTACCGAAGATCCCCAGGATGAAGAGCGGAACGGCCATGCTGAAGATCGCGCCGGGGTCGCGCAGCAGCAGCTTGGACTCGACCTTGGCGAGTTTGGCGAAGCCGGTCATCAGGTCTCCTGGGTGCCGAAGGCGCGGCCGGTCAGGGCGACGAAGGCGTCGTTCAACGTATGCTGCTCGACCCGCAGCTCGGCCACCGGGACATGGTCACGAGCCAGCGCGGAGGTCACCGCGCCGGCGAAATCTCCTCGGCCCGCGACGATCACCCGGTCGCCGGAGCGGGTCACCGACACCACCCCCGGCAAACCCGTCAGCAGCGCGTCGTCGAAGGGCGCCAGCGGCCGGAAGCGCAGATGCTGGTCGGCGTCCACGGCCGAGATCAGGTTCGAGGGGGTGTCCATCGCGACGATCCGCCCCCGGTCGAACACCGCGACCCTGTCGCACAGCTCCTCCACCTCGTCCATGTAGTGGCTGACCAGGACGACGGTCACGCCCGCCGCTCGTACCTGCTTGATCAGCTCCCAGGTGACCCGGCGGGCGGCCGGATCCAGCCCGGTGGTCAGCTCGTCCAGGAACGCCACCTCCGGGTCGCCGACCAGCGCCAGGGCGATGAAGAGACGCTGCTTCTGCCCGCCGGACAGGGTGGCGAACCTGACGTCGCGCTTGTCGGCCAGCCCCCACTCCTCCAGCAGCGCCCGCCAGTCCCTGGGCGCGCGGTAGAAGGAGGCGTACAGGTCGAGCGCCTCCCACACCTTGATGTTCTCCGGCAGGAGCGACTCCTGCAGTTGCACGCCGACCTGGTGGCTCAGCTCCCGCGCGTCCCTGACCGGGTCGAGCCCGAGCACTCTGATCGATCCCGAGTCGGGCCGCCGCAATCCCTCGGCGCACTCCACGGTGGTCGTCTTGCCCGCCCCGTTGGGCCCCAGGATGCCGAAGATCTCGCCCTGCTCCACGGAGAAGGACACCTCGTTCACCACCGGGAGCCTGCCGTATCTCTTGACGAGGTCGTTCACCTCGATAACTGCCATGTAGCAACCTTCGGCCGTACCTCCCCTCGCCCGAATCGCCCGCCCGGCCATGGTCCGCCGCTGATGCGGCTGAGCCCGGAATCCACCGATCGGTTGATGCGGTCCGCCGAGGACTCCACTACAACGCCCGGGCAGGCGGCACTTCGAGCTTGCAGGCCGACCTCCGTCGGGATGAGCAGCTCCATGCCATCGCCCCATCTACGCGATGTTGACGCTGTCAGCCTCTCCGATGTTCGCCAGCAGCTGCGCTGTGCATCCAGTCACGCCTGGCCCACGCCAGTTGGGGCGAGCGGGTTGGCACGGCCGAACGGCGCCAGGCCGGGCAGGAGCGCGCGGGCAGGAGCGGGCAGGTGCGCGCGAATGGGTGCGCGCGGGCATGACACAGCCGGCGCCGCTCGGCGGTGAGGCAGAGCGGCGCCGACCGGCGGTGTGGCTGAGCGGCGCCGACCGCACCGCGAACGTCTCGGTTCGCGGTCTGCGGTGGCGAGGGCGTTCAGGTTCGGGGTCGTATACGGACGTCGAACGCCCTCGCCACCTCACCGCAGCCGAACCGAACAGCAGGCGCTGGCCCTTAGCCGAGCGGAATGACCGGCTCCGTCGACCGGCCGGCGTAGTAGCAGCCCGTGGTGGACAGGCTGCTCGCCGCCGGTGGAGTGGCGCCGTCGTAGACGGCCAGCAGGAAGTTCTGCGGGCACCGCCGGGTGCTGCCGGTGCGGATGCCGAAGTGCAGATGCGGACCGGTCGAGTTGCCGGTGTTGCCGGTCAGCCCGATCTGCTGCCCGGCGCCGACCGACGTGCCGTTGGAGACCGACCACGACGAGAAGTGGCAGTACGTGTAGATGGCCCTGTCGGTTCCGGTCAGGTTGATGCCTCGCCCGCACAGGCTGTCGTCGATGACCGTCACCGTGCCGGCGCGCACCGCGTACGCCGGGGTGCCGGTGCCGACCGGGAGGTCGATCGCGGGATAGTCGTGGTGCGGGTCGTCGTACTCGCTGCGCGGCAGCGCGTTGCGCGGAAGGGGTAGCGCGAACGAGCCACCACCGGTGGACGAGGTGATCCGGACCGCGTCGGCGACGACATAGCCGGGCTGGCTGGTCCAGCGGCTGACGCCGACCACGTTGTAGTCGCCGGCGGCCAGGGTGAACGTCCCGAGACTGACCCAGCGGCCACCGTTGGCGCGCTGGTCGATGACCACGGTACGGATGCCGTCGGTGGTCGCCACCATGAAGGGGGTGGCGCTGTTGTAGCCGGCGTCCGCCGGGTACCAGACCTCGACCAGGTGAGCCCCGGCCGCTGCGATGGACGCCTTGAACCAGGCGGCGTCGCTCGCGACGGTGTTCGGTGTCGCGAACCGGTAGTCCGCGCCGTACCGCTGCGCGGACCATGCCGAGGTGCCCCAGTCGGCACCGGCGGTGAACTGGCCGGCGGTGGCGTTGTCGACCGTGGTGGTCGCGGCGGTCGCGGGCGCCACAGCGCCGAGCAGAACCAGAGAGGCTGCTACGACGGCGGCCGATAAACGAGTGATGGTTTTCACGAGCTGGTCCCTCCGGGGGGTTGAGGGGAAGCACGGGTGAAGGTATCTAACCAAGATGCGAGCGTCAATGAAAGATATTTACATAGATGAGTTTCTTAGCCCCAGGTCCGCGGTCGGAGTGGGCGGTAGCGGCGATAACCGGTGACCGGATCGACGATCGCCCATCGGCGGCTCTGGCGTAGATGCGGCGCGGCAGTCATGGGCCGCCGCGCCACGGACCCGGCATTGCGGCGTTCGCAGATCAACTCGCGATCCCGCGGTCCCGGCCAAGCCCTCCCGATATCCACATGCGGACACCTCATCGGAGGCTCGCCGTCGTGCCGTGGGTTGGCCCAACGCCGCACGGCCCGGCGATCACGGAGGTCGATGCAGGGGTTCGGGCAGGTGGTGCGGGTCGGTGTGGAGGGTACCGGCGCGCCGGAACTGTGCGGAGGCCGCATCGAGACGCCGCGCCACTCGCCTCGAGGTCCGCGGCGTGGCCGTCAGTAGGTGGCGCGTCCGCCGCTGATGTCGTAGACGGCTCCGGTGGAGAAGCTGACCTTGTCGGAGGCGAGCCACGCAATGAGCTCGGCGACTTCTTCCGGCTTTCCGACGCGGCGCATGGGGATGAGGCTGGTGATGTGAGCGAGGGCCTCGGGCCCGGTGTCGGCGTTCATCGGAGTCTCGATGACAGCGGGGGCGATGGCGTTGGCGAGTACGCCGCTGGTGGCCAGCTCCTTGCCGAGGGACTTGGTGAGCGCGATGACGGCGGCCTTGGAGGCGGAGTACGGCGCCATGTTGGGGTTGCCGTCCTTGCCGGCCATGCTGGCGAGGTTGACGATGCGGCCCCAGCCGCGTTCGCGCATGCCGGGCACGAACGCGCGGCAGGTGTGGAACGTGCCGTTGACGTTGACGTCGAAGGTGCGCTGCCAGCTGTCGAGCGGGATCTCCCACAGCGGGGCGTTCGGGCCGACGATCCCGGCGGAGTTGACCAGGATGTCCACCGGACCCACCTGTTCGGCGGCGCTCTGGACGGCGGCGGCGTCGGTGACGTCCACGACCAGGTCGGCGCCGTCGGAAACATCGAGGGTGATCACTTCGATCCCGTCGGCTTCCAGGCGGATGGCGGCGGCCTTGCCCAGGCCGCTGACGCCGCCGGTGATGAGGGCGGTGCGAGCGGAGGTCATGGGGGTCCTAATGAGTCCTGGGAGTAAGCCATCCGGCAGACTCCGTGGTGGATGGTGGCCGCCGGCAGGTGAGCACTCGGGTGTCCTGGACGTCGAGTCCTGATGAAAGACCGTGCCCCTGCCGGTTGGTC
>NZ_JBQQCB010000161.1:0-20746 GCF_052246675.1 Nonomuraea sp. KM90 | reverse complement strand
CAAGAGCCAGCTGGACCTGGAACGCCACGGCGGCCGTACCCCTGCCGGCGTCATCATTCGTGTGCTGACCCGCATCCTCGCGCTGACCAGCGTGATCTGGCACAACGACAAGACCGGCCAGCCGATCAAGCGGTCCCTGATCGCCTATGACCACTGACCGTAGCCAGACCCCGTTGGCATCAATCATCTCAGGCGAAGATGCTGGCGCCATGTTGCGCAGCCCGCGAACCGGACATCACATCCTTCAACGCCACTATGCCGAGGCCCTGCCCATCAGAGCGGAGTTCTGTTGACGACGCCGTATCGAACGGAGCACAACCCCTGACGGCGAGTCAACGTCGTGTTGACAAGCCTCCACATGGAGTGATACCCCCGAGAGCAACCTGTTAGGTAGTAGTAAAGTATTCTGTCAAGTCATGAAAATTGCGCTTGTGCCACGCGAATTCATGCTGGGCAGAGGAGACGAGACTTGTGCATCGCTGGGCAGATCCATTCGATGAATACATGGCATTGGCCCAGCTCGCGCGCTGTATAGACCGTGCGGTAGGGGAGTGGCACGGAAGGTTCCTCGTGCCGGACATCACGGATGCGGCCCCCGCTGCGCAGGAAACGGACGCACTGGCAAGCGTGCTGGCACGCAGAAGTTCGAGGTGGACGTCAGTGCGGCGCCTCTCGGAGCCTGGCCCACAGCGGGTGAGGCTGGGAATGAGGAAATGACGTCATGACCCCAGCTGTCGATGCTCCAGATCAGAGGTACAGCATCCCCGGAACGTCCTCGGGTGGCTGCGGATGGGGTCGGCAAGTACCACGTCGGCGCTAATTAGCCGTGAACGTCCCTGAAGCCAGGTCACGGCGGGCGGTGGAACCGGAGGCGTTCGGCGCTCAGCTGGTGGAGCTTGCCGGACACCGCGTCGAGCTGGCCGCCCTGCGCCGGGCTCCAGAACGCTTCAGCCGGCTGTTCGGCGCGGCCAAGTCTCAGGTGGGGCACGCGTGGTGTCTGTGCGGCGAGCCGCCTCTACGGTTGGTTGTTCGCGCGCGGGACGGCCGTTACCATCTCGCTGGCTGGCCGGGTGAGGGCCATCGGCATGCAGCAGGGTGCGATTTCCACAAGCTCGTGCACCTGTCGGGGCGCGGTATCTACGCGGCTGGCGCGATTGAGCAGACCGATGAGGGCGACACACACGTGCGCCTGGAGATTCCGTTGCAGGTGTCGCCTGGGCGGGCGCCAGGCGGCCGGACACGGACGCCCGGGACCGAGGAGAACGCGGCACTGTCGTCGCGGCCTTCGGTAGGGCTGCTCGGAATGCTGCATCTGCTGTGGCAGGACGCGGGACTGTCGGAATGGCTTCTCACCGTTGGCCGGCGCCGAACCTGGCACGACTGCCATCACGCCTTACACCGGCCGGCGGCGACGTGTTTCGTCAACAGCGTGTCTCTGGCAGCAGTGCTGTACGTGGTGCCCCCGTATCGCCCAGCGACGGTAGCGGCCACAGCAAGAGCCTTCGAACGTTTCCGTGCCGCACTCGGCACGCATGACGGAATCATCCAGCGAGGGCTGATTCTGGGCGAGATAAAAGAGGTGGCGCCGACGTCCTATGGGTATCGGATTGCGCTGCGTCATCAGCGCGATCCGATCTTCCTGGACGCGCCGTTATGGGAACGCGTCCGACGGTCTTATCGAAGCCCGTTCGCCAAGAGTTTGCCCCACGGCGCCCGCCGGATCGTTCTGGCCGTCATCGAACGTGCCCCCCGAGGTTACCTGCGGGCGATCGATCTGGCGGCGATGATGACCAATAGCCATTACGTACCGGCGGACTCGAGCCACGAAGTTCGAATGGCCGACCATTTGATCAGGGCTGGACGGGCGTTTATCAAGCCGCTGCGTTATGAGGCCGGCGACGCGGTATTTCCGGATTTCATTCTGATGGACGTAGAACCATGGGTGTGCGTCGAGGTTTTCGGGGTGCAGGGTATGCAGGCCTATGAACAGCGGAAGCGGGCCAAGCGGGCATATTATGCCGACACGGGCACGCCCGTCCTGGAATGGGACGTGACCGATCCGCTTCCCGACCTGCCCGGATAGATGGTGTCGCCGGCGACGGCTGGGCTGTGAACGCTGTGGGCAGCCCATCCCCATCCGCAAATGTTGGACCGCCGTGCACGGGTTGGGCCGATCCTCACGCGGCCACGCCGCACTCGCGTGCGGCGGTCCGGGTGGGATGGCCGCTAATGGCTAGCCTCATACTGTTCCACGACATTAGCGGCAATACGCCCGCGTTCGCTGACTGGCAGACCGTGAGACTTGGCCCACTGCCGAATCTCTGAACTCTTCCCGCGGCTGATCGCACGAGCGCTGGGGCCGCGCCCTCGGCGACGTGCAGATGCGGGGGCGGCTCGACGAGCGTGCTGGACAAACGGTGTGAGCGCCTCCCTGAGCTTCTTGGCGTTCAGGTCGCTGAGGTCGATCTCATAGGAAGAGCCGTCGATGGCGAACGCCACTGTTTCGACCGCTTCTCCACCGTCGAGATCATCTATGAGGATTTCCTGGATCTGCCTGGCCATGGAACACTCCGCTGGAAGAGGTTGCGTGCTACATCCTGAATACCACAACGTTGGCGTGATGCGCTGCATAAAGGCACGTGCTACGGAGGCGATACGTTTCCAAAGCGGGGGCAGCGGCCGATAGCCGCTGTGCGGCATCTTTGGGACGCAGAACCGGGATCTGACCTGTAGATATAGCGGAGCGGCGACCGGTGTTTGCCGGCCTATTGAAGAAGGTGTCGCCACCCTTTAAAGGTGGGTGGGCTCTGTGACGGTTATGCCCGGGGCGGTCTGCCGATTACGTGGATGCGGTGCGCCCCTTCTGACCAGTGTGGCGTGCAGCGGCGTGAGACATGCAGCGCTCCGAGGGGGCGCTGCTTGATCATGACCACTCCGGCACGTGCGATGGCGTCCTCGCCGATCTGCGCGAGTGTAAGCCGTGGCAGGCCAGGACCGGCGCAAGGGCTGGCCCTCGGGGCTTTCAGGGAGCTTCTACGCCCCGGGTTCCGCAGTTCGTGTCGCCACTGGTGACACGCACCACCCTGGCCTCGGACGACGTTAAGGATCAAGGTGTCGAGCGGTGTTCCTAGTGACACGGATCGGACTTCCTTGTGCCACCACCGCGAACGCCGCTTACCTGGCCTGTTGCCCATAACCGTGTCACCAGCACCACCAGGAACTGCGGAACTCCGGTACGCCGGGCATTTACGTGTGTGCCTGGATTGATCGAGCACCGGCACCCGGATGCGGGTGCTCAAGATCGCGCTTTTCGCCGAGCCCCGGGAACACATGCAGACGCCGCTCGGCCGGGGGTGTGCGGGACCGAGTCCGGCTGGCCGCCGAGGCGGTGATCCAGAGTGAGGTCGCTCGGGTACCAGCAGACCCACGGATTGAAGCGGCCACGCAGGCGGGGACGCCGTTGGTGATGAGCAGGTGGGCGTCGCTCAGGTCCTCCAGGAGGTCCTGGATGCGGGCACAGATGCCAGGGCGGTAAGGCGGGAGCCGTGGTGACGAACACCGGCCACGGACGCGGTGCAGGACAAGCCGCTGCGGGAGATCCCCTCGCGGTGCTGGAGGGAGCCCGAACCATGGCCCGGCGCGACGCTGAGCGTGTGCCGCAATCGGCTCAGCGCCTTGGCGCGGCACCCTCCGCCGCTCGCGGCGGCCGCCCAGGTCCATGACGCCCCGGCTGATCGGGCCGCCACACGGGCGATGGGGTTGTCCTGCTCTCAGACCCACAATCGGAGCACAAGCTGATCATCGAGCCCGGACGGCGGCATCCAACCTTCCGCAGCTCGGCGACGTGGCGAGCATGGTCCGGAGCGGTGGTGGCACCTTCGCTATTAAACGGGGTAGTAACTTGGAGGCGTGAGGCACCCGATCCGGCGTGCCCCTCACGTCGAAGACCCGGCCTACAGCGGGACTGCGGTCCCGGTGACGCTGATGCCGCTGTCCGGCGACTCCGGGATCGACACGGTGATCGTGCTCGGCCGGCCCATGTCGTGGCCCTGGTGCACGGTGACCGTGCCGGGAACCTCGACGAGCCCGAGCTCACGCAGGTATCCGCCGAGTGCCGCGGCGGCGGCCCCCGTCGCGGGGTCCTCGACGACACCGCCGGGCGGGAACGGATTGCGCGCGTGGAAGACCTCCGGTGACTCCCGCCAGACGAGGTCGACGGTGGCCCAGTCGTTGCGCCGCATCACCTCTGCCAGCACCGGCATCTCGTAGTCCAGCTCGGCCAGCCTGCTCCGGGTGCGGGCCGCGATGACCGGGTGCCATACGCCCGCGTACGCGGCTCGGGGCGGCAGCGCCGGATCCAGCTCCGCCGCGGACCACTTCAGGGCCGCGAGCAGGCCGGACAGCTCGGACGATGGGATCGGGGCCGTCTTCGGCGGCACGCTGACGAGGGTGGCGCACATGAGCCCCTCGGCGTTCACCGCCGTGTCGACCCTGATCGGCCCGGCCTTGGTGTGCATCAGCAGCTCTCCGGGACCTCGCCGCGAGGCGTGGGCCACGGCCGCGGCGATCGTCGCGTGGCCGCAGAACGGCACCTCGATGAGCGGGCTGAAATAGCGGACGTCGAGACCGCCGTCCGGCCTCGGCACCACGAAGGCCGTCTCCGAGAACCCCACGTGTTCGGCGATCTTGGCCATCGTCGCGTCGTCGACGCCCGTGGCGTCGAGCATCACTCCCGCGGGATTACCACCGGCAGGGGTGGTACTGAACGCGACATATTTCAGGACTTCCACAAAAACCTCGTGTTAGATGATGATCTAAGGAAAGCAGGCGGGCCGTCGGGCAGCGGCCATTCCAACGGCGACGGCTCATGGTATGACCGGGAAGGCCGCTCGATGTGGAGATCGTGGCGATTGCTGGGAGACCGTCTGAACAGCAGGCCGCCCGCTGCGGCTGACCCGCGCAACGTTGGAAGGGGATGAGACTGAAACGCGTCGATCTGGGCGCCCCGCGATGAGAGCGTCGCTGATGAACCATCCTGACATCACGTTCTCATCGTGCGGGGGCTGCGTTTGTTCTGCCATCCCAGACGCCCGCTGGTAGGCGAGCCTCGGCGACAAGAGCCTTGGGCGTTCTCGATCATGGCGGAAGCGGAGCGCCAGTGGCGGCGGTTGAGCTCACATCCGCTGAAGGAGATGATCCATATCGTGCGGCTGCTGGTGATGGGCGGGTCGTGGTTCGTCGGGAAGGCCCTGGTGTCCGCTGCTCTGAAGCGGGACTGGGAGGTAACGGTTTTCAACCGGGGTCTTTCCCATCGCGGTATGCCCGGGCAGGTACGCCACATCCGCGGCGACTGGGAGCGCGCGGAGGATCTCCTCCTGCTCCGCGGTCACTGCTGGGATGTGGTCATCGATGTTGCAGGTGCCATCCCGGCCCTGGTCCGCGACGTCGTTCGGGCGGTGTCTGACCGGACCTCGCACTACGTCTACCTGTCCACGGTGTCGGTCTATCGTGAGTGGCCTCACCTGGCGGTGGACGAAGCGTCCGCGCTGTGGCCCGGTGACCCCGATCTCGATCCTGGAACACGGCGCTGGGACCCGGATGCCTATGGCCCGCTCAAGGCCGGGTGCGAGCTCGCGATCCGGCGCGAGATGGGGGAACGGGCCCTGTTCTTGCGGAGCCACGTCATCCTGGGACCTGGCGAGTACGTGGGGCGGTTGCCGTGGTGGCTGCGACGCATGGAGCGTGGAGGTGCGGTGCTGGCGCCAGCGCCGGCGAGTCGCCCGATACAGCCCATCGACGTACGCGATCTTGCGAGGTTCGCGCTCGACCTTGCCGACCGGCGTTGTTCCGGAACATATAACGTCGCCGCCCCCCGCGGCCGAGACACCTACGCCGACCTGCTCGAGGCATGCCGCAGGACGACCGGCTCTACCGCCGAGGTGGAATGGGTGGATGAGCGGTGGCTGGTCGAGCAAGGAGTGCGGCAGTGGACGGAGTTGCCACTGTGGCGGGCACTGCCGACGGCCTGGGACATGCACGTCGACAAGGCCCAAGCCGCCGGGCTGACGTGCCGGCCGCTGCTGGCGACGGTGGCGGACACGTGGCAGTGGCTGGTGGGGGGCGGCGCCCCCATCTTGCATGAGCGCCAGGCCGAGCACGGGATCGACGCGCAGCGCGAAGCGGATCTGCTCAGCCGGTGGCGGCGGAAGAAAGGGACTTGAGGAAGGCCCGGTTGATCGCAGGGTCGCGGTCGGCGACATACCGGTTGGTGGGCTGGTAGCCCATCGTCTCGTACAGCGCTCGTGCAGCGTCGTTGCGGACACCGGTTTCCAGGATGGCCCACTTCGCTCCATGTGCACGAGCATGCTGTTCGAGGTGGTCCAGGATGCGCCGCCCCAGCCCGCGGCCGCGGTGATCGGGACGGGTGTACATCTTTTTGATCTCGACCGTGTCCGCCACGGGCCGGTGGGCGCGATATCCGCCACAGGCGACGGCCATATCGCCGACGTAGCACACCAGGAACAGCCCGTGGGGTGGGGTGAACAGAGCCGGTGGGGCCTCAGCCGGATCGGCGTAGCCGTAGCGCGCAACCTGGTCGTCATACAGGGCACGCACCAAGGTCACGGCGTCCGGGTGATCGTAGGGCACGTCACGAAGGTCGGGCTGGGCGGTGGTGTGTTCGGCCATGCGAGTCGTCATGTTTGCGATAGTGCCCGATCGAAATCACGCAGGAAGTCGGCGACGGCACGTACCGTGCGATATCGGTGATAAAGAGGACGCAACTGCCGTAGCTGGTTCCAGCCGCGGAGCGACTGCACCTGATCCAGGCGCGTGAGGGCCGCGCGTCCAGCATCAACGGCCAGTTCTACCTCTTCCAGCAGCAGGCAGGCCCTGGCCAGGACTGCTCCGTGCAGGAGCGCCGAGCGTGGGAAGTGCGGGCGGGCGCCCTCGGCCGAGATCGGTGTGAGCAAGGTGATGGCTTCTGACAAGAGCTGTTTACGGTGGACGGTCCGGCGTTCGCCCAGGGCGACCAGGCCTTGTCCTCTTTCCGCGGCCAGTTGTGCGGGCTCGAGGTAGTAGAGGTAGGACGGTACCTCGGTTGCCGCTTCCAGGAGAAGCCTGGCTTGCTCCGAGGCCCGCCGGAACCTGGTTTGGTCACCGGCCGCTGCGGCGGCCGTGGCGACGCGGCCTGCGATGCGCGCGCGCAGTACCGGGTCATCGGTGCAGTGCTCCTGCGCTGCCTCGGCGATGTAGACGGCATCGTGACCGTGCCCGGCGAAGGCGGAGATGTAGGAGAGCATGCCGATGGCGTTGGCCGCCCGTCCGACATCTCCGATGGCGTGGGCCACCCGCTCGCTGAGCCGTATGTAGCGTTGAGCAACCCCGTAGTGGCATGCGTCGAAATGGACCCAGCCGACCAGCTGGGCGAGATCACTGACGATGACCAGCAGATCCCGGCGCACCTTCTCCTCCTCACATGCCGCCGACGCGGCGAGGTCCAAGATGGTGCGCAACTCGCCAGTGAGATAGCGGAGGTTGAGCGCACCACCGCCGAGTTGGTCATCGAGCCGCCGCAACTGGGTTACGTGCGCGTGGATCAGCTGGACCTGTGCCGGCAGTACTCGTTCACGGCCGCGGTGCGGTTGCGTCCATTCCAGCGTGCTGTTCAGCCCGGCCAGGACGCTGGCGGCCAGGTCAGGTCCCGTAGCCGGCGTGATGTGGAGGTGGACGTCGCTACCGTGCGCCGCCAGTGCGGCCAGGGACGTCAGGATCTGTTCGATGCTGACGCCCGCGTCGATGTCGGCGACTGCGGGGATGGGAGCGACTGAGGGTGTCCAGGGGCGACCCGGCCAAAGATCGTCCGCTGTGAGTGTCTCGTCCAGACACTGCGACAACACTGCGGCTGCGATGGCGGGGAGTGGGTCGTATGGGCGATAGCCGTGCCTCACCCACTGGTATGGGGAAGTGAGGTCGATGCGGAAGCTGTCTTGGCCGGTGCGCTCGAGCTCCTCATTGATGGCCCGTGCGAAGTTACGCGGGTTCAGCCGGGCTCGGGCCAGCAATTCTCGCAGCGCGGTCGATTTGTCCGGCATTGGCGGCTCCTGACTTCGAGTAGCGGTAGCGTCACCCCTACCACGCGACAGGTCCTGCTGGGGTGGGAACCGTCAACCTTCACGAACCTTCACGCGAGCGCCCAACCTTCACAAACCTTCACACGCTTAGGGTCTTCTCGTGTCGGAAGAGATCAGTGTGAACTGGTGAGCAACATTCCCCACTCTCCCCACGCGGATGGTGATTGGTGGTGCGACAGTGCTAATTCCCTCGATGGGCCGTGGCTATCACGCCCAGGTCAAGCCGCTTGGCGCCGGTCGGGCCACCCATCAGGCCCGCTCAATGGTTGTGGATGTCCTCGATCGGGCTGGTGTGGGCCATGACGCGGCCTATGAGGCCGAAGTCGTGGTTTCCGAATTGGTGTGCAATGCCGTCAGGCATAGCAGGGAGCCCTACGAGATGCGAATCATCTCCGCGCATGGGCATCCATACTGGTGCGAAATCTTCGATGGGGACCAGGCACTGCAGAACTTGCCTCATACACTCGAAAAGCTGAGCACGAAGGGTTTCAGCAGCACGCTTGACGGTGTTTCTGGAAGAGGGCTTGAGATCGTATATCGGCTCACGGCGGGACGGTGTGAGTTCTATCCCGGCCACTGCTACGTTGCTCCACGCCCGGGAAAAGTAGTCGCCTTCGCGCTCCCAACCCGCTATAGCACCTCCCTGGCCAGCGTCCAGCAGAGCCCGTCTACGCCCGGACCGATCCTCGAGGAGCGGTTTGGAAGCGTGCTGGTGGGCGACGTTGCGTGAGCGGAATAGGAGCGCGGCTACACACCGGTATGGAGAGGAAGTTGCTGTGACTGGTGACGTACAGCGCACCGGCGCCCCAGGTATTGATGCGACAGCCTCGGATGAGGTGCTCTCCCCGCAGCGACTGGTGCACGAAAGTACCGATGGGCAGCCGGCCATGCACAGAAACGCTCCATTCGAGGTTTCCCCGGCAACCGGGTGGCGGATCAGCATGAAGGCGTGCGTCGAAGCCATCGGCGACCTGGCGCAGCGCATCCTGGAGCGGCTTGAAGCCGTTCCCGTGGTCATCGGCATTGGACGGGGAGGCGTGCCTCCCGGCCGCAAGATAGCTGACCGCCTTGGCGCCCACATGGTCGTGGTCACCGCCACACGACGTCCGCCGCTGGCCATGCACATGAGGCATGACCATGCGATCCACTGCGATCTCAGCGCTCTACACGAGCTTGGCCGCGGACAGCCTTTGGCCGTCCCCCTCGTGATCGTCGACGACCTTTGCGATACCGGCGATACCCTCAGCGCTGTCGTCAATGCTGTAACCCCGCTGGTGAGCTCAGCCCAAGTCTGCACCGTAACCCTCTGCCGGACTGCCTCGGCCGTTCACGGCTTGCCTGACTTGTACGTGTGGGAGGTGCCCGGCAGGTCCGTAGTGTTCCCCTGGGCCACCTCGGTATCCGACACCGATGGCATGGCAGCGAAGGGCGAACGCTCTGATGACGCTGCGGGGCGCCCGCGCCGCCCCACCGGATGATCAGGACCCTGAATCCACGATGCCCGCTTCCCCCACAGGCCTCCGCCTGAGCAGGACACGCCTGCACAGGTCGGGAACCCGCCAGGCGCCTGCGCCTGGTGTCACTACGCAAAGGAGACATGATGAGCGCTCGAGGGACCCAACGGCCCGACCTGTACGCGTACCGGCTGCAGGAGGAGGACTTTCAGACCGTCCCCGGGACCAGGTTCGAGATCGCCTACTTCAACGACAAGGGCATCGCGGTGCGGGACGTCGACCGGCCCGGCAGCACCGAGATTCGCGCCCACCACCAGGAGATGATGGTCCTTCTGGAACACCTGTCCCCGCGCGAGGTGGCGTCTGCGGGGCGAAGTGCTCCCTCGCCACTGTGAGCCAGCCGTTGCCGAGGGCGGGGGCTAGCCATATCCATGCGGCGCCGTCACACCTGCCCATCGGTGCCGTGCGGCGCAGGAGGTCCCATCGCATCCGGGCGCAAGCAGGATTCCAGCACTGCCCGCACTGTCCTGTCGACCCGCTGCCTACGGTGGGTACGAACCCCGCCGTAGGCAGCGCCAATCACGCCGCGGCGCTCAGCCGTCAAGCGTCCCGAGTGCGACTCTGCCCTGCTGACGGGTCAGCTGACACCCTGCTTGCGGTAGACCCGACCGGCACCAGGAGAAGGCCGCGGAGCGGCACCACCCCCGCCGCTCCGCAGCACCCTGCCAATCGCTCCAGGCGGATGTGAGGGACGCCCCCTACCTCTGGGGATGCCACGCGGTGTGGGCTCATCCGCCCGACAGCGCCACCCTGCGTCCGGGGGTCTCACGACCGATCGTGTCCACCCTGCTCATCCTGATGTTGCTCTGGGGTCCCGCCAGCCGCTTGTTTCCGGCGGGAAGTCGCGCAGCTCGCACGCACGGCTTCCCGCCGGCTTCCGGCTTGGATCGCCAGAGCCGCCTCGCGCGGCGACCCGTCGGTCATCGCCGTCCACCAGCTCTGACCTCTCGCTTAGAGGCGACGGTGTGGAAGACGGGCATGCGGTGCGTGGGATGAGACGCTCGCGCGCGGCGTGGATCACAGCACAAGCAGGGTCTGCAGCAGGCAGGTGCGTCGCGGTGGGCGCACCTGCCTGCCGATTTCTCGCTTCGGGTGATCCACGTAGCGGGGTACCCGCTGCTGGCCACGGAGTGAGAGGCCCGCGATCTGAATGATCACTGCCGTTCGAGATTCACCATCACACCGGTCCCCGATGTGCCCAGGAACGCTCATGGACATCTATCACCGCTTGCCTGCCCGGAGAGAAGAACTGATCGCCACGTTGGTCCGCCGAGGTGTGCTCGCCCGGGACCAGCCTCGCCGCGACAGGTGGATCACCAGCCTTGCGGAGGTGCCTCGTCACGCTTTTGTGCCCGCTCGCGCGTGGGTCGCCGAAGACATGGGGCAGACGGGCCGCGCCATTGACCGGGACCTCGACCCGGAAGCCTGGTTACGCGCCGCGTACCTCGACTTACCCCTGATCACGCAGCGCGGTGGCGCCGACGTCGCAGCCGATGCGGTGGCTCCGACCTCGTTGCTGTCGCGCCCGTCGACGGTGTTTCGCCAACTCTGCCTGCTCGATCCACTCCCTGGTCAGCGGCTGCTGGAGGTCGGGACGGGCACCGGGTACACGGCGGCTCTGCTCGGCTGGCACCTGGGGGATGCCCAGGTGACCTCGATCGAGATCGACCCGGATCTGGCGGCGGTGGCCCGGCAGAACATCCGTAGCATCGGCCGGGCGCCGACGATCGTCACCGACGATGCCGGCCCGGCCCGTGCGCCTGGGGAAGTCTTCGCCGGAATGCACGTGACCTGCGGCGTGCGTACCTTCCCGTCCTCCTGGCTGGCACAAACCTTGCCGGGTGGCGTGATCGTCGCCCCATGGATGTCGGCACATGGTCAACGGGGCGAGATGGTGAGGCTCACGGTAGAACCGGACGGGTCGGCGCTGGGCCGGTTCCACCGTTGCACAACGTCGGTTCCGATGCGCGGTGCCGTTCCCACCGCCCGGCCTGCCGAACCCGTGGGCGACCGTGAGCGCGACGGCAGAGCCTCCCATCCGGCGTTGCTGCCCAGCACGCCCTACGAAGCGCTCGCGCATGGATACGGGATTTGGCTGACCGGTCAAGCTCCGCACGTGGTGGTGGCCGGCGCCGGGTGGGAGCAACGCGACGGAGCGCGGCTGTGGGTGATGCGGCTGCGCAGCACCCGCGACGACAGCGCCGCGACCATCGTCGCCGACCCGTGCCACGCGCATCCGGGTGAGCGGGATGTCCTGGCCATCCAGTCTGGTGAGCCTCTGTGGGATCGGCTCGAAGCGGCCTACTCCTCCTGGCTTCAGGCCGGGCGACCCGGTCGAGACCGCCTAGGGCTGAGGATCAGTCCGGGACGCCAGACCATCTGGCTGGACACTCCCGCCCAGCCGGTGACCTGAATCGTGGCCCTCCTGACGTTCCCACGCGCATGGGCAGCCTCGACTCTGTCGCTGGTCAGCACCCGCACGCTGAGCGTCACCTATCCGCTGCTCGCGATCGGTCTCAGCGGGTCGCCCGCCTGGGCGGGCTGGGTCGTCTGCGCCGCCACCTTGCCGGGGCTGGTGTGCTACGTGCCCGCAGGTGCGCTGTGCGACCGGTTGGGAGCACACCGGGTGATGATCGGCAGTGAGGTGGTGCGCGCGGCGCTGATCATCCTGCTGTGCGCGGGGATGCTGGCGCAGGAAGTGCGCGTTGAGCACCTGCTCGTGGTCGCTGTCGTGGAAGGTGCCCTTTCGGCCGTGTCCTCGGTGGCCGAACTGGCGGTGATCACGATGGCGGCCCGGGCCGCCGGCCAACCACCATCCGCGCTGGCGCTGCACGAGGTCACCGTGCATGCGGTCGGGCTGACCAGCCGGCCCCTCGGCGGCGCCCTGTACGGGCTGGATCCGATGGCCGCGTTCCTGCCGAATGCGGTCTGTGGCCTCGCGGCGGCCGGCGTTCTGCTGCGTGCGTCCAGCGTGCCGCACGAGGCCGCGCCGCGTCGACGCCTGCGGGAAGAGCTAGTCGCTGGTTTCACCGAGGGGTGGCGGCACGGGTTCCTCAGATCGGCGACCATTTTGACGGCCCTGGTCAATGCCGGCGTTCAGGCGGCCAGCGTGGTTTGTGCAGCCCACCTCACGTTGATCGGGGAGAATCCGGCGGCGATCGGGGCAGCGCTCGCCGGCACCAGTGCGGGCGGAATCGCCGGCGGACTGATCTCGGCCCAGTCTCGCGCCAAGACGTTCTCCCATGCTGAATCGACAGAACGGGTGCGTGCGACGGCGGGACGACCGGTGGCAGACGTTTTGCGCAGCGGGACCATGCTCGTGGCCCATATGGGCGTGTGCTCGCTCGCGCTTGCACTCATCTGCCTGAGCCGAGGCGACCTGGTCGTCTTCGCCGCCGCGCTGGTGATGATCGGGCTGACCGGCGGGCTGAGCAACGTGGTTTTCAAGATCGGATTCGGCGCCGTTCCCGCGGCCATGCTTGTTCGCGTGGTCGGCGCCTCGCGGATGGTCACCTTTGGCGCGAGTGCACTGGGCCCGCCCCTGGCGATCGCGCTCTACTAAGGCTTCGGGCTGGCGATCACGGTCGGCGTCTGCGCGGTGACCATGATGGCAGCAACGTCGGTGATGGCCTTCGTGCCGTCGTTACGCGCCACACCATCAGAATCTACACAGTAAAGGAGCTCGCCATGCAGTATCGATATCCGCACACCGACCACCACGCGTCACCCCCTCTTCTGCGGCCAGCTCCCCGGCCCATGAGGAGCGGCCGGGCCAGCCGCCGTTCGTGCAGCAACGCACCGTCGCCGCCACCCCCGCTCCGGCGAGCACCAGGTAACGACGCCAGCGTCGGGAGAATCCGATGAAGCGACACACGGAATGGGAAGATCTTCCGCCCGCCACGCAGAGGGTCGTAGAGAGCCACTGCGGTTCGAAGCAGGGCGTGGTGTACGTGGACGGCGCGCGGTCGGGGCTGGCCGCGCGGTTCTACGGCAATGCCCGCGAGGTCTACCTCAAGGCCATCACCAGAGGCCGCGCCGACACCAGCCGCTACCGACGGGAATGGCAGACGGCCCAGAGCATGCCCAAGGCCGCGCCCGTTCCGCGCCTTCTGTGGAGCGAGGAGGAGTCCGGCTGGCTGGTCTACGCGTTCCAACTGATCGATGGCGACGATCCGCGGGCCGACCTGAAGCACGGATCGACCGACCTTCCCTATGTGTTCGACGGGCTGAACCGGCTGAGGAGCACCCTCACCCCATGCCCCGTCGAAGTCCGGTCCGTGGTGGAGTACGTCACCAGGCTCTCTTTCGTGGGTGACCGCATGCTGGAACAATCGGAGCAGGTGCCGGGCGAATCTGTGTTCAAGGCGGCGCTGGAGGGGTTTACCCCCGATTCGCTGGCAGGTGGGGACACGCTTCTGAACTGTCGGCTCGATTCGCGGCAGCTGCTCGTCGAAGAGCGCAAGGTGTACGTGAGCGGCTGGACGGAACCGTCCCGCGGCGAAGCATGGATTGAGCCCGCGCTGTTCGCAGCCGCTTCGCCGACGATGACCTGGGATAGCGCGAGTGGCCCACCGGAGCTGCCACCAATATCCCGGCGTCGCTTAATCAGGCGTCCATGGCGTCGCCATTGCGGTCGTATCGCATATTCGCGATGTCCAGTTGACCGCGTGGAATCGACCGCATAGAGCGGGCCGCATAGAACCGCTTTGGCGGTGGACGCGCACCCTAAACACCCAAGGGTCCGCCCGATGGAGCCTCGGGCAGACGCCGCGGCTGGAGCCCCATGTCGTGCGTGGCGGGGCCGCGCCCCATTTCCTCGACCAGAAAATCGACCGGTGCGATCTTTTCCGCAACTGACATTTCTTGCCGGTGATAGATAAAGCTCAGGAGGCACATGATGAACCGCCTCGCTCTGACCTCGAAACTGTATCAAGACACCGTATGGCCATATGCCAAGAAGGTCTCCGAAGGAGAGCGTCTGCCAGCCCCGCTCGTCGTTGACCTCGACCCCACGACGTTCTGCGACCTGGCCTGCCCCGAATGCATCAGCGGAAAGCTGCTCAACCAAGGACGTTTCACCCCGGAGCGGCTCCGAGCATTGGCCGGCGAGCTCTGTGCCGCGGGCACCAGGGCCGTCGTTCTCATCGGCGGCGGAGAGCCCCTTGCGCATCCTGGCACGCGGGACGTCATCACGATCCTCGGCCGCGCCGGCCTGCATGTCGGCGTGGTCACGAACGGGACGATGATTGATCGTCACCTCGACGAGATCGCCAACCATGTGACGTGGCTCCGCGTGTCCGTCGACGCCGCCACCGAGGACACCTATGGCCGTGTGCGGCCCGATCGCCGAGGCCGCAGCCAGTTCGGCAAGGTCATCGCCAACATGCGTGTCCTCGCCGAAAAGAAGACCGGAGCCCTCGGATACTCCTTTCTCCTGATCACTCGCTTCGACGACTCCAACAGGCTGGTGGAATCGAATCACGCCGAAGTCCTCCCGGCCGCCCAGCTGGCCAAGGACATCGGCTGCGACTACTTCGAACTGAAGGCCATGTTCGACAACAAGCACCGCGTCGTCCCACTGCCAGACGACGTGCTGATGTCCGTTCGCGCGCAGGTGAGGCAGGCCCAGAAACTGCGCGATGGATCATTCGATCTGGAGTTCTCCTCCACCTTCACGTCCGTCGCAGACCAGCGTCCGGCCGACCAGGAGAAGTCGTATCACACGTGCCCGGTCGCGGAGTTGCGCACGCTGATCACACCGACCGGCGTCTATAAATGTTCTTACCATCGAGGAAACAGGCAAGCACTGCTGGGCGATGCCGTCGAACGCAATTTCATCGACCTCTGGCGCGAGGCCGACCAGACAGTCATCGACCCGTCCCAGGACTGCGACTTCCATTGCGCCCGTCATCAGACGAACCTCGACATCGTGAACATGGCGGCATTACCCGAGAATCCTCATCTCTGCAAGGAGTTCGACCGCTTCATATGACCGGCCTGATCGCGCCACGCTGAGATCATTCTAGCGGGCCTGGAACAACCCCGAAGACCTATATGCGGAATACAGATCGAGAACGACAAGAGTCGGCGGATGAATGGGCGACGGCGGCTGCGACATCGGGAGAAACCGGTGCTCCAGCACCTCGGCATCACCGCGCAGCTCACCCGTCCACCTCCGTGCATAGAAGCACATCGCGAAAGCGTGGACCAGGTCACCATTGGGGTATCGCAGCGTGTGCACGTCAGGATCGGACAAACATGCGAAAGGAACGAGGCCATCAGGAGCGACCGTCAAGCCGGTTTCCTCCAGCAACTCCGCCGCAGCCGCGCCACGAAAATCCATGTCGGGCTCGCATGAGCCGGCCGGAATCTCCCACACGTCAGTGTCGGATCGGCGCTGAAAGAGGACGCGGTCCCGATGGTCGATAAGCAGGACTTGAGCCCCCGGAACGAGCAGCAACCGGGAACCCACCACCTGGCGCAACGACCAGATGTAGGAATCTTTGAACGTCACGACAATCACATCCATTAAACATTTGTTCCGAACGCGTCGCTCATCGGCAACGAGGGGTGATTTCGGGCCCTCTCAAGCGGATACGCAAAGACGTTATCCGGCCGCAATCCTACAGAGCATCGATATCGGAGGAGAACCGCATGACTTCCGTCGTGGCAACCCGTGTTTGCCTGGCCGGCGACGCGCTGGACTACCTCGGCGGGCACACGGTATGCGCCGCGATCGATCTGCCCACCATTGTCACCGACATCGGCCGCAGCATGTGGTCCAACCCAGCGCATGAGACCCTGACGCGAGAACTCGAGCAGTTCGTCCGCGACTCATATCCTGACGTCACCGTCGAACCATCGACGTTGGCCGCCACGTGCCATGCCCCGAGCCCGGGAGGACTGGGCACCTCGTCGTCGATCTGCATCGGCCTCCTGCGGGAAATGTTACGCAGGTGCGGCAAGGATCCGGCAGCCGCCGTCCGTCTCGCCTACGCATTCGAGTTCCAGCGCACGCACGGCGGAGGGGCCGACCACGTCTCCGTAGCGCTCGGCGGATGGCTGTACACGCTGGGGCAAGCGACAGGTCTGCCGACCACGATCGGTTTTCGCTCCGCGGCCGACGGCCCGCCCTGGTCGGTCACGCTCATCGACACCGGCCTGTCCAAGGACTGCGGCGACGCGATCGCCCGCTTCCGCCGGCTGCAGCGCACAGGCTCGGCCGCGCTGAAGAGCTACATCGCCGACCTCGACGAGATCTCCGCCCAGGTATGGGCGGCGGTCGACGATCACGATCTCACTGGTGTGCTGGCCGGCATGGACAGCGCCCACGCACTCATGCGCGACCGGTACGAGCTGAGCCATCCTCGCATCGAACGGGTCCGCGACCGCGCGAAGGCCGCGACGGGACATGACTTCAAACTGACCGGCTCGGGCAACGGTGGATGCCTGGTCACCCTGCACCGGAGCGACGACCACGCCGGCATCCGCGCAGGCCTGATCGATGCGGGAATCGAGCCCACGACCATCTATCACGGCCTGATCGCCGAGGGAATCCCCGACGTCCCGGCCACGCCGCACGCTGTGAACGTTCAGCCCCTGATGGAGGAGACCCGGTGACTGAGTGGGGTCAATTGCAGCAGACCATCGACGGACGAGCGGCGCCATCGGAGGCCTCCTACCCGGTCCTCAACCCGGCAACGGGAGAGCAGCTCACCACCGCGCCGCTCTGCTCACGAAGCCAGCTGGACGATGCGATGCAAGCCGCTTCGCAAGCGGCCCGCACGTGGTCCAGGGACGAAAACGCGCGCCGGTCGGCGATGCGGGCGTTCGCCGACGCACTCGAGCGTGAAGCCGATCTCCTGGCGGCAGCGCTGACGAGCGAACAAGGCAAACCCTTGAGCCAGGCCCGGGAGGAGATCACGGGCGGCATCCAGATCCTCCGCTCGTATGCGGAACTTCCCCTGCCGGTCCACGTTCTCGCCGACGCCGGCCCGATCACATCGGTGGTGGAACGACAGCCCTGCGGGGTGGTGGCGGCCATCACCCCGTGGAACTTCCCGTTCAGCATCGCCCTGTTGAAGCTCGGCGCGGCCCTGCTCGGCGGAAACACGGTCGTGCTCAAGCCATCTCCCTTCACTCCGGTCACCACGCTGCTGACCGGAGTGCTGGCGCGATCAGCACTGCCCGCGGGCGTGGCCAACGTCGTCTCCGGCGCCGGCGACCTGGGCGCCGCCATGGCACGGCATCCAGCGGTGCGTGCCGTGACGTTCACCGGATCCGTGGCCGCAGGTAAACAGGTCGCGAAGGCGGCGGCCGACGACCTGAAGCGGGTGGTCCTCGAACTCGGCGGCAACGACGCCGCAATCGTGTTACCGGATGCGGAGCCCTCCGCTGTGGCAGCCCAGCTGTGCACGATCGCCTTCAGGAACTGCGGCCAGATCTGCGCCACCGTCAAACGCCTCTATGTGCCCGCCTCGATCTATGAGCCGCTCGTCGCCGAGCTGGCCCGGCGCGCGGATGCGCTGAAGGTCGGCAACGGCACCGACGACGGTGTACAGATGGGCCCGGTCCAGAACCAGGCGCACTTCCAGCACATCCAAACCCTGGTCCGGGAAGCAGTCGCCAATGGGGCCGTGATCGCGGCCGGTGGCAGGCCACTGGACGGACCCGGCTACTTCTACCCACCGACGGTGATCGCGCAAGCAACCGAAGGTATGACAGTCGTCGACGAGGAACAGTTCGGCCCAGTCCTTCCCGTCCTGCGCTACGACGAGCTGGATGAGGCGGTGACTCGCGCGAACCACTCCACCTACGGGCTCACCGCCTCGGTCTGGGGAACCGATCCCCACGCGCTGCGCGCAGTCGCCGAACGCCTCGACGCGGGTGTCGTCAACATCAACACGCACGACGTCCAGATCCCCGGCGCACCCTTCAGCGGCCGCAGGTGGAGCGGGATCGGCGCGGAAGGCGGAATCCACGGCGTCCTGGCGCTGACCGACCCCCGGGTGCTCAACACGGCCAGGCGGCGAAGGCAAAGCAGCGATGCTCTCCCCGGCGAAAGGATGGGATGAATGTGCGGCATAGCCGGCTGGCTGGATTTCGACCAGCTGACGAACGTCGAGCCGATCGTCGCGTCCATGACCGAGACCCTGGCCTGCCGCGGACCGGACGGGGAAGGCGTCTGGACCAGTCCCCACGCCACGCTGGGGCAACGGCGGCTCGCCGTGATCGACGCCGAGCACGGCACCCAGCCGATGACGGTCGAGACAACGGCCGGGCCTGTCGTGATCGTCTACAGCGGAGAGACCTACAACTTCGCCGAGCTTCGCCGGCAACTGGCCGCCGCCGGACACCGGTTCCGGTCCCGCTCGGACACCGAGGTGGTGCTTCGCGCCTACCTCGAGTGGGGAACGAGCGCAGTCAAGCGGCTGAACGGCATGTTCGCCTTCGCCATCTGGGACGGGCGCGAAGACAAACTCGTGCTGGCCAGGGACCGGATGGGCATCAAGCCGCTGTTCCTGCACAAACGCGCCAACGGCGTACTCTTCGGCTCCGAGCCCAAGGCGATCCTGGCGCATCCTTCGGTCACCGCGACAGTCGACCTAGACGGCTTTCGCGAGCTCTTCTCCATGGTGAAGTCGCCGCGGCAATCGATCTGGTTGGGCATCCGCGAGGTCGAACCGGGCACCATGATGATCGTCAATCGCGACGGTGTGCGGGAAATCAGCTACTGGCGGCTGACGACCGAATCCCCCCAGCTTGATCTCACCGAAACCATCGAGCAGGTGACGGGGCTCCTGCAAGACGTCGTCACGAGCCAACTCGTCGGTGACGTGCCGCTGGGCACGTTACTCTCCGGAGGGCTGGACTCCTCCACCTTGACCGCCCTCGCGGCCGCCGAACTGGCTCGTCAAGGCGGACAACTGCGCAGCTTCTGCGTAGATTTCGCTGGGCAGAGCCAGGACTTCCGCCCGGACGCCCTCCGGCCGGAACCCGACACGCCCTTCGCTCACCAGGTCGCCGACCACGTCGGCTCACACCACACCGACATCGTGCTGACCCCTGAGACATTGGCCGACCCAAAGGTCCGCGAACTGGTAGTGCGGGCCTACGACCTCCCGATGGGGCACGGCGACATGGACGCCTCCATGTTCCTCCTGTTCCAGGCCATGCGCGAGCACGCAGTGGCGGCGCTGTCGGGGGAATCAGCCGACGAGTTGTTCGGCGGCTACCACCAGTTCTTCTCCGCCAAAGCGCGGGCGGGGACGTCATTTCCCTGGCTGGCAGACCCGCACCTGCCGCAGTACGCAGCCCTCAGCCCTCGCCAACCGTCGGTGTTCCATCCCGAGTTCCACCACGCCCTGGCCCTGCCCGACTACGTGCGCGACAGCTACGGCAGCGCAGTGTCCGCCGTCGAGCGGGCACCCGGGGAGAGCGACCTCGAATGGACCATGCGGAAGATCACCTACTTCTACCTCACCCGGTTCGTGCGCATCCTGCTGGACCGTCAGGATCGGCTCAGCATGGCCGTGGGGCTGGAGGTCCGCGTACCGTATTGCGACCATCGGCTCGTCAGCGCGGTCTACAACGCCCCGTGGACGATGAAGTTCCACGACGGCCGCGAAAAATCCCTACTGCGTAGCGCCGCGGCACCGCTCCTACCCCACGCGGTCACCAAGCGGAAGAAATCCCCCTACCCCTCCACCCAGAACCCGGCCTACACCGACCTGCTGAAAATCCAAGCGCGCGACCTCCTGGCCGATCGGCAACACCCGGTATTCGACCTCGTCGACCGCGCCGCACTCAAGCAGGCCATACACAGCAGCAGCCCAGACTCCTTCGGCCGTTTCGTCCTCGAACGGTCGCTGGAGCTCGCGGTATGGTTCGAACTTTACGCCCCGTCGGTAAAGGTGTGACTCGCCGATCTCCCGCGCCGGAGTTCAAGAACGCCCACCATTCAGACCGACTATCCTCGATTCTTCAGCGGGCGGTGCTGTGTGAGTGGCTCCGCGATTTGCCCGTAATGTCCCCGACGCGGTTGGGGCGGGCCGTCGCATGACGCTGCGGGGGCGCCGGGTTCCACGGACCCGGAGCAGG
>NZ_JBQQCB010000160.1:0-20749 GCF_052246675.1 Nonomuraea sp. KM90 | reverse complement strand
GGCATCGCCACCCGCTACGACAAGACCCCTGAGAGCTACATCGCCGGCCTCCACCTTCGTGGCGCGATGATTTGGATCAAAGACCTCACACGACCCACCCCTTGATCACAACCCAATACGCGCCCTAAGGGCAGAGGCCCGGCGGGGCCGCGCCGGTGTGCTCGGCCGCGCGGCGATCAGTAATGAATGGCGCCCTTCGCGCCACCGCCCACGATCACCCGGCGTCGCCGTTGGTGGCGACGCTGAGCGGACTGGTGAGGAAGGCGACCACCTCCGCGACCTCTTCGGGCCGCACGAGCCGGCCGATGGAGACGGCGGCCGCCATCCGGCTCTCGAACTCCTCCGCGGCCGCCCCGCTCTCGGCCGCCGGCGGGCCGATGATGTCCAGCATGGTTTCCGTACGGGTGGGAAACACCCGCATCGCCTTGCCATCCGCGTTTCCGGCGATATCTGGAGCCAACGGTGCAAATGATGCCGTTCATGATCCGTTGCCGTTATCAACCACTGAGACGATCCGGTCGTTAAGTCCCTACTGATCGGAGATATAAGTCTTGACCGTAAATCCCTTCCGCCGGCGGGCGCTGGTGGTCGGAGCACTGCTCGCCACGGCGCTCACCACGGCCGGCCCCGCCGCCGCCGCTCCCGGAGCGGCCGCCGGCGGCGCACCCCCCACCGGACCGGACACCGTGCCCGCCGCAGTGCCCGCCGCTGTGCCCGCCGCTGTGCCCGCCGCTGTGCCCGCCGCGTCCGGCGGCCCCCGCACTGTCACCCTGATCAACGGCGACAAGGTCACCGTCAGCGACGCCGGCGGTCTCGTCACCACCACCGTTCAGGGCCCCGACGGGCGCCCTGCCGGTGCCCGGACAACCACCTTAGGCAAGGACACCTACGTCTATCCCGACGAGGTGGCGCCGTACGTCGCCGCCGGGTTACTCGACGAGCGGCTCTTCAACGTCACCGAACTCATCGCCGACGGCTACGACGACGCGCACGCCGACCGGCTGCCGCTGATCGTCACCTATAGCGGGGACGCGGCCCGCGCCAAGACGCCGCCGGTGCCCGCGGGCGCGGTGCGCGTCCGCGCCCTGAGCAGCGTCGGCGGCGCCGCGATCGAGCAGCGGCGCGACCAGGCGCCGAAGTTCTGGGCCGCGCTCACCGGCGCCCCGGCCGCGGGCCGGCGGGCCTCCTCCGGCACTGCCTCCTTCACCGCCGGCGTCGCAAAGATCTGGCTGGACGGCAAGGTACGCGCCACGCTGGCCGACACCACGGCCCAGATCGGCGCACCCGCCGTCTGGTCCGGCGGCAACACCGGCGCCGGCGTCACGGTGGCCGTCCTGGACACCGGCGTGGACGCCGCGCATCCGGACCTGGCCGGCCAGGTGGCCGCCGCGCAGAGCTTCGTTCCCGGCGAGGACGCGACCGACCGCGTCGGGCACGGCACCCACGTCGCCTCGACGATCGCCGGCACCGGCGCCGCCTCCGGCGGCAAGGAACGCGGTGTCGCGCCGGGAGCCCGGCTGCACGTCGGCAAGGTCCTGAACGACGAGGGCTGGGGGCAGGACTCCTGGATCATCGCGGGCATGGAATGGGCCGCGCGCGACCAGCACGCCAGGATCATCAGCATGAGCCTCGGCGGCGACCCCACCGACGGCACCGACCCGCAGAGCCAGGCGGTCAACCGGCTCAGCGCCGAGACCGGGACGCTGTTCACCATCGCCGCGGGCAACTCCGGCCCCGACATGCAGAGCGTCGCGTCCCCCGGCGCGGCGGACGCCGCGCTCACCGTGGGCGCCGTGGACGGCCTGGACCGGCTCGCCGTCTTCTCCAGCCGCGGCCCCAGGCGCGGCGACAACGGGCTCAAGCCGGAGATCACCGCCCCGGGCGTGGACGTTCTCGCGGCCCGCTCGCAGTACGCCGCGGAGGGCGAGGGCCCCTACCTCACGATGAGCGGCACCTCGATGGCCACCCCGCACGTGGCGGGCGCCGCCGCGCTGGTGGCTGCCGCGCATCCCGACTGGACCGGCGGACAGCTCAAGAACGCCCTGCTGAGCACCAGCAAGATCACCCGGCGGTACGACGCCTACTGGGCCGGATCCGGGCGGCTCGACGCCGCCGCCGCGGTGTCGGCCACCGTCCTGGCCACCGGTGTCGACTTCACCGGGCTGCGCTGGCCGTACCCGCCGGGTGAGCAGGCCGAGCGGGAGATCACCTACACCAACACCGGGGACGAGCCGGTCACCCTGGACCTCGCCGTCAACGCGCCCACCGCCCCGGCCGGCCTTTTCACTCTGTCCGCCTCCCAGGTCACCGTGCCGGCGCACGGGACGAGCAAGGTCACGCTGAACGTCGAGCCGGCCCGTGCGGACGATGACACCTACGCCAGTGGCCAGGTCATCGCCACCGGGCCGGGCGGCACCCCGGCGGTCCACACCCTGATCGGCATGAACAAGGAGGGCCGGCGGACCGGCCTGTCCATCCGGACCAGGGACCGGGACGGCGGCGGCCTGCCCGGGGAGGTCGTGGTGAAGGACATCACTCGCGACACCGCGCCGAAGTCGTACCTGATCGACGAGTCGGGCCGGCTCGACCTGCGGGTGCGGCCCGGCACGTACAGCGTCGCCCTCTACAGCGACGTGACCGGCGTGCACGGCCCGTCGTCACTCGGCCGGGCGGTCCTGGTGGCCCCCGAGACGATCCTGGACGACGCGGACAAGACGATCACCCTGGACGCCGCCGACCTGCGCCAGGTCACGGCGGTCACGCCACAGGAGACCGCCAAGGCCGAGGTTCGCGTCGACTTCGTCCGGTCATATCCCGATCGGTACCGGCTCGCGGACAACTACATCGTCGACGACGCCTACGACAGCCTCTGGGCCACGCCGACCGGCGGGAAGGTGACCCAGGGCGCGTTCAGCTTCGGCGTCCGCTGGAGTTTGATCGAACCGCCGCTCACTCTCCGCGGCGACAGCGGCCACAGTGACGACAGCGGCGACTACGACGACCTGCGCGTCCAGACCGGTTCCGGCCTCCCCGCCGAGGGCCGGGCCCGGATAGAGGCGGTCTTCGCCGGGCAGGGCGCCCCGGCCGACTTCGCCCGGGTCAAGGTGCGCGGCAAGGTCGCGGTCGTCCGGCACAACGCCGGTGTGCCCGCGACGGCGCAGGCCGACGCGGCGGCGGCGGCCGGCGCGAAGCTGCTCCTGATCGTCAACGACGGTCTCGGCCGGCTCGACGCCTGGCAGGATGTGCCGGATCCGAAGACGCCCCTGCCCGTCGCCTCGCTCGGCCGGGACCAGGGCGAAGAGCTGATCTCCCAGCTCGGCCGGGGCCGGGACGACCTCACCGTCGAGGCACACCCCACCCCCGGCTACGTGTACGACCTGGTCCGCCGCTACGACGGCGCGATTCCGGCGAACCTTTCCTATCGGCCGTCCGCGCGCGAGCTCGCCCGGGTGGACGTGGCCTATCGCAACCCGGCACCCGGCTCCGGGTCCGATACCGGCCCCGCTGCTGGCGTCGCCATGCGTTACGACGTCTCTCCCGCCCAGCCGGGCACCGCCCTTGGCGGCGCGGCCGTGCCGGTCCCGGCGCAGGGCACCCGGACGGACTGGGTCTCCGGCGGCGAGCAGTGGGTGGAGATGACCACCATGGTTCCGATCAGCGAGTTCTCGGACGTCCTCACCTACCCGGCGGGCCGCCGGGCCGAGGCAACCTGGTTCGCGCCCGTCGCCCGGCCGCGCCTGCTCCAGGAGAGCATCGGCTCGGGACCGCCGCAACTGATCGGCACCACCCTGTCGGCCCTCACCCTGCCGTCCTGGGGCGACTCCGACCCGCACCACAAGGGCCTGGCCTGGGACGGCGAGATCAGCTGGAGCGCCAGCGTGTACCAGGGTGACGAACTGCTGGCCGAAGGCCTTGGCGGCACCGTGGAGGCCGATCTCACCCCGGGCCCGTCGCCGGTGCGGCTGGTCCTCGCGACCACGCAGAAGGCCGCCGTCTCGCCGTACTCGCCGCGAACCAGCACCGAGTGGACCTTCGGCTTCACCGAGGCCGGCGACACTCCGAGACAACCGCCGCTGCTTCAGCTCGACTACGGAGTCGAGACCGACCTGGCGGGAACGGCCAGACGCCGCTCCGACCTCGAGGTCACCGCCTCGCACCTGCGCGACGCCGACGGCGCGGCGCAGGTGCGAGACGTCGGCTTGGAGGTGTCCTACGACGACGGAGCCACCTGGCAGCCGGTGGGCAAGCGGCACCGGACCCGTGACGGCGGCTGGCTGTTCACCATGGAGGCTCCCTCCTCCGCCAGATTCGCCTCGATCCGCGCCACGGCACGGGACACGGCGGGCAACAGCGTCACACAGACGATCGTGAGGGCCTTCGGGCTGCGCTGACCCTTGCGATCCAGACGGCCCCGGGACGGCCATCGGGCCGGGGCCGCTCGCTCGCCCGGGGGATCAGTTGACGCGGCCGATCACGCAGCTCTGGCTCCGTGACCTGCTCTGGGATCATCTCCGCTCCGATCACCTCGCTGCCCGCGTTCGGCCCACCGGTCGATCAGACGCGCGGGGACACCACCGAACTGAGCGCCTTCCTCGAAGTGGAGGCACCCGGCGGCGGCCACGACCCCACCGTCCGGCGGGTCGAACACGCTCACCGCTTCACCGCCGACCAGCAGCACCGCGAACGCAATGGCCCCGCGTCACTGGCCATGAAGAAGCAAGTCGGCACGCCCCCTCCATCGTGACCACCATCACCCGGTGCATGGTTCTCAGCTTATCCTCGCAGGCAGGGCTAGATGATCTTGCCAGGCACATCAGGCATGTTGACCGGCCTAGAAGGCACGTTGCGTCGAAGGCGCGCCCGCGTGTTCCGCCGAATCCGCGATGCCTGTTGGGGCTGATCTGGTCAGCTGCTGCGTCGCCGTCCTCGTGCTGCGGGGTCGTGCTCGGCGGCGATGGGGCGGGGTTTCCCCGCTGAGGCGGACGAAACGACCGAGGCTGTCCAGGTGCTGTGGCGGCTCTTGGCCTGGAGTTCGGGCGCGGTGCGCGGCACCGTCTGCCACGGGCTGTTCGCCAACCCCAAGAGCGGCAACCAGGGCAGCGTCGCCCGCGACGGCGTCATCGTGGGGTGGGGCACCCACCCAGGCAGCGGCAGCGTCTCGTCCGACCAACCCGCCGTGGAGATCCTGATGACGTGCCTGTACCACTACCAGTAAGTGGCCACTGCCTACTGCTGCGCCGACGCGGGCCTGCGGCCGGCCGAACCGTGCGATCATCGGCGAGTGCGACCTGTGGATGAGACTTCCCGACCATCCGCTCGGAGACGGGCGTTGATCGTGGTGGCCATCGCTGCCACGCCCTTCCTCCTGATGTACGCGGCTGCGACGGCCCCCCGGTGGATCGCCGATCACCGCCTGGCGAGCCTGGAGAATCGAGCCCTCGACCATCCGCTGCCACCCGGCACGACGTTCGGCGCGTCCGCACCTCAGGAGCCCGTCATCGGCGACTCCGGCGACTGCTGGGCCGGCTTCGCCTTCACCCTGCGCACCGATCGCCCGCCCGAGGAGATCAAGCGGTACTACGAGGCGGCCCCCTTCCTGCGAACCGACGCGCACTTCTCCGAGCTGAGCGTCAGCGCCGTGCAGGAATCCGCCGACCAGGTGTCGGTCGCCGTCGACACGATCTACTCCGGCACCTGGGACCTGCGCTGCTGGTGAACGGCTCTTACGGCCCTGACGGCTTGGCTCGCGTGGCGTTCGTGGAGCGGTCTGCCTGGCGGCAAGGCTCGTGCTGTCAGTGGCGCTTGATCCACTTGGCCGGGGATCAGTAAGGTTGGGCGCTTTCCTCCTCACCCCCATCCCGGAGTGCCTCATGCGCCGCCATCGTTTCGGCCGGCTCGCCGCCGGCTTCGCGGCCCTCTACCTGGCCGCCGTGATCGTCCTCGCCGTCGTCGGACTGGTCACCGGCGACCTCGTCCCTCTGTGGAGAGTCGTCGCGGACCCGGACGGATACACGGCGGACGAGATCCGGGCGTGGCCGTGGCTGCCCGCCCTGCTGGTGCCGATCGCGGCGGTGCAGGCGTGGGCGTACCGGGAGGTGTTGCGCGGGCGGCTGCGCGGGGAACCGGCACGGCACGGCCGGGAGGTGCGACTGCTGCGGGTCGCTCTCTACGCCATGGTCGTGTACGTCCTGACCTGGCAACTGCCGATCCCCTACCTGTGGTGGATGTCGCTTGTCGCCGATGTGGTCGAGCTCGTGGTGATATGGCTGTTCTTCCGCGTGCTGCGGGGGAGCACCCGCCGATGGCCACGGGTGCTCATGCTCGTGACCGGCACCCTCAGCGCGGTGCACAACGTCGCCACCACCATCGCGTACCAGACGGGCAACTACCTCTTCGCCGGGCAGAACTGGACCTGGACGCTGGACGTCCTGTGGTCGGTGTGGCTGGTGTCACTGCTGGTGGCGCAGGCGCGGGATCCGCGCTGGAGCGGCGCGACGGTACGGGCCGGCGTGATCGCGGTCTTCTTCTCGCTCCTGTCGTCCGGCTCGGTCTCGATCGTGGCGTTCGGCGGCTCGGACGCGGTGGCGTGGAAGCTACTGATGCCCTCGCTCCTGGGCGCGGTTTCGGTCTTCTCGCTGGTCTGGTGGGCGCGGTCCGCACACGACCTGGGCACGCTCCAGCCTCCCGCGCCCCGGACGGAGCCCGTGCGGGCGCGCGCCAGGTGGTGGCCGCTGCCGGCCGTGGCGATCGTGCTCCCGCTGGTCCCCGCGGCCGTCAACCTCGCGCAGGGAGTGCCGTTCTGGCTCGGACCGAAGAACGTGCTGAGCGACGCGGTACGCGAGTACACCGGGCCGGAGGCCACCGCGTACTGGTTCGCGCTCGACCTCCTCGTCGGCGTCGGCGCGCCGGCGGTGCTGATCCTGGTCGCCGTGCGGCGGCGGACGCGCACGTTACTGCGCGCCACGACGCTGAGCCTGTTCCTGCTGGGCGGGGCCGGCGCCGTGAGCGCGCTCACCTCGGAGCACTCCACCTTCTTCGGGGAGCTGTGGCTTTACCCGGAAAGCCTCTACGTCGAGCGGGGCGCCACCGTCCCTACGAGGGCGCCCAGCTCCTCTCCCCCGGCATCTCCCCGCTCTGGTACGCCCTCGCGCTCACCGCCTCCGGCCTCATCCTGCTCCTCCTGTACGGCGCCCCGCCCGCCCACCGCGTCCGCCACCACGTCCTCCTGGCGGGGCTCGCCTCGGCCGTGGCCCTGTGCCTGCTGCCCACAGCGGACAAGGCCCGCGGCCCCGTCACGGACTGCGACATGCCCGAGCGGTGGAAGATCGACATCAGCGAGGCGGAGCCGCGCGAGCTGACGGCCGAGCAGAAGTTCGTGTGCTCCCTGCGCAGCGAGCACGGCGCACAGAACCTGCACGTGTTCCCCAACACCACGCCCGACCAGGTCGTGCTCGCCTACGGCCGCCACCTGTGCGGCGTCCACACCCGCAACGACCCACCGGAGCTGGCCCGGCTGAAGACCGACCGCGCGTCCCTCACCTATCCACTGGCCGGCATCTGTCCCAGCGCCACCACCATCGTCCAGGCCACGAAGGCCAAGCAGGACCAGGAGATCGCGGCGATACAGGCCGACTCCCAAGCCATGTGCGACGCCACGCCGCGCCACCGCCCACGCACCAAGCCGGCCCGGGCGATCCGGATGAAGGAGCCGCAGTGGACCGACTACGGGGTGCTGCAGACGTACGAGGGCGAAGGAGAGGAGGAGACCGAGCCGGACATGGACCCCGGCAACGGGCTGGTCTCCTCCGCGCGCGGCATCCTGGCCGTCATGACCCACCCCGACTTCGACCTCTGCGTCACCCTGGAGACCTACACCCGCCGGCCGCCCGTCGAGACCAAGGGCTGGGACAAGGTGGTCGAGGTCGGCTACTACAGCCCGGGCGGCGAGATCGTGCTCTACGACAGCCTCAGCGGCACCGAGCTGCCCAATCTCGCCCTCAACGGGCGCAAGGGGCACTACCGCATCCGCGTGCACTACGCCTGGTTTCCCTGGAAGGGCGAGGCGCAGAGTGGGCAGCGGCTGCTGATCATGGCGTATCCCGGCATGGGCGACAAGGAGATCGTCCACCGGAACCGGAAGTGACCTGATTCTCCGGCCGCCGAAAGGTTTCCTCCCATTCGGCGCCGATGGCGCTGCGGGCGTTGCCGCGTTCATACGCCTGAGCGCAGATCAGGTACTGCCGGTCGATCGCGGGGTGGCTCATCGCCGGCCCTGGCCGCTCGGGGTGACCCTCGCGAGCCGTTGTGGAACCGCGCGGCTGACGCCTGCGGAGACCTCCCAACCGTCATGTCGATTCACGGATGGGAGACCCCGACCGCAGCCGTCCACCGCGCGCTCACCACTGACGCCGTCAGGTGCTGGGATTCGTAGACGGCGAACCTGAGACTGCCGGGTCGTCCGTCGGGTCGCTGGTCGGGGCGTCCGTCGGGTCGTTGGTCGGGTCGTCGGTCGGGTCGTCGGTGGGCTCCGAGGTCTCCACGCACGGGCTGGGCGTGGTTACCCGCGGGTCGGTGGACGCGACGCACGGGGTGGGCGTGTCCTTCAGGTCCGGCGTGGGCGTGGGCGTGGGTGTCGGTGTGCCGTCCTGCGCGCCCTCTGTGCCGGTTGGCCGGTCGAACTCCTTGCCGGTCTCCTGGCCGGTGGCGGGATCGAGCTGGGCAAGCTTGATCGCAGGCTGCTCCTCCCCCGCCTCAACCACGGTCACCCTCTTCTTCGAGAAGTGCTTCCACTTCTGGCCCTTGTACTTCGCCCGGTCGATGTCCACGTCGCCGTCGGGCGGAAGCAGCGGGTTCCCGCAGTCGCACTTGACGACGGGCGTTCCCGTCCTGTCCACGAGGACCGCGATGCCCGCCTGGAGCAGGGCGTGGAAGGCCTTGCTCTTGCCCTTGCGGTATCCGTGGTTCTTCACGAGCACGTCGCGCCGCAGCACGACAGAGGTGAGCGCGCCGACATGAGCAGGTATGTCGGCTACGTCCATGTCGAGCGCTTCCGCCCACGCCCTGGCCTTCTTCGGATTGTTGTTGAGAAACTCGATGAGCTTCTTCTTCGAGCACTGGGTCGATCTGGTCGTCCCGCCGTAGAGGCCCGCGCGGTCCCCGTCCACAGCACCGCCGGCTCCCGCGATGACGTTCATGAGGTTCTCCGCGCCGGTCTCGAAGAACGGATCGTCCCCGAGGACGTCCACGGCGGTCAGCACGATGGGCACGACCCGGGTGGCCATCGTGCAGGACGAGACGCCCAGCACCATCGCCAGCAGGGCGGCGAGCGTGGCCAGGATCCCTCCCCTGGATGCGTACATGCGATTTCCCCTCCGAAGCGAGGAACCAGCGTCCGGCGGCCCCCTTGCAGAACGGGTGTAGAACAGTTGAAAGACTCTTACCGGAGGGATCTACAGAAGGGTCGCCGGCAAGCTCTCCCACAGGAGCGAGCGCAGCCTGTGGTGTCGATGACGTGGACTGGTCTCGGGGGACGCCGGTCATCAGCTCCCGCCCAACCCGACCCACCGGGCCGTGCCGTGGACGCGGCCATCGATGGTGAGTCGCGGCTTCTCGATCCTGAGGCGCGTGCTTCTCCGGCCCTTGTCGGGAGCTTCTGGACCCGGAGTTCACTGAGATCGGAGCCTCAGGACGCTGGTGGGACGCGGAGTCAATCCTCACGATGATGGAGGGATCGGTGGCTCCGGAGCCGCCGGTCACGGTCAGCAAGATGTCGGGGGTCGTGCTGGCTCAGGGCATCGTTCACCTGACGTACTTTGCTGACCATCGGGGGCGCCGGGCATGGCGGAGCTCTCTATGGCGCCTGACGGAGACTGGCTGGCGCATCCATTTTCATCAGGGCACTTTGGCTGGACGCCTTGACCAGTGACTCCCTCAGGGCACGAGGTCCAGGGTTCCGGGCGCTTCGATGACGGTCAACTGCCGCTAGGGGTCGGTTTCCTGGTGCGCGAACGGGTTGATCAGGTCGGCGAGGTCTTGCCGATCCCGCTCGGTCGAGGACCGTCGCCGGGGGCGCAGGAGCGGCCCCGGCGACCGTTCATGTCCCGGGTGTCACCACGATGTCGTGGTAGGTGCTGTCCGGCGGCCTGCTGCCGGCCCGGTCCGCGCTCATCACCACCAGCTGGTAGCGGGTGGCGTTGGGCGGCGTCCACGTCACGGTGGCAGTTCCGTCGGGGCCGGCGGGCACCCAGGTCCAGGGCAACGTGCCGGTGATCTGGTAGTAGTAGCCGGCCACGTCGGTCACCCCGTTGGGCCCGAAGGTGAACTGCCCGGGCACGCCCGGGCCACCCGCTGGCTGGTCATGCGAGTACGGCGTGCCGGAAACCGTGGGCGGCCGGTTAGGTGCGGTGGTGTCGACGACGTACTCACACCAGTCGCTCCACTCGCTGACCTGCTCGTACTGGTCCTCCGAGCGCACCCGCCACCGATAGGCGACTCCGTCCTCGCCGTGTCTCGGCCCGTAAGCCCTGAAGGGCCCCCCGGGCCCGTTGCGTTCCTCATGGTCCAGCTGCCCGTCCAGCGTCTCCCACTGCCAGCGGGCCCACCGCCACCCGGCACCGCCGGGCACGTTCGCCTCCGGCCGGGGCCGGTACGGAATGTAGGGCCTGTCCTCACCACGCACACAGGCGAAGGGACCGATCGGACCGGACGGGCCCGGGTAGCCGGAGTTGTCGGTGACCAGATCGGTGGGTTTGCGCAGTGGCGGTAGATGACTGACACGGAGCAGAGGGGCGTTGGCCAGCAGATACCAGCCGAGCGGGTCCTTCTCGGCCGCGGAGCGCAGGCCGATGGTCACCGTCGTCTGCCCGGCCTGCCAGGCCTGTTTGAGGGGCTCGGTCACGTCCATGAACAACGTGGCGCCGTCGTACTCGCACGCCTGCCAGGTGTAGGTGTCCATCTTGCGGAGCCACGCCGGCTGCCGGTGCCAGGTGGTCTCTTCGCTGATCTCCCCGGTCTCCCAGAACTGGACGGGCAGCTCACCCGGGCGGCAGGTGTCGGCGCGCGGCACCTCCAGCCGTACTTGATCGATCCGGTGCCCGGCCAGTGACGACAGGTCGAAGCGGAAGAAGGACCTGTGGCGGCGGTGTCCGTCCGGCGAGCCGACGGGTGCGGGCTCCCCGGTGCTCCAATGCGGCGCCTTCCTGTGCCGGGACTCGACGTAGGCCCAGGCCGCGGGCTGCAGATCCGCGACGGGGAGCCATGGATCCTTCGGCCCGGAGCTCCGCCTGTCGAACTCGTAGGTGATGCGCAGCTCGGGACTGTGGTCAAGTAGCAGCCGGCCCGCCGGATGGGTTTCGTCGAACGATCGGATCCCAAAGGTGACCAGCCCGCTCGCGCTCGCCACGGCGTCGGTCACGGCCGCCGTCGGCTGCATCACGAAGGGCCAGTAGGCCTCCTCCTGCGAGCACGGCTGCCAGGGGATGAAGGTGCCTCCTTGCTCCCTGATCCAGTCCGGCTGCTTCTCCCAGGTGGTGCGCCTGTCGATCGGCCCGGTCTCCCACAGGGTGAAGCCCACGATCTGGTTGTCGCAGGTGTGGTCGTAGGGCCAGATGGTCAGCTCGGCCTTGACGACGGTCCTGCCGCGGATGGCGGAGACGTCATAGCCGAAGAACGAGCGCCGCACCGATTCGGGTTGTGCCGCCTCGGTGTAGGTGCCCTGCAGGCCGACCGTGGCGGCGCCCCACTCCTTGTAGTGGGGCGTGTCCGGCTCGGACGAGGAGACGTACGCCCACTCGTGCGCCCTGATCGTGAGCGTGGCCGTCACGGTGGCCGCGTGACTGGGCACCGCTGTGAGCGTCGCCATGGCGAGCGCGAGAACCAGCGCCTTCACCAAGAGGCGCGATAAACCAGGAATCATGAAAGTTGCCCCGTTTCTGCTGTGGCCCCCTGAGTCAAAGGGTGACCCGGACAGACCGAACCGGGAAAGTCACGAATCTCACGATCGTGCAACGGACGCGCCCGCAGCGCGTGGCTGCGGGCGCGCCGGTGGTGGTGTCAGCCGGCCGAGTCGATGTCACCTGCGAGAAGGCGATGTAGATCAGGACCGCCACGAGCCCGACCGTGATCCCGACCGCCACCTGTAGCAGAAGGCGTCCCGCAGAAGCAGCGTCTGCTCGGCCATGAATGTGGGATTGCCGCCGCTGTGCGACAGCTCGCCGGGATCGTCCGCGATCCACCCCATCGCGTACTCCGGGCTACGGGCGGTGGGCCTGTGGGCGACGTGGATCGACCCGGCCTACAGCACCCGCCCACCGTCAGACCCGACGCCCTCGTTGAGATGCGCGCTAACCAGCGGCCCATGTCCGCGGCGGTCGTCACGACCCCCTGCGACCCGTTGACAAACGCCGCCGGTGCCGGCGCCGAAACCGCCATCCCCAAGACCCGGATGTGCCCGGAGCGGGGAAACCGCGCTGCGGTGCGCATCCCTAACGGACCGAACGCCAGCCAGTTGGGACACCCGTTGCCGCAGCGACTCGGCCGGATCAGCGGGCGCGCGGCGGTCGTCAAGCCCGGAGGTCTGGTCCAGCAGGTTTCGCACCGTGATCTGCCGGGCGCGTGGATCGGCCATGGCGAACTCGGGCAGGTACGTCACGACCGGGTCGTCCAACCGTACGGTGCCCTGCTCGACGAGCCGCAGCACCGCTACGGCAGTGAAAGACTTACTCACCGAGGCCACGGGAAACGCCGTGTCCTCCGTGACGTCGGCGCCGTCGGAGTCGCGGCCATAGCCCGCGACGTGCACGACACCGTCCCGGGACACGACGGCGACCGCCGCACCCGGGATACCGTTGCGGTTCAGGTACGCCGGGACGCATCGATCGATCGCCACCGTGTCAACCGGGCCATCGTGGGCGGCGACCGGCCGTGCCACGAGCAGGGCGAGCCCGACCGCCGGCGGGCTGCACAACAGCATCCGCGAAAGCACGCCGCTCGGCTCGCGTAAGACCTCTGGCCGGACAATCGCCAGGCCGTCCGGAAATCAATCATGGCTCCATCGTTCTGGCGCGGTGAACCAACCGGTACCGACGAAAGTCGGGCAGCGCGGGGATCGGAGACCGCAGCCGGCGCAGGCGGTCGGCGACCATGTCCGGTTGTAGCGCCCGACCATGGCATGCGGCCTCCACCCTGCCTACCGGGTCCAGGCTCAGCAGGGTGCAGAACGCTCGAATGAGCACGGCCAGGTCGGCTCACAGCCGCTGGGCGAAGGGTGCGTCGGCGAGGCCGCTCTCGCCGACTCTCGTGATGGCCCGCCAGCCTGCGAGGCGCGGACCTGCCATGCGTCTTCCTGGCCGTCTGGAAGTTGATGGTTCGTTGTGGATTCGTGTGGGCAACGA
Source organism: Nonomuraea sp. KM90 (assembly GCF_052246675.1). NCBI lineage: Bacteria > Bacillati > Actinomycetota > Actinomycetes > Streptosporangiales > Streptosporangiaceae > Nonomuraea > Nonomuraea sp. KM90. The sequence goes on along the minus strand of NZ_JBQQCB010000160.1, from coordinate 7,358 downwards.
ACGGGAATCTCCGGCGGATCGGACACACGACCAGCGGCCCCGCGCCGACACGTAGATGAGGAGGAAAGACCACCATGGCGACCGACTACGACAGCCCCCGCAAGACCGACGACGACCCGCGGGAGGACAGTCTTGCCGAACTCCAGGCCCGCCGCGCCGATGCCTCGTCCGGCAGCCTCGACGTCGACGAGACCGACCCGGCCGAGCCGATCGAACTGCCTGGCGCCGATCTGTCGGACGAAGAGCTGTCCGTGCGGGTGATCCCGCCCCAGGCGGACGAGTTCACCTGCTCGCGCTGCTTCCTGGTGCACCACCGCAGCCAGCGCGCCGCTGGGCGAGACGATCAGCAGATCTGCCTGGAGTGCGCCGCCTGAGCAGGACGACGATCAAGGCCAGTGACGCGGCCGGGAATCGGCAATTGAACGAACGGGAGCTCGGCTGCCACCGTCATCGCGGCTCGGCGCGCCCTCGCCCTGCTCCTCCCAGAGCGACCCCGTCGGCAAGGCCGAGCAAGGGCAGCGCATCCACGATCCCGTGTCGAAACGCCCGGAATCGATGCCGGTGGGCGGCGTGCCCGGCGGGTCGGTGTCGACGAAGAGCGCCCACCGCTCGCAAGCGGCCGGCGTGGCGGCCAGGTCGACCTCGGCCAGTGAACGCACCCTCTGGCGCCCAACCGCAGATCACACGTCTGCCCTGTACTTTACGGACACAGAATGCAGTGCCCTCAGCCGAGGAGCACGACGAGCAGTACAAAAGCACGTTGCCCCACACCTGGCAGGAAAAGAATGATGTGCCCATGAAATACACCGTCTCCATCGAGATCGCCCTGCCGCGGGAGAAGGCGGTCCAGTTGCTCGCCGACCCGGCACACATGCCGAAATGGCTGCGGGGCCTGGTGCTGCACGAGCCGCTGAGCGGGGAGCACGGGCAGCCCGGCACCAAGTCGCGGGTCGTGATGCAGATGGGCCAGCGGAAGTTCGAGGGCACCGAGACCATCACACGCCGGGAACCGGCAGACCTGCGCGAGATCCCGAAAACGAGCGTCGTCTATTTCGAGCGCGAGATCGTCGGCGAGGGCATGTGGAGCGCCGCGCGCGATCGGCTGACCGAAGCCGGCCCGGAAACGACGCTCTGGGAGTGCGAGAACGAATACCGGTTCAGCGGCTTTCTGATGAAGCTGGTGGGACTTTTGATGCCCGGCGCCTTCCGCAAACAGTCGCAACAGCACATGCAGGACTTCAAGGCGTTCGCCGAGCAGGGAAAGGATGTCCGCGAAGCGACGGACTGATCTGCCGTAACTCGTCAGGCGTCAGACGGTGTGGCGTGTTGATCTTCCCTTCGTTCGTAGATGACCGCTGGGGCAAGCTCCACCGGCGCTGTCTGGAGATGACCGTTGCCGAGTAGTCGTGGTCGGGCGTAGGGCACGCCGAGCAACTCGCAGATCACCCGGGAGGGCACCGGCAGCGACAGCGCCTCGACCAGATCGACCGGGCGAGGCGCGGCGAGCATCTTCTCGATGCAGTCGTCCACGATCTGCTGCACGCGCGGGCGCAGCGCCTCGGTGCGCCGCAGGGTGAACTCGCCGAGCATGGCGCGCCGGGCCTTGGTGTGTTGCGGCGCATCCATCCGATCAGGGACATGGACACGCTTGAGGCGGGGCGCTGACCGACGATGAGGCGCGGGAAGCCCGGTCGGCGACGATCGGAGCTCATCCGCGGATCGGTGAGCACACTCCGGACGTCCTGGTGCCGGGTGACCAGCCAGTTGGTGCCGACGCCTGGCCGCACGCGACGGCCGCGGCGAGCCCGTCGGCGGGGACGTGGAAGCCGCCGAGCAGCTTGAACCGACTCGGTCATGGTCTTGGACGGTAGGCCCGGAAGGCCAGGCCAGGCCAGGCCGGGCGCGTGCGAGCTGGAGCTTCCGGTGGCGGCCGCCCGTTCAGCCCGCCGTGGCCCGTGCCCGGTTGGTTCGTTCCAGCACGATTCACACCAGGCCCCGGCGGTGGGCCTCGGCGCCCGCCTGGAAGCGGGTCTCGGCCCTGAGCGCGTCCATGAGAGGACGCAGGCGGCGGCGGAGGCTGCGCGGGCTCATGCCGAGCTGGCGGGCGATGGCGTCGTCCTTGAGCCCGGCCGCGAGCAGCGCCAGCAGCCGGCGATCCTCCACACTGAGCTCCGCCAACTGCTGGTCCTCACCCTGGCCCGGCTCGTCGGCCGGTTCCGGCGCGCCAGGCGCGTCCGCGGGCCGCGGGTACATCGGCACCGCCTCCCGCCACAGACGCTCGAACAGTTCGACCAGGGCCACGACCATGGTGGATCCCCTGATCAGCACGCTGCGGGTCAGCGGCGGGTCCAGGTGCAGCGGCATGATCGCCTGCCGCCTGTCGATGAGCACCATCTTGAACGGCAGCCCCGGCAGGACCCGCGCCTGCTCGCCCGACTCCAGCATGTCGTCCAACTGGTCGAGCGCCCCCGCGTGCTGGAACGCCTCCGGCGCGTAGATGGTCCGGTAGCGGACGCCGTCGCGCAGGCGGGCGTCCTGCAGCGGGTTGCGGTAGTCCAGCACGTACGGCGGCCGATCGAAGATCAGCACCTCGTGTTCGGCCTCCTGCTGCAGCCGGACGTACCAGCGGGTGAGTTGCTCCGGGCCGGCCAGGACCTCGAAGTGACCGGCTTCCTCCGGGTCCTGGCCGATCGTTTGGAAGGCGACCTCCAGCGCGTCGGCGGTGTCGGCCAGCCGTTCCAGATCGTTCAGCACGCCGCGCGCCAGCGACCGGAGCGCGGTCCCGGGGTTCGTCGCCGTCCAGCGGGGCGAGCGGCCCGTCACTCGGGTGACCAGGCCCTTGGCGCGGAGCTTGGCCAGCGCGGACTGGATGCGGCCCGCGCTCTCCCCGCTCCTCAGGAGAAGTTCCTGCAGGGTGATGCCGGGAGAGGCGAGCACCGCGCGATGGACGCGCTCCTCGAACGCGGTGATTCCCACGATTTCCAGCGCCGGGTCGTCGTCCAACATGCCTACGATCCTGGCCGGATCCGGCGCGCGCCGCAACAGGACAGCAATTTTCCTTGTCCTCATGGTTTAGAACCGGTTAAGAATCAACGTCGTGCTACAGAAAACCGCCCTCGTCGGCATGGCGATCACGGCCCTGGCAGCGGCCGCCACGCCGGCCCAGGCGACCCCTGCTCCTACCCCGCCCCCTACTCAGGCGGGGCAAGCCGACGCGAAAGCTGGACCGCCCAAGACGATCACCCTCATCACCGGCGACAAGGTCACCCTTCGGCCGTTCCCCACGCGGCAGGACCAGCTCATCGTGAAGCCGGGCCCCGGCAGGGAAAAGGTCGACTTCATCCACCGCCGGGGTGAGGACGGACTCAGCATCGTCCCCGCGGACGCCATGCCCCTGCTGGCCGCCGGCCGGCTGGACCCCCGGCTGTTCAACGTCACCCAGCTCGCCGCCTTCGGCTACGACGACGCGGCCAGCCCGGCGCTCCCGCTGATCGTGACCTACCCCGCGGGCACCGCCGCGCCGCGCGTCGCGGGCGGGCGCCCGCTGCCCGCCATCAACGGTGCCGCGCAGAGCGAGCCGCGCACCGGCGCCGGGACGCTGTGGAAGTCCCTGACCGCGCAGGCCGGAGCGGCGTCCGGACCGGAGAAGATCTGGCTGGACGGCAAGGCCAAGCTGTCGCTCGAGGTCAGCGTCCCGCACATCGGCGCGCCGCGGGCGTGGGAGGCCGGCCACACGGGCAAGGACGTCACCATCGCGGTGCTCGACTCCGGCTACGACGCCGACCACCCCGACCTGCAGGGCCTGGTCACCAAGGCCGAGAACTTCACCACCGAGCCCGACGTCCGCGACACCAACGGCCACGGCACCCACGTCGCCTCCACGATCGCCGGCTCCGGCGCCGCCTCGGACGGCAGGTTCAAGGGCGTCGCTCCCGGCGCGAAGCTCCTGATCGCCAAGGTCTGCGACCAGAGCGGGTCCTGCCCGGACTCCAGCATCGTCGAGGCCATGACGTGGGCGGCGCAAAACGGCGCCCGCATCGCCAACCTCAGCCTCGGCGCCCCCGACATTCCCGGCGACGACCCGCTGGAGCAGGCCGTCAACACCCTGTCGGAGCAGTACGGCACCCTCTTCGTCGTCGCGGCCGGCAACAACGGCAACCAGGGCCCCCAGACGCTCGGCTCGCCGGCGACCGCGGACCGCGCGCTCGCGGTCGGCGCCTCCCACCGTGACCACGACGCTCTGGCCACCTTCAGCAGCACCGGCCCCCGCGTCGGCGACGCGGCGGTCAAGCCGGACCTGATCGCGCCCGGCTCGGACATCGTCGCGGCCAGGGCCGAGGGCACCGGCTTCCCGATGGACGGCGCGCTGGCCTACACCCCCATGAGCGGCACGTCCATGGCCACCCCGCACGTGTCCGGAGCGGCGGCGATCCTCGCCGGCCTGCACCCGGACTGGAAGGCCGACCGCATCAAGGCGGCGCTGATGGCCTCCACCGCGCCGGGCGACGAACTGGGCGCCTACGTCCAGGGCACCGGCCGGGTGGACGTCGCCCGCGCCGTCGCCCAGCAGGTCACCTCCGAGCCCGCCTCTCTCAGCATGGGTGAGACCGAGCTGCCCCACTCCACGCCAGCCAAGCGTACGCTCACCTACCGCAACGACGGCGACGCCGCCGTCCGGCTGGACCTGAGCGTGACGGCCAAAGACGGCCAGGGCAACGCGGTGACGCCGTTCAAGCTCAGCGCCACCACGGTGGAGATACCCGCGCACGGCACCGCGCAGGTCGAGGTGACCGCCGAGGCCGACGCGGTCGGGATGTACAGCGGCACGGTCATCGCCACGGGCGGCGACGTCTCCGTGCGCACCGGCATCGGCATGCGGGTCATGCAGGAACGGCACGCGGTCAAGCTGTCCTTCACCGGCTCGGACGGCGAACCGGCCAAGGTCGCCTACGCCGGTCTGATCGACCTCGAGACCAAGAAGCAGGTCAACTACGACATCGCCACGGGTGCGCTCGATCTGCGGCTGGACAAGGGCCGCCGCTACTCGATCATCACCCTCATGCTCGACCACGACGGCACGACGGTGATGGCCGCGGACCCGGAGTTCACGCTCGACGCCGACCGCACCTTCGCCTCGGACGCCCGCAAGGCCACGCCGGTGGACGTGCGCACGAAGGAGCCGACGGCCCGGCTGGCCGTCGGCATGCTCAGCCTGCTCCAGTCCGTCGACTGCGGTCAGACCCCCGAATGCCGCTCGCCCCTTGGCGTGGACCTCGACCTGTCCGGCTCGTTGGGAGCCGACCGCCTCGAGGGCTTCAAGGCCATCCCCATGAACCGTACGGTGAGCAAGAACTTCGCCTTCGCCCGGTGGACGCAGTGGGCCAAGCCGAAGGGCGACGGCACCTACGACGAGAGCCCGTACATCTACCACCTGATGAAGGCCGATCCGGGCATTCCCGCTGATCCCGGCTACCGCCCGAGCCGCCAGGACCTGGCCGAGGTCGGCGCGACGTACGGCGCTCAGCGGGACGACAGGCAGGGCGAGCACTGGGCCCTGCCCGTGCTCCACGGCACGGTCGTGCCGTGGATGCCGTACGGCCCGGTGTCGCGGTTCTCGCTCCCCTTCCACCGGACGGAGTACTACACGCCCGGCGACAGCGGCTGGGCCCCGACCTTCGTCCAGTACAAGCCGGTGCCACGCGACGAGTACGACAACGTCGAAGGCGCCGTCCTCGGTCAGGCCGCCTTCTACCGCGCCGGCAAGACCTCCGACCGGTGGAACCTCGGCACCGCCGCGGTCGGACTGACCCACAACGGCGGCCATTCCTACCGCAAGGAGAACATGCTGGAGCTCTCCGCCCAGGTGATGGAGAACGGCAGGCCGGACCGCACCCTGCTCGCCGAGCATGCCCAGATCAAGCTCTATCGCGAGGGCGAGGAGATGGAGGAGCTGTGGTACAGCCTCTTCAAGGTGCCCGACGACCCCAAGGAGACGGAGTACCGGCTCACCATGACCGCCGGCACGGTCATGTCGAAGCCCTACACGCAGATCAGCACCGAGTGGCGGTTCAAGTCGAAGAGCCCCAAGGCGGGTGAGGAGCAGCTGCTGCCCCTGATGGCCGTCAAGATCAGTCCGCGTCTGGACGACCGCAACAACGCCTCCGTCGGCCACATGCGCATCCCCCTGGAGATCCAGCGCCAGGACGGCTCGCCCGCTCTCAAGGTGACCAAGCTCACGGTGCAGATCTCCTACGACGACGGCCGCACCTGGCTGCCGACGCTGGTGCACCGCTCGGGCAAGGACGCCTTCGCCGCCGAGACCTGGCACCCGGCCGGCTCGCGCGGCAAGTACGCGTCGCTGCGCGTCAAGGCCGCCGACACCGGCGGCAACACGTTCGACGAGACCATGATCAAGGCTTACGCCATCAAGTAGGTCACCGCGAACCCCGCCGTGCTCTCCGGACGCGGCGGGGTTCGACCCTGACGTCGCGTCAGGCACCACGATGACCGCGTGACCGACTACTACGAGGCGGCTTCACCCTCCCCAAGGGGTGAGACCGCGTAGGTCGGACGCGCACCGCATCGTCTCAAGCTTCATGAAGTGGCCTCCTTGCGGCGTGGGGGTTGTCGGGGCCCTGGCGGTGTCGCCGTCACAGCGGAGTACGCGTAGGCGATCGAGAACAGCAGCACCCCCGCCGTAGACGACGGCGTTCAGGCCGGGCCGGGAACCCGGTGGCGGACCGAGGACCAGGGCCACGCTCGCCAGAGCGATCGCCACGGCGAACAGCACGGCCGCGGCCGGATGCTGCCCCGCTCGCAGTTCGCCGTCAGGGCGACGCCCCGGTTTGCCGCGATCACACCGACGACGCGGACGGCCCGCCGCAGCCGGTGACCGTTCGGGAACTTGACGCCGGCGGCGATGTCGGCGTAGCTGACCTGGCGCCCGTGGTTGCAGCGCAGCCAGATCATCACGTCCGCGACGTCCTTCTCGGTCTGTGTGAGGCCCATCGCATCGCGTTGTGGGGTCCGCCGGGATGTCCGCCGGCCGCTCATCCAGACCAGACGATCATCGCCGATCGGCACTGCTACGGCCGCCTCTTCGAAGCCGAGCCCGCCGAGCGTGAGCTGCGACTGCTGCGCCCGGCCCGCCCGAGCGGCCCGGCGCACCACTGTTCAAGCCACTGCGCCAGACCATCGAGTCGATCAACCAGACCTTCAAGAGCCGGCTGGACCTGGAACGCCACGGCGGCCGTACCCCTGCCGGCGTCATCATTCGTGTGCTGACCCGCATCCTCGCGCTGACCACCGTGATCTGGCAGTCGCCCCGGCTTCCTGGCGGTGACCTACACCTCCTCCGA
>NZ_JBQQCB010000159.1:0-20759 GCF_052246675.1 Nonomuraea sp. KM90 | reverse complement strand
CCAGCCGGAGTCCTTGTTCGATCACGAGAACAGATGTATCCGCGATGACCCCATCCGACCAGGAGGTACCAGATCACGGCGTGTCGCTGACCTGGGGAAACAATCGCATTAGCCGGTTAAGAGGGAGGACCCGACGGCTCCCATGGACTGACGCACGCCGAGCTCGGCGCACACGGCGGCGAACTCGGCGGAGGTGTCCTGAGACCCGTGATCGGCATGGAAGACCGCGCCGTGCAGGCTGCCCCGCGTCGCAGCCGCGGCCCGCAGCGCGTCGCTCACCAGCTCGGTGCGCATGTGATCGGCGATAGACCAGCCCGCCAGCCGCCGCGACCCCAGGTCCAGCACCGTCGCCAGATACAGGAACCGCCCCTCACCGACGGGCAGGTACGTGATGTCCCCGACATAGCGCTGGTTCGCAGCTGGCGCGGTGAAGTCCCGCCCGATGAGGTCGGGCACCTTCTGCTGCGAGGGTTCGGGCACCGTGGTGCGCACCTTCTTGCGCAGGTGCAGCCCGACGATGCCGAAGCAGCGCATCACCCGCGCCACCCGCTTGTGGTTGACCCCGCGACCTTGTGCCCGCAGCTCGGCGGTGACGCGCGGACTGCCGTAGGTGCCGTCGAACGCCTCGTGGATCTGCCTGATGTCCGCGGCGAGTGCGGCGTCGGCCGCGGCACGCGCCGCCCGGGCCGGCGCGGCCTTGCGCCACCGGTAGAACCCCGAGCGGGACACCTTCAGCACCCGGCACAGCCGCTTGACGCCGAAGGCGCCCGCGTGGTCGTCGACGAACTGGAAGCGGCTCACCAGTTGGTCTCTCCGGCGAAATATTTCGCGGCCCGGCGCAGGATGTCGCGTTCCAGGTCCAGTTCCCGGATCCGGGCTTTGAGCTGCTTGTTCTCCTCTTCCAGCACGTCGTCGGACGATAGCGGGCTCCGCGCCGGCTTCCTGACCGGGCCCCGCTCCTTCGCACCGGCAGTGCCGTCCGCCTGGGCTTGACGCACCCAGTTACGCAGTGTCTCCCTGCTGATTCCCAGGTCCTCGGCCACCGAGGCCAGCGTCCGTCCTGGATCGGACAGGTACAACGCGACGGCGTCCGCCTTGAACTCCGGCGGGTACGACTTCATCGCCACGTGGAACTCCTTGTCTCCGGATCTCCATCATCCGGTACTCAAGATGTCCACGCTTCGGGGCTAGGGCCCGTCGGGCCGGGTGCGCGGCCGGCCCGGGCCCCGACGTGGCACGCGGATCTTTCCCAGGACAGGGCGCAGTTGTGGGCTGTCGCCGTACTGGCCGGGCGTCAGGACCAGGGCCGGCGGGCGGCATCGGCCGTCGGCGGCCAGGTGCAGCTTGGTGGAAAAGCCGCCGCGCGAACGCCCTGGACACTCGCCGCTTGGACCACCTCCGCCAGCCGGGCGCGCAGGGCGGTCAGCACCGGATCGCCCCGCTTTGTCCCCGCCGGTTCCCCTTTTTGTCCGGCCACGACAGGCGGGGCGGTGCGGGGTGCGCCGGCTGCGTGCTGGTGGGCGCGCATGGTGGTGGAGTCCACCGCCACGTTCCAGTCCAGTCGGCCCGCCGCATCCTCCAGGGCCTGCAGCTCGGTCAGTAACCGTTCCCAGGTCCCATCTGCTGACCAGCGGCGATGCCGTTTGTAGGCAGTGATCCAGCAGCCGTAGCGCTCGGGCAGATCCCGCCAGGGCACCCCGGTCCTGGTCCGATAGAGCACAGCGTTGATCACCGTTCGATGGTCGCTCCAGCGGCCACCACGCGTGCCGCCCGCGGGCAGCAGCGGCTTGAGACGTTCCCACTCGGAGTTGGTCAGATCACCACGACCCATACGCCAAGCGTGACATCCTCGCCACCCACCGTCATGAGATCTAAGAAACAGCTCCTAAACCTGGGACCTCGACGCCATCGATGTCAACGTGGGATGTCCTGCTTGTGTCATGATCGCGAGGGCCTGGCGCTGCTCTTGGACCGGGGCCTTGACGTCTTACCCGGACCGGATGTCTCCGCGTAGAGCAGGCGCAACGCCAAAGTGCTCAGCCTCACTCTGCCGGGGTCTTCTCGCACCACCACATCCTCACCCTGAATGACGCCTTCATCCTCACATTGAGTGTCCGCGCACACAGCGCGTCGGCCACCTGATGCGCGAGCGGGGCTTCAGCGATGTCGCCGGGCTCGTGGACCGCCCACCCCCGGTTTAGGGGATCTTGGTGAGGTCGACGAGAGCGATCTCATCACCGGTTTGGTAGGCCAACAGCATGCGGTTCTGGTCCAGGGATGGGTCGAGAAAATAGTGCGACATGTTCAGGTCGGCGGACGTGCCAGTGGTGAGGTCGCGGAGGACGGCGTCGTTCTCGACATGGAAACGGTCGTCTATCTGTGGCGACAGCTTCGTGACGCCTGGCAGGACGGTTTCATGCGAGCCGCTTCGCAGGCGGTAGAAGGCGCTCCCGTCCCCCTTGAACCCGGTGCAGCGGGTCACCCCACAGCGGACGTTACGCTCACCGGGGTGGATCACGGCGGTGCTCCGCTGGCCGCTGCGCATGTCGAGGATCTCCTCGAACGGCACTTCATCCGGCGAAAAGAAGATCTTCCGTGAACCCACCCATGGCCAGCGCAGCAGGTGCATCCCCTCCGCGCCTGCCACCGGCTGAACGGCACCACCGGCGAGCGGGACGGTGTAAACGCCACCTCGACCGATGGAGAACGCCACCTGGCCGTCGATGACGGTTATGGCGTCGACCATGTCGTCTACACTCACGTGTGTCCCCCCGTCCTCCGTCGTGAGATCCATCGGCATGGATCCCACCTGCCGCGGAGGGCCGCCGGAGATCGGAGCCGCGACAATCTCGATCGACTGACGGGAGAGATACCACCACAAGACCTGACCATCGCCCACCGCGTAGCCGTGCCCCCCGCGAGACCCGTCCAATGTCTTCTCCGTCACCCTGCGTACGGTGCCGGTGTCCAGGTCGTAGGCATCGATGACGTTGATCTGCTTGTCGTTCAGCCAGTTCTCGATCAGCACCGTATGATCATCGGCGAGTCCGACGATGTTGCCGGTCATCCGCGCGCGTGGCATCTTCTTGATCGCCTGCGGCCACACTTCCTCGACGGCAGCGGTCACCCGAGCGGATGGCACGGCCGGGTCCCTGCCCTTGAGCGTCACAACCAGCCCACCGGCCAGCACGACGGCAACGGCTGTCACGACCGCCGCCCAAGCGCGGTGCCGCCTGCTGCGGTACCGGTATTCTACGTGCGCCGCGGAGATCCCAGGGGGAAGCGGCGCCCGATCAGCTGCGTTGGCGAGCGTGCCGCGCAGCCTGTCTTCCAGGTTCATCGTCACAGGATCCTCTCGTGAGCAGCTACGGCGGAGCGCAACTTGTCCAGGGCACGCGAGGCCTGACTGCGCACCGTGCTCCTGGAGACGCCGAGCACGGCGGCGATCTCCTCGTTGGTCAGTTGTTCGTAGTAGCGCAGGACGATGACCGCGCGCTGCTTCGTGGGCAGGAGGGCCAGCGCACGCCACAGCGTGTCCTCGACGGGCAGCACGTCGTGGTGCTCGACGTCGGGGACCTCCCACGCGAGCCGTTCTCGCCGCCGCAGCCGCCACGCGGCGACGTGCAGCCTGGCCATCGTCGTCCTGACGTAGCTCTCCGGGTTGCTCTTGCGCCGCACCCGCGGCCAGGCCGCGCGTAACCGCAGCAGCGCCTCCTGGGTGAGGTCGGCGGCGTCATGCGGATTGCCTGTGAGCACGTAGCCGTATCGCAGGAGCGCGTCACCGCGTTCCGCCACGAAGTCCGCGAACGGTTCCAAGTGCGTGCCTTTCCTTGTGTTGTCACCTCCCAGAAGGACCTGCGCGGCAAAGTGTTGCATCACATGCGAAAGCCGCGCCTACAACTGGTCGAGGCCTCCAGAGTGTGCCTGGCCGGCTTGCCGTTGACGCTCAGCGAGAGGCGACTGCCCGGCGGCGCCGCGGTGGCGGCCGCTTCCTCGCGCCCACCAGGGTGGCCCGCCAGCAAGGCCACCAGCGATGACGGCGCCTCCGCCCGTGATGGTCGTCACGATGTGCACGTCACCTGTGAGCGTGCAGACCACTTCGCACATCCGTGTACTCGACGTCGGAAACTGACAGCATTGGCCTGGCAGGTCGCCGTCGATGAGATGTGGGGCCGGATCCGGCTCAGGCAGTACAGGCGGTGTTCGATGAGCGGGGCGGGTGCGAACGGCGCAAATTTCACACACATCGTGCTTGAACGTGGTGCCGTCCCCTCTCAGCCCATGCTGACCCTCGCTGGTCGCGGCACACTCGGCGCGCAGCAGGCTCTGGTCGAGAGCACCGTGGCGCGGTTACGCGAAGCCGAGTTCGAGGTGGTCGGAGTGAAGATTGAGGCGGCATCGTGGAACGAGGATGTGCCACTCACCCATAGGGAGGCTGAAGCTCTGGTCGGCGCCTACTTCGAGCACCGTGTCACGGTAATCGTCGGTGACGATCTGGCATCCTTGACGCAGGTAGCCGTGGCGCACGCCGCCCATGTGTCGCGCAACGCCCGCCGCTTGCTGGCGAACGGCTCTCACGGACGCTTCGTCACCTAGCGCTGCCACGGGGTTGGGCTGCCGGAGGCTAGCAGCCGGTTGGAGGTGCTGCTGGCTGGCCTGCGCGGGGCGGCTTCACCGTACTGGAGGCGGAGCAGGAGTTCGTCGTGCACGACGACAACCTCGTCATCGACCATGGCTGGATCGGGGAGCGATGACGCCATCTCACCGCGTTTACCCCGCGACCTGCCTGCCGGTCACTCATGGACCGGGCATCAGACAACCAGCGATCTTCGATCCCGCGCTGAAGCACTTCGCCTACGCCTGCCGGGCGGGCGAGCCGCACTTCGAGAGCGAGGAGGCCGCCTACCGCTGGCGGTGGGCGCGGCGGTGTGCGATCGATCATCTGGTCCGACTGGTCGCTGACTCGCCGTGGCACGAGAAACTGGTCTGCGCGGAAGCCTGCTGCTGGAGTCCTGGGTGGGAGAGGAAGCCCGCCATCCCGGCGACCTGGACTGGATCGTACTCCCGCCCCTCTCCACTCTCAGGAGTCCGCAGACAGCGCAGCTCTTCAAGGACCTCGCCGCCGCCGTCGCATCCGCCCCCGACGCTTCGGACGGGGTGCGAATGGACGTCTGCGATATTGCGGTGGATGACATCTGGACTTACGAGCGTGCCCCCGGACGACGGCTCGTTGTCACCTGGCGCGCCGGCCGCCTGCCGCCTGGCACGGTGCAGCTCGACTTCGTCTTCAACGAGCGGCTACCAGACCCGTCGGAGCCCGCGCTAACCCCACGAGCCGACGGCGGCGAGCGCACGCGCGTTCTGGGCGCCACCCCTGAGCTGTCGCTGGCCTGGAAACTGCTCTGGCTGGACGACGACGACTCCTATCCGCAGGGCAAGGACCGCTACGACGCGGTGCTACAGTACTTGCCGAGCGTTTCCCGCTCCCGGGCGACTTGCGGCGCCGTGTCCCGAGGGAGTCTTTTGGCTGGGAACGCGCAATGTACTTCAACGCCGACGCGATCCGGTCATTGCCCGTCCGCTGGGAGCAGTTTCAGGCCGAATATCCGCACATCGAGGGTTCGGTCGACGTATGGCTAGATCGCCTCGCTCGGGCCGTGTTCGGTGAATGATACGGGCCTAGCCTCCTCAGAAGCCTCTCCACGAACCAACGCCCGCACCACTCGCCGGGGCTGCCCGATGTGCAGGTCTTCAGGTTGGTGTTGAAGCCGCGGGCAGCGTAAGGAGCATCCTTATCTGGGGTTGTCAAGCGACACCGGGACCCGGTCACCGACGGACCCGGCGGAATCGTGCCCGACGAGAAGGCCAGGACTCCGCGGGCCCGTGCGAGTGCAGCGCTTCAGGTCCGATCGATCAGATGGCGCACCAGGGGTAATAGGGGGAAGGCGTGGGCGGCCAGACGCATTCCTCATACGTATAGCCGAACCCGACATTAAGTAGTGGAGCTTGGCCTATCGGGCTGCCGATGCCGATGAGCAACCCCGTTTCCCGGATATCTTCGCCATAGTATGACTTACCTTCCCAGTCGACTCGGAGGTCCGCAGCTTCCGTCCCCTTGGTCGGCTGCAGCTTGTCGCAGGTGTTCACGCTGTACGACGCCGAGACGGGCCCGACTCCGATGGAGAGGCCGACGCTTCCGCAGGAGTTCAGCGGCCTGGTGGATTTCGGGTCCCAGTCATTCCACACCAGTGCCGGAGAATTGGGGGCGCGCTTCGTGGCCACGTAACAGCCGGAGACCTGCCAGAAGGTCGGCCCACCCTCGAGCGCTCCGCATGACGCGTACATGCGGGCGGCGTAGTTCCAGCGGGTCGCCCCTTCGTAATGCATACTGCCCCATTGGAAGCAGGTGTCCATCCAGCCGACGCCCTCCGGATCCCCCTGCCGGGCATAGCAGGTGGGCTGCCACCAGCTTGTGTCCTGCATAAGGGCCACGCCGTCCTTGGCACCTGGTGCGGGGGCCGGCGGGGATACGGTCGTGCTCAGGGCTACTGCGGTATCGGCGGATCTGGCCGCTGGCTCTGCTTGGACGGGCGCAGACCCCTTAGGTTTGACGGTGCATCCGGTTCCATCGGACTGCACCTCGTAGTCGGTGGGGTTGATGTCGAGACTCCACCTCTTGTTTACGCGCTCGACGAAATCTTGAACGATTTTGTCTTTGTCGTCGCTGCTTGCGCAGGCAGGCGGCGGAGTTACGTCGATGGTAGCAGCCCCGGCACTCGTCGGCAACGCGACGAGTGCAACCGAGGCCGCCATTAACATGGAAAGTATCTTTCTCATGGAAACCCTTCCTGGTGCTGGTGTGTCTGGCTGGGAGGCGCCAGCCTCCACTTATTGCCATGGAGATGGCACCGATCTCAGGCGTGGCTATGCTTGAGCCCGTTGCTACGAGGTTCGAGACAATTCACGTGATCGACCCGCTGGGAGGGGTGACGTCAGGTTGTGGGGCTGTTCTGCGGCTCACCGTGTTCACGGTGATGAGCTGTCAGTCGTCAGCACAGCACCTAACTGCTTCACATCGACGTCAATTCAGCGTCACGTCCTGAGACATGCGTGTGCCGTCCAGCGGACGGCGAGCGATGGCGGAGGTGACGACCGGGTCTGGCATCCCGTGCCTGCGGGCGGCCGTCACCTCCTGTCCGCGCGACCGGGGCAGCCGTACGACATCGTGAGCGTCGCTGCCGTAGCGGCCGCCAAGCGCGTCATCACGGCCGCCACGCGGGGCCTGGCGCCTGCCCCGCCCGGGACGGCGCCGCACCCGGCCGGCCCTCGGCCGCGGTCTGCCCCCTCTGTGCGCTCATCTACGGTCAGGGCTTCGGTCAACTCCTGGACAATGGCTCCTACCAGTGCCTCCGAGGGCGCATTTTCACCATCTCCTGAATCCCGACCAGCCCGTCATCCGCCTGGCGGCCGGCGCCTCAGCGGTCTCATCACCCTTTCCGGGATTCCTCTGGCCAATCCCAGTGGGCGGGCCAACGTGCACACAACCCCCGCAGGACGGGACTTATCTGGAGCTGTCAAGCGGCCTGCACGGTTGACGGATGTTAAGCCATGTCAGGAAAGTAGGCTGGCTGACCGCGGTTGGTTAAGGAGCGGGAATGGAGTATATAGACCGCTCATCTGCCGGGTCGCCGGTCCTGCAAGCCAGGCATTGACGGAAGAGTACGGTGGTTTTGCCCTCGCTATCGCTGGAGCCCATGCACATGACGCGCCATTTTCCGGTTCGCGCTAGTTCGGCGGCTGCGTCCTGGCATTTTGTGCATGGCTTTGGAGGGTAATGGGCTGAGTCTAGTGTCCATCCTGTTGGCCATTCTCCCTTCAGGCAGGGAACCCGCGCGGCTTGGGTGGCTGCTGGCCCCTGAGCCAGGACCGGGCTCGCGCCAATAGCGCCTCCCGTGATGAGTATGAGCGCCATACTCATCACACCGCAGATCTTCCCCATTCGCGACGTGCCTATGTCCACTATTCCGTCCTCCTTGTTAGACTCTAAGTATGTGTTTTGTCGAACCTCGGGAGTCGTATCTTTCGACCCATTTTCGCTGGCGTGATAGCGCCAGCCCCTGGCAGCCCGCCCGATCAAGGCGCGACGGTCAAGTTATCTGCGCAAATAGGGGATGCGTATCGGGTGCATCCAAACCGAATCGCCGCTGCACACGGATATTGTGACCAGACGTCGGGCACCTGTTCCGGCAAGGGTGGGATCGTCGCCGAGATTGCCGAGAGTTATTGCCCTCCAGTGACGCCACCCGAGCAACGCCGTTAGGGCTTGGAAAGCCGATTGCCGCTGTCTTCAAGGAATGCATCCTCTCCCCTGTATGCGGATCCCGTTGGGCTTTCTCACTAGAGGGTGCACCCCGCGGCCGGATTCTGTCCTTACGGGTGAGCGCATACCTCTTTAGTCTGTGCGCACTGTCGCGCGCTGCCGGCGGATCTCGCGCGGCGAGAGGTCGTAGACGCCGCGGAACGCCTGGCTGAAATGGGCGGGACTGGTGAACCTCCACCGCGCCGCGATCGCGTGGATCGGGCGGCAAACCAGGTAGGGGCCAGCGAAGGCCGCGTCGGCATTCCTCAAGGCGGCGTTCGCCGATCCAGCCGGCGACAGTCCGGCTCGCCTTGCGGTGCCCAGCCGGAGCCTGCGGTGGGGCGGATGCCGAGCGGCCCGAACTCATCGAAGGCGAAGGTGCGCTCGGGCCGCTGGGTCAGGGCGTACTCGATCTGGTCCAGCTTGGTCTCGAAGTCGGGGTCCGGGGACTCTTTCCAGGTCTTGGTGCGCTGGAAGGTGATCCCCCGGCGGGCCAGCAGCGTGCGTAACGCCTCCCGACCGATGGTGATGGCGCGGCCGGGCAGGCGAGGCAGGTAGCAGAGCAGTTTGCGGATGGACCAGCGGGTGAAGGGCTGGCCGAGCTTGGCAGGTCGGGTGGTGGCCGTCGCCGCGACGAAGTCTTCGTCGTCAGGACTCAGCAGGCGCGGTGCGGCCTGCCGCCCACTGAGGGTCCAGGCAGGCCAGCCCGATCTCGTTGAAGCGATGAATCACATCGCGCACGGTGTCCTCATCGGCCTGCACCAGGCGCGCGATGACCGGGACGGTGTTGCCGCCGGCCGAGGCCAGCAGGATCATCGCCCGCCGATAGCGCACCGTGCTCATCGTGCCGCGCCGCACGATGTGCTGCAGCTTCTGCTCTTCTTGGTCCGTGAGCCTGCGGACCTTGACCGGTTGCGTCACCAGGCCTCCCGAGTGCCGATCGAACGTGATCAACACCATCCAACTGGCAGAAGCGTCCTACGCGCCAACCCGGTGATCGTTTCGAGCAAGGCGCGAAGGTGGTCAATCTGAGCCTGGGCGGCACCGACACCCCCGAGATCGATCCGCTGGAGTCGGCGGTGGCAACCCTCACCCAGCGCTACGGCATGCTGTTCGTGGTAGCCGCGGGCAACAGCGGCAACGAGCGCTCTGTTCATGCGGCTCACCCTGGGGCAGCCGGCCTCAGGGCCGCCGCGCCAGGGCCAGCTGGATCCGGGTCACCGCGGCCGAGATCGCGCTCACCCATCCGGGCAGCTGGTCCCGGTCGAACCGCGCGGTGGGCAGGGCGAGGGACACCGCGGCCAGGGGCGCGCCGTCCGTGCCCTTGACCGCCATGCCGATGGCCGTCAGGCCCGTCTCGGTGAGCTGGTCGTTGACGGCGAAGCCGCGCCTGCGCACCAGCGCCAGCTCCCGGCGCAGCCGGGGGAGGTCGACCGTGGCGTCCCCGTCGTACACGGCCGTCACGTCCGTGGCGGGGAGGGCGGCCAGGATCGCCTTGCCTCCCGACGCCTGGTGCGCGGGCAGCGAGCGGCCCACCCGGTCACCGACGCGCAGGATCTGCCGCGACTCGACCGTCGCGATGAACCGCACCTCGGTCCCGGCCGGCACCACGAGGTTGGCCGACTCCCCCGTGCGCTCCACCAGGGTCCGCAGCTCGGGCAGGCCGAGCTCGCGCAGCAGCGCCACCGGCGCCCCGGTGGGCTCGGCCGGGCGCAGCACCTTGCCCGGGCGGTAGCGCCGGTCGGGGCCCTGCTCGGCGAAGTCGCGGTAGACCAGCATCGCCAGCAGCCGATGGGCGGTGGAGACGGCCACCCCGAGCCGCTCCGCCGCGTCGGTCACCCGCATCGGGCCCTCCTGCTGCAGCAGCGCGGCGAGCTGCAGCGCATGGTCCACGGAGGACAGCGCGTACGGCGGTTTGTTCCTCATAGCAGAAAGAGCTTATCCGGAGGGCAGAAAGCAGGACATCCTGAAACCCTCCGACCCCACGAAAGGCCCTGGCCCATGACCTTTCCCGTTGGCTCTCCGGTGGCCGTCGTCGCGTCCGACGCCGCGGACCAGCCCGAGCGCACGCCGGAGCTGGAGGCGCTGTACCGCGGCTTCGAGCGGGAGATGCTGATCCCGCTGTGGACGGAGATCGGCGACCTCATGCCGCTGTCCCCGAGGTCCAAGGCGGTGCCCCACCTGTGGCGGTGGACCGCGCTGCTGCCGATGGCGGAGCGGGCGGGCGAGCTGGTCCCGGTGGGGCGCGGCGGCGAGCGGCGGGCGATCGCGCTGGCCAACCCGGGCCTGGGCGGCCGGCCGTTCGCGACGCCCACGCTGTGGGCCGCGATCCAGTACCTCAACCCGGGCGAGGACGCCCCGGTGCACCGCCACACGCAGAACGCCTTCCGCTTCGTCGTCGAGGGCGAGGGCGTGTGGACCGTCGTGGACGGCGACCCCGTCGCCATGCGCCGCGGCGACTTCCTGCCGCAGGCCGGCTGGCACTGGCACGGCCACCACAACATCACCGACCGGCCCATGGCCTGGATCGACGGCCTGGACATCCCGTTCCAGTACTTCGGGGACTCGACGTTCTTCGAGTTCGGGCCGGACGCGGTGGAGACCCGGGAGGCGCCGGAGCGCTCGCGCTCGGAGCGGCTCTGGGGCCACCCCGGGCTGCGGCCCCTCACCCACCTGCGGCCCACGCCGGCGACGCCGCTGCTGGCCTACCGCTGGGAGCACACCGACCGGGCACTGGCCGAGCAGCTCACGCTGGAGGCCGAGGGCTACCGCGCGACGACGGAGCCGGGCCACGCCGCCGTCCGCTACGTCAACCCCACCACCGGCGGGGACGTCATGCCGACCCTGCGCACCGAGTTCCACCGGCTCGCGCCGGACACCGCCACCGCCGCCGTCCGCGAGGTCGGCTCGTCGGTCTTCCAGGTGTTCGACGGCACCGGCGAGGTCACCGTCGCCGGGCACACGTGGCAGGTCGAGCGCGGCGACCTGTTCGTGGTGCCGTCCTGGCAGCCGCTGACGCTGGCCACCGACCGGGGGCTGGACCTGTTCCGGTTCAGCGACACCCCCATCTTCGAGAAGCTGAACCAGTACCGCGCCGACGACCAGGAGAACCACCGGTGAGACTCGCGACCATCCGCACCGGCGACGGCACCCGCGCGGCCAGGCTCGACGCCGGCGGCTACGTCGACCTCGGCTTCCCCGACGTGGGCGCTGGAGATGGGACGCGACCTGCCCGAACACCCGACGCTGTTCGCCAAGTATGCCGAGGCCCTCATCGGTCCCCATGACGACATCCAGCTCGCCCCCGAGTCGTCGGCCGTGGACTGGGAGGCCGAGCTGGCCGTCGTGATCGGCGCGACGGTACGGCGGGCCTCGGAGGACGAGGCGGCCGCGGCCGTCGCCGGGTTCACCGTCATGAACGACGTCACCGTGCGCGACTGGCAGTTCCGTACCAAGGAGTGGCTGCAGGGCAAGACGTTCGAGGGCACCACGCCGCTCGGCCCGGTGCTCGTCACCCCCGACGAGCTGCCCGGCGGGGTACGACCGGCCCTGCCCATCTCCTGCCGGGTGGACGGCGCGGTGATGCAGCGGGCCGACACCTCCGACCTGGTGTTCTCGCCGGTCGACCTGGTCCGCTGCCGCGGGCCTGGCGGCCTGGCTGACCGGCCGCGCCGCCCGGCCGCACGTGCTGGGGCCCTGGTTGTGAACCCGAACGGACAAGGACGGCACTGATGAACGCCCCCTACGCGCCCGTCGACGTCGTGGTCGCCGGCGGCGGCATCGGCGGCCTCGCCACCGCCCACGCCCTGGCCCGGGCCGGGCACGCCGTACGCGTCCTGGAGCGCTCTCCGGAGTTCGCCGAGGTCGGCGCCGGGCTGCAGATGGCGCCCAACGCCACCCGCATCCTCAAGGAATGGGGCCTGCTGCCGGAGGTCCTCGACGCCGGCGTCACCCCGCGCCGGCTGCTGTTCAAGGACGCCCTCGACGGGACCGACCTGACCCACCTCGACCTCGACGACGCCTTCGAGACCCGCTTCGGCGCGCCGTACGTGGTCATCCACCGCGGCGACCTGCTCGACATCCTCGCCCGCGCCTGCGTGCGGGCCGGCGTCGAGCTGGTGCCCGACTGCGCGGTGCTCGACGCCGTCCCCGGTGCGGACGGTGCCGTGGTGCACAGCTCCCTGGGCGAGCACGCGGCGGGGCTCGTGGTCGTGGCGGACGGGCTGCGCTCCCGGCTGCGGGCCAGGTTCAGCGACGACGAGCCGATCTGCTCGGGCTACGTCGCCTACCGCGGCGCCTTCCCCGTCGCCGAGCTCGACCGCGACCTGGACGCGGAGACCGCCCAGAACGTGGTCGTGCACCTCGGCCCCGGCTGCCACCTGGTGCGCTATCCGCTGCGCCGGGGCGAGATCCTCAACACCGTCGCCGTCTTCAGGTCGCCGTCCTACGAGCCGGGAGCCGAGGACTGGGGCGGGCCGGAGGAGCTCGACGCGGCCTTCGCGGGCTGCGACCCGGCCGTCCGCGGGAGCCTGAAGTCCCTGTGGCGGGACCGGCGCTGGCCGATGTACGACCGGCGGCCGATCTCCCGCTGGACCGACGGCCGCCTGGTGCTGACCGGCGACGCCGCCCATCCCATGCTGCAGTACCTCGCCCAGGGGGCGTGCCAGGCGATCGAGGACGCGTACTGCCTGGCCGCCGAGCTGGGGGCGCAGCCGGACCTGGCCGGCGCGCTCAAGAGCTACGAGGCCGAGCGCACCGTCCGCACCGCGCGGGTGCAGGACACCGCGCGGATCTGGGGAGACATGTGGCACGTCGACGGCGTCGGCCGGCTGCTGCGCAACGAGCTGTTCCGCGTGCGCGACCCCCGTGACTACACCTACGTCGACTGGCTGTACGCCTGACCCCGGCCGTCCACGGCCTGCTCCGGGGCGAGCGGCGGCCCGCCGGGCAGCCCGCCGGGCTCGCACCAGGCGGCCAGGGACTCCTCCGCCAGCGCGCGGGAGCCGGCGAACGCGCCGCCGGGGTGTTCCAGGGCCGTGGCCGTGAGCAGGCCGACCTTCTCCGCCACGAGGTCCCGCAGGGAGTCGGCGTCCGTCAGCCGCCCGGCCAGCTCGGCGAGGTAGCCGATCGTCGCCCCGGCGCCGCAGACGAAGTCCGCCAGCGGCTCGGCTCCCCGCTCGCGCAGCGTGCGCAGCCCGTCGGGGGTGTAGGGGACGTTGGCCGCCGGAGCGACCACGCGGGCGCGCACCCGGGCGGCTCGTGCGGCGTTCAGCGTCCCGGTCCTCGCTCCGGGCACCAGGACGTCCGCGGCCACCTCGTACAGCTGCCCGGCGGGCAGGACGGGCAGGCCGAGCCGGGTGACGCAGGCGTCCCCGTGCTCGGCGCGCAGCTCCAGCAGCGCGGCCACGTCGAGGCCCGACTCGTCGGCCACGCAGCCGTACACGGTGGACAGGGCGACGATCCGCGCCCCCCGCCGCGCGGCCTCCCGCACCACGGCGCCGCCCACCTTGCCGAACCCCTCGACGGCGAACGTGCGCCCGGCGAGTCCGCCGAGGGCCGTGTCGGCGGCGGCGACCACGCCGAGACCGGTCACCGTCGTGTCGAGCAGGGCGCCGTCGGCCTCCTGGTGCATGACGGAGTCCGCGCGGTAGCCGGGCAGCGTGGCGAAGTCCTCCGTGCGGGTGCCCAGGTCGGAGGAGGTGAGGAACGCGTTGCTCGCCACGAGAGGGGCGATCTCCCGGCAGTATCGGGCCACCGTCTCGGCGCGCTCCTCGGGCTTGGCCCGCAGCACCGCCTTGGCCCCGCCGATCCGCTCGCCGAGCACGGCGAACTTGTACGTCATCGCCCGCGCCAGCAGCTCGGCCTCGTGACGGGTGACGTCGGGGGCCAGGCGGGTGCCTCCCGCGCTCAACGGGCAGTCCAGGTCGAAGGCGATGTACCCATCGACCGAGGTCAACTCCACGATCTTCATTTGTGCTCCTCGTGCGCGTCGACGAACGCGTTCACCCTCTCACGCGGGATCGACGCCGTCGTAGTCCACGAGCAGGTGCCGCGGCCCGCGCAGGACGGGGCTCGGCCGGTACGGGGGCGGGTCGGCGACGAGCCGGGGATCGCGCAGCCGGCGGACCAGCTCGGCCAGCACGATCTGGGCCTCCAGCCGGGCCAGCGGCGCCCCGAAGCAGTAGTGGACGCCGCCGCCGAAGCCCAGGTGCTCGTTGCGAGGGCGGCAGGGGTCGAAGCGGTCGGGGTCGCTCACGTGGGCCGGGTCACGGCTGCCCGCGGCCAGCGCCAGGACGATGGGCGATCCGGCCGGGATGGTGGTGCCGGCGATGGTGATGTCGTCGAGGGCGATCCGCGAGGAGACGATCTGCACGGGCGGCTCGTAGCGCAGCAGCTCCTCGACCGTGGGGACGACCAGGCCCGGCTCGTCGCGGACGCGCCGCAGCAGGTCCGGGTGGCGCAGCAGGGTGAGCATGCCGTTGGCGATGAGGTTGATCGTGGTCTCGTGGCCGGCGATCAGCAGCAGCACGGAGGTGGAGACGACCTCCTGCGGCGTCATGGCGCCGTCGGGCCCCCGGTACGTGACGAGCCCGGACAGCAGGTCCTGCCCCGGCCGCTCCCGGCGGACCTCGGCGAGCCCGGCGAGGTAGTCCTCCAGCTGCTTGGACACGGCCTGGCGCTCCCGCTCCCGCTCGGCCCGGTCCTCCTCGCCCGGCCCGAGCGTCTCGATGATCTGGTCGGCCCACGCGTGGAACTGGGGCTCGTCCTCCTGCGGCACGCCCAGCACCCGGCAGATCACCGCGACCGGCAGCGGGTAGGCGACCTCGTCGACGAGGTCGGCCCGGCGCTTGCCCGCGATGCCGTCGATCAGGTCGGTGGTGATCCGCAGCATCGCCGGCCGCAGCCCGTCGACCAGGCCGGGCGAATGCGGCGGACCGAAGTGGCGCATGGTCAGCCGGCGCAGCCGGTCGTGCTCGGGCGGGTCGAGCCCGATGAACGCCGGGGAGCGATCCGGCGGCTCGGCCGCGGAGGCGAGGTTGCGGCGGTCGGAGCTGACGCGCGGGTCGTGCAGCAGCTCGACGATCTCGCGGTAGGTGCTGACGACGTACGTGCCGTCCTCCTGCCGCGCCACCGGCGTCGCGCGGAGCTGCCCGAACAGCGGGTAGGGATCGGCGCGGCCGGCTGGATCGAGGATCCGCTCGAAGACGCTCTGCGATGTCATGGCCCGCATCACTCCTGCCTGGGCTCTGTGCTGTCTGGGACGCTGTGCTCTGGACGCCGTGCTGTCTGAACGCTGTGCTGTCCGGGCTCTCTGCTGTCCGGCGATCGGGGTCAGCTGTGCGGGGTGTGCAGCAGGGAGGCTCGGCGTTCGGCCGGGTCGTGCCCGGTCACCACGACGGTCGCCCCCGCCGTGGCGACCAGCCGTTCGGGCACCCGCGCCGGCACCGGCCCCGCCGTCCCGCGCTGGTCGACGTGGCGGAACTCGGGCGGGAACGGCGCGGCCCGCTCGATCAGCCGCTGGTAGAACTCCAGCCACATCCCCTGGTCGAAGGTGACCGCCGCCGTGACGCGCCCCTGGTACCCGTAGACGGCGACGAAGCGCCGCTCGTCCGTCGAGCCCTGCGTGATGGTGATCTCGTCGGCGAAGGTGGGCACCCCGACCGACTTGATGTTGACGCCGAACTGGCTGGACCAGAACACCGGCACCGACAGGTGCGGCCAGCGGTGGGCCTGGTCGCTGACCATGTTGTGGGCGGCGATCTCGGCCTGGGCGACCGCGTTGCCCCAGTGCTCCAGCGTCATGAACTGGTACTGGTAGAGCGGGTGCGGGAAACGCGCGATGTCGCCGGCGACGAAGATGTCGTCGGTGACCAGGCCGTTGGTGTCCACGGCGCGGCACCCCGCGTCGCAGGCCACGCCCCACACGCCGGCGGCCAGGCCCGAGTCCCGCAGCCACTCGACGTTGCGGATGGAGCCGAGCGCGACGACCGCCACCTCGGCCTCCACCGTGCTGCCGTCCGACAGGCGGGCCCCGCGCAGCCGCCCGTCCGCGTCGCCGTCCAGGGCCGTGACGGTCGTGTCGCACCGCAGGTCCACGCCGTGCTCGCGCTGGAGTCGCGCCGCCACGTCGCCGATCACGCCGCCCAGGGCGTTGACGAGCGGCGCGGGGCCGCGTTCGACGACCGTCACCGGCAGGTCCAGCTCGCGGCAGACGGAGGCGATCTCGCAGCCGGTGAACCCGGCGCCGAGGATGAGCACCCGGCGCGGGCGGGCGGCCAGCGCCTGGCGCAATTGGGCCGCGTCCTCCAGGGTGCGCAGCGTGTGCACGCCCTCCAGCGCGGCCTCGGCCTCGTTCGGCCAGGGCCGGGCGCGGGTGCCGGTGGCCAGCAGGACCCGGTCGAAGGCGATCTCGCGGCCGTCGGCCAGCCGGACCCGCTTGCCCGCCACGTCCAGACCCGTCGCCTTGGTCCCCCACAGCCACTCGGCCTCGACCTCGCGCAGGCGGGGCAGCATGGTGTGGTCGAACGGCACCTGCCCGGTGAGCACCTGCTTCGACAGCGGCGGCCGGTCGTACGGCTCGTGGCGCTCGCCGCCGATCACCGTCAGCGGCCCGGTGAAGCCCTCCCGCCTGAGCACGCCGGCGGCCCGGGCCCCGGCCAGCGAGCCCCCGACGATGACGATGCGGCCGTCGCCGCTCCGCCCGGCCGGCGGGCGCTCCTGCGGCGGGACGGGCAGCGTTTCCGACCGGTCGAGGTGGATGGCCTGGACCGGGCAGGCGGCGGTCGCGCGCAGCACGTGCTCGCGATGCTCGTCGCCGGGGTCCAGGTCGTACAGGAGCGACTCGTCCCGGATGGTGAAGACGTCCGGCGCGAGGAAGGCGCACTGCCCGTATCCCTGGCAGCGCGTCAGGTCGACGACGACTTTCACAAGGCCACTCCCCCGTCGAGCGAGCACGCGCGCCCGCTCGTCCGTGGCGGGCTTCCGGCCCGTGTGGGCCTACCCCGGCGGCGCCGCCCCGTAGCCCGGCAGCGGTGATCATTCCCTGGTCTTTGCAGGCCGGAGGGCTGCGGCTGCCCTTCCGCCCCGACGCCTCGACCGGCGCCCCGCTCGGCGTGGCGCCGCCCCCGGCGCCTCGACCGGCGCCCGTTCGGCGTGGCCACGGGCCGGCCGACCGAACCCCGCCCGTGGCGCGAGCGAGCGGCGGACGGCCACGACCCGGCCCATGGCGGGCAAGCACGCCAAGGCGCAGGAGGTCGCTCGGGGATCCGATCCGTGTCGCGCCACCGGATCCCGCTCGCGGGTCGCGTCTCCCCGCCCGGTGGCCATGGAATGATCGTGGTGGGATGGAGGCGGTGATGGGGCTGGAGATCCATGATTACCTGAGCGTGCTCTCGGAGGCCTCCCTGGCCATGACCAGCAGCCTCGACGGCGACACCGCGCTGCGGCGGCTGTCGAGGATCCTCGTGCCCCGTCTGGCCGACTGGTGCGCGGTCGACCTGGTCGAGGGCGAGACGGTGCGGCGGGTCAGCGTGGCGATGAGCGGCCCGGAGACGCGCTTCGCCCATCTGCACAGCAAGACCGGGCCGCTGCCCCTGGAGTTGGAGGACCTCCTCCTGCCGATCCTGCGCACGTCCGGCGCACTGCTGCTCACGGCTCCCGGGACCACCCCCGCCGACGTCGAGCTCGGGGAGGCGCGCACGCGGCTGCGGCGCGTGCTGGCCGCCGACTCCGCGATCGTGGCCCCGCTGCGCGTACGCGGCAACGCGCTCGGCGCGCTGACCCTGGCCCGTTTCGAACCGGGCTCGCCCCTGACCGACGCGGATGTCCCGATCGTGGAGGATCTGGCCCATCGCGCCGCCCTCGCCGTCGACAACACCCGCCTGTACGGCCTGCAGCACGAGATGGCCACCCGGCTCCAGCACTCCCTGCTGCCCAGGCTCCCCGACATCAGCCCGCTCCGCCTGGCGGCGGGCTACCTGCCCGCCCGGGAGTCGTCGCAGGTGGGCGGCGACTGGTACGACGCGTTCCGGCTCTCCGACGGCACCCCCGCCCTGGTGATCGGCGACGTGGAGGGCCACGACATCACCGCCGCCACGCAGATGAGCGAGGTCCGCAACATGCTGCGGGCGCTGGCCTTCGACGGCCGCGAGAAGCCGAGCCAGGTGGTGTCCCACCTCGACAGGGTGCTCGGCGGAGTGGGCGGCAACCTGCTCACCACCATGGTGCTGGCCCATCTGGAGGGCCCTGCGACGGGCCCGTGGCAGTTGCGCTGGGCGAACGCCGGTCATCCCGCGCCCCTGCTGATCACCCGCGACGGCGGCACCCGGTTCCTGGAGGAGGGGCGCTCGGCGCTGCTCGGCCTCGACCCGACCTTCTCCCGTGCCGACGCGGTCGAGGCGCTGCCGCCGCGCTCGACGGTCCTGTTCTACACCGACGGGCTGATCGAGCGCCGCACCGAGCCGCTGGACCGGGGCATGACCAGGTTGCGCAGGCAGGCGGGCACGCTGGCCGGCGCGGACGTGCAGACGATCTGCGACGAGCTGATCACCCTGGCCGACAAGGCGAACGAGGACGACATCGCGCTGCTGGCCGTGCAGCTCCCGGACGAACGGCCGACCGCATGACGGAACGGGCCTGGTCTACACGCGAAGAAGCCGGGCCCGTAGGTACGAGCCCGGCTCCCTCATGGCATGCGCCAGGTCAGGCGGCCACGATGTTCTCCGCCTGCGGGCCCTTCTGGCCCTGGACGACGTCGAAGGACACCTTCTGTCCCTCGGTGAGCTCGCGGTAGCCGCCGTTGGCGACGATGTTGGAGTAGTGAGCGAAGACGTCGGCGCCGCCGCCGTCCTGCGCGATGAAGCCGAAGCCCTTTTCCGAGTTGAACCACTTCACGGTTCCGGTTGCCATGTCAATCTCCTTGAGATAGTGCAGGAAAACGAAATTCGCACTGCGCGGATTCCGTGTCGCCGCGATGAGCCCATCCGGAAATGACCGGCAAACAAAACGCGCCCGAAACCCAAGCACTGCTCAGGCGCACAAAAAGTCTTTATGGGTAACACAACTGCAACGCCCAACAGGCTAGCACACGCCCGCCGTGCACGGCGTAGGAGACGGATCAGTTTTGTCGTTGCGTGGTATGAGATTTTTGCGGTGATTTACGCGCTTTTTCCCTGGCGGGCACACCCGCCCCAGCCGACCGCCCGGCCCCATCGCCGCCGCCGACGAACCCTTCCGCCGGAGGGCGGGGCCGCACCGGCCCACCCGCCACTCGGCGCCGGCCGTCGGCGCCGACTTGGAGGCGGGCTCGCGGCGCGGCGGGAACGGCCAAGACGGCGCCATGACATTCGATGAATCGCACTATTCCCGCATTTATCCAGTTCCGGGGAGATCCAGGCGCCGGGACCGCTGAAGGTCGCGCGACAGGACCGGACCCGGCCCGTCGGCCCGCCCGTACAGCGGCACTGCTGGGCCTGCCGTGCCGGCCGATCGACTCCCCCTCTCGCCCGCCGACCAGATCCCCGCGCAGGCGCCGCCCGCTCCCCGGACACCGGAGGCTTCTTATTCACCATTGACTTATATAAGTCGAGAGTGAGATTGTCGGTGCCGTACGAGGTGCCGTGGTGCAGCAGTGCGACAGCGGCACCCGTACGCCGTCGACTCACGCCACCACGGGAGGCCGACATCTGGCTGGAGCGCCTCCACAGGTTCTGGAGCCAGCGCCTGGACGCGCTGGCCACCGAACTCTCGCGCGGCAAGCGTGAGCGCCGCCGGCAGCCTGAGGACAGTGCCGGGACGCCGCCTCCAGGCAGCCCACCGTCTACGGAGAGCGAGGAAGAACCGTGATCGACATCGTCAACCAGATCAACGCCACCCACCGAGAGGTCGGCGACCATCCGCTCACCACCGGCGAGGGGCGTTCGCTGCTGCTGCGCCGCACGTACGACGCCACGATCGACGACGTCTGGAACGCCTGCACCGACCCCGCGAGGATCGGCCGGTGGCTGGCCCCGATCGACGGCGACCTGCGGCTCGGCGGCACGTACCAGCTCAAGGGCAACGCCGGCGGCACGATCCTGCGCTGCGAGGAGCCCACCCTGATCAAGGTGACCTGGGCCCTTGGAGAGGGCATGCTCACCGAGGTCGAGGTGCGCCTCGCGCCGGGCGACGGCGGCGGCACCGTCCTGGAGCTGGTGCACTCCTCGCCCGCCGAGATCGTCGACGAGCTGGTGCGCACGTACGGGCCCGGCGGCACGATCGGGATCGGCGGCGGCTGGGACCTCACGCTGCTCGGTCTCGACCTCCACCTCCGCGGCGTCACGTTCGACCCCGCGACCTGGGAGGACACCTCGGAGGCCAAGGAGTTCGCCACGCGGAGCTGCCATGCCTGGGGCGCCGCGAT
>NZ_JBQQCB010000158.1:0-20947 GCF_052246675.1 Nonomuraea sp. KM90 | reverse complement strand
CGGAGACGCTACTGTCCAGCGGACGGCTGACCACCGAAGGCGGGGCCTTCGTGATCGCCGCCCGGCGCACCCTCTCGGCCTGGTCGGCCGAGCCGGTGCCGCCGGCGGCGCTGGAGCAGGCCCGGTGGGAGCACGCCGAGCACCGGGCCGCCTTCGAGGCCAAGCACCCGCACGTCACAGCGGCGGCGGGTCGAAGTCCCACGAAGCCCGCTCGCCCTTGAGCGCGCGCAGCAGGTGCGGATGGTCGGGGTCGAACGCTTCCCGGTACGCCGACAGCGTCTCCCCGGTCAGCCGCTCAGCCTCCTCCTCCCGCCCGGACGCCCGCAGGTCGAGCGCGAGGTTCACGGTGGCCGACAGCGTCAGGTAGTGGCGCTCGCCGAACGACGACGCCAGCAGCTCCACGGTCTCGTGGTCCTGGCGGCAGGCGGCGGCGAAATCGCCGAGCGCGGCCAGGTCGCCGCCCCGGTTGACGGCCGCGGTGAAGGTGTAGATGTGCTTGGGGCCGAGCCGGTCGAGCAGGCCCTTGTAGGCGTCGGTGTCCTCCTCCAGCGCCCGCGCCGCGTTGCCGCGCAGCCGGTAGAGCAGCGCCAGGTTGCTCTGGCAACCGTAGGTGTAGGGGTGCTGGTTGCCGTAGACGGTGCGATAACGCGTCATCGTCTCCTTGGCCAGCACGAACGCCTCGTCCAGGCGGCCCGCCTCGCGCAGCGTGTTCGACAGCGCCATCGCCGACGCCATCGTGTCGGGGTTGTTCGGCCCCAGCACCTTCTCGATCCTGGAGTAGGTGTCCTGGATGAGCTCCAGCGAGGTGGACAGGTCACCGGCGGCCCGTTTCGCGATCGACAGCTCCTTGGACGCCTTCAGCGTCAGCGGATGCTCGGGCGACAGCTCCCGCAGGCCGTACGCGTAGGCGTCCTCGGCCAGGTCGCAGGCCTCCTCGAAGTCGCCGCACAGGCGCACCACCAGGGCCAGGCAGTTCCAGGCGTTCTGCACGTCCCACGGGCTGATGCCCTTCGTGGCGCTGCTCATCTCCAGATAGGTGAGCTTGAGCAGGTCCCTGGCCTTGAGGTGGTCGCTCAGCAGCGCGTGGTCCAGCCCGAGGTTGTGCAGCATGCGCAGCGCGCCCGGGTGGGTCGGCCCGAACTTGCTCTCGTAGGCCAGCAGCGACTCGTCGTCGCGACTGCGGGCGCGCTCGAACTCGCCCAGGGCGCGCAGGTTGCTGCCGTAGGAGTTGGCGACGGCGAGGGTCTCCTCGTGGTCGGCGCCGAACGTCTCCTGCATCAGCTCCAGCGTCTCCTCGTTCATCAGGCGGGACTCGGTGAACTCGCCGAGCTGCCACAAGGTGTTCGCCAGGTGCCGGCGCAGCCGCAGCACGTGCGGGTCCGCGACGCCGAGCTGCGCCGTCCACGCCGCCCGCAGCGCCTCGCCGAGGTTCCTGGCAGCACGGTAGTCACCGACGCGGTAGAGGTAGCGGACGACGTCCAGACAGGTCCGCCTGGACGGCTCGGCGTAGCAGGAGCTCAGCCCGGACGGCTCCACGTGCGGCAGCAGCTCGCCGAAGGCCGGCCACTTGGCGGTGTCCTCGGGCGAGGTCGGGGCGCTCCCGGCGAGGAGCAGGTGGACCTCGTGCCGCAGGCTCTCGCGCTGGTCGGCGCTCACGGAGTCGCGCAGCAGGCTCTGGATCAGCCGGTGCACCGTGATCGTCCTGGTGCTCGGCTCCACCTTGATCAGGGCGAACCTGTTCAGCTCGCCGATCGCCTTGTTCAGCAGCAGGGGGTCGGCCAGGATCGGGGCCATGCTGGTGGCCTCGGACACCTTGTTGCCGCGGCGGAAGACGTCACGGGGGATGGGGTCGGGCCCGAAGAACGCCAGGCAGCGCAGCACGGTCGCGGCCTCCGGCATGCGCTCCTCGATCGCCTGCACCGACAGCTGCCAGGCCGCCGTCATGGAGTGCGGATACTCGGTCGCCTTGCCCAGCGCCAGCAGCGGGCGGGTCTGCTCCTCCAGCGCCTCGATGTACTCCTCGGTGGGCATCCCGGTCATCAGCTGCAGGGCGGCGGCCTGCTCCAGCGCCAGCGGGAGGTCGCCGAGCGCCTCCGCCAGCCGGTGCGCCTCGTCCCTCGGCAGCTCGCGCTCCAGCCGCTTGCGGAGGAAGGCCAGGCTCTCGTCGCGTTCGAAGACGTCGACGGCGACGCTCTCGCTGGTCGTGGTCCAGCGGTTGTTACGGGAGGTGATGAGAACCCGCCCGGGCCCGCCGTCGGGGATGAAGTCCTTGATGGACTCCGGCTCGTCGGCATTGTCGAAGATCAGCAGCCATTTGTCGTACGGGGTGCCCTGCTGCAGGGCCTTGCGCACGGCCACGGCGGCCTCGTCGATGCCCACCACGTTCGCCGAGGGCAGGCCGAGCTCGGGGGCGAGGGCGGCGAGCGTGGCCGGGACCAGGGCGGGCTGGTCGGAGGCGATCCACCAGACCACGTCGTACGAGCTGCGGAAGCGCCAGGCGTACTCGGTGACGAGCTGCGTCTTCCCCACACCGCCCAGGCCGTGCAAGGCCTGCGGCACGGGCGAGTGCGCCACCACGGCCGTGGTGGCACCGCCCGCCATGCTCTTGCCCAGGCGGCTGAGCAGCGCCTCGCGACCGGTGAAGTTCCTGTTGCGCGGGGGTACCCTGCCCCAGACCGGGGGCATCTTCGTCGCCCGCTCGTTCGCTCGCTCGTCCACGTGGGCCTCCGCCAGTCTCCGCCAGCCGTTTTCCCAGGAATTCCATCCTAGGATTGATTTAACGCACCTAGCGTCACAGAATCACATATAAGTTAGTAGGTCACACGCTCGGCCGGGCGTGCGGTTTCCGGATGTCCATAACTGACGGCGAGGGACACGGAATGGGCGAGAGAATCTGTGCGGAGCTCCTGGATATCAGCGACTTCGACCTCGAAGTTCTGAAGGACATGCAATCCCCCGCACTCAGAAGTGCCTACCGGCGGCTGGCCGAGGCATCGGATGAAACAGCGGTTCAGGGGTGGAATTCGGCCATCTGAAACCCGGTCACGAACCTGGTAATGATCGAAAGCAATCGCCATTCGCCTGCGAAAAGCGCGCGAATCGCTGGCTGAATCGCGGCGATGGGCGGGACAGTGATGGAGTCGAGGGGCAACCGGTTCCCCGGGGAGCGCGCCTTCCGCAGGGAGGACGCCGTCCGGTTCTTCGGGCGTGAGCGGGAGGCGAAGGAGCTGTCCCGCGCGTGGCGGACCCACCCTGTCACCATCCTGTACGGGTCCGCGGGATGCGGTAAGTCGTCGCTGCTGGCCGCCGGGGTGCTGCCGCTGCTCGACCCCGCCGGGAACGACGTACTGCCCGTCGGCGGCCTCCGGCACCGGCCCGGCGTGCCCGCCGCCCTCGTCCAGGAGAACGAGAACCCGTTCGTCCTCGCCCTGCTCTCCTCCTGGTCGCCCTACCAGGCGCCCACCGAGCTCGTCGGGCAGACGGTCGCCGGCTTCCTGGGCAAGCACCCGCCGAGACGGGTGCCCTCAGGAGACCCGCTGCCGCTGCTGGCCGCGATCGACCACGTGGACGACGCCTTCGCAGGGCCGGCGGCGTGGCAGCGGCACCGCGCGGAACTGCTGGCGCAACTCGCCGACGCGCTCGACAGCGAGCTGTCGCTGCGCCTGCTCGTCGTGGTGAACGAGGAGCACCTCGACGACCTCGTCCGGCATCCCGGCCTCGCGCGCGCCCGGCACTTCCGCCTGCCCCCGCTGCCGGTGGGGGCCGCGCTCGACGCGTGCCGCCTGCCGGTCGAGACCACGGGCGGCGGGTTCGCCCCCGGGGTGGCCGAGGCGCTCGTGGACGACCTGCGCACCGTACGCGGCGAGCGGCGCGTCCGGGTCCAGCCGCTCCTCCTCCAGCTCGCCTGCGCGGCCCTGCCCGACGGCGCGGCGTACGTCACCCGCCCGCCCGACGTGGACCGGGTGATCGCCGACCACTGCGACCGGCTGCTCGGCGAGGTGGCCGCGGACTACTTTCACGGTGATACGGGCAAGCTCAGGGCCCAGGTACGGGAGACGTTCGCCGGGCCCGTGTCCCCGGGGGAGGGCGGGCTGCCCGAGTCCGTGATCGACGCCCTCGTCGAGCACCGCCTGCTGCGCACCGTGCCCGGCGACGGCGGCCCATGGCACCGGCTCTGGGACGACCGGCTGGCCGCCGCGCTGCTGCTGAGCGGGTCCGGCTCGCTCCCGCGCGGCCCCGCGGACGCCGCCGGGGAGCTGCGGGTCGCGGAAACGGCACTGCGGCTGGGGCACCTCGACGTGGCGGCCGGGCACGCCGGCGCGGCCCTCGCCGCGGCGCCCAGGGCCGGACCGCTGACGGCCGTCATCCGGTCGTTCCTCGGCGACGTGGCCTATCACGGCGGGGACCTGGACGCCGCGGTCGCTCACTACCGCCTGGCCGCCCAGAGCCACGCGACCGCGCGGGGCGGCGATGTCGCCGTCGCCACCCTGCTCACCGCCGCCGGCCGCGTCCTCATCCGGCAGGGTGCCTTCGGCGACGCGATCAAGGACCTGCGGGCGGCCTGCCGGCGCAGCCCTGACGACGCGACCATCCAGACCGAGCTCGCCTGGGCGCTGTACTACAGCGGGCACGAGAGCGGCGCGGTGGACGTGCTCGACGGCGTACTGGCCGTGGCGGGCAACGCCACGGAGGCGCTGCGTGCCCGGGGCGAGATCATGTCCGACCTGCAGCGGCCCGAGCGCGCGCTGCGCGACCTGGAACGGGCCGGGCCGCTCCAGCAGCCCTCGGCGCAGGCCGCCTACGCGCTCGCGCTGGCCCAGAAGGGCGAGGTCTCGGAGGCCGTACGCGCCATCCCGCCCATGGACGCCGAACAGGACGGCCCGACCCTGCTGCGCGCGGCGCGGGTGATGGTGGCGGCGGGCAAGCACAGCGAGGCGGTCCGGCTGGCGCGGCGTGCGCGCGAGCCCGGCGCCCGAACGCACCTCCCACCCCGCCTCGCCGCCGAAGCCGACCGCCTGAGCGAATAACCGCCCCCTACCTACCCGCCGCCCCTCCCGCCGTCATTCGTGCGCCGCGCCCGGTGTGCCGCGACCCGTGTGCCGCGCTCGGCGCGTGCCGCGACCCGTGCGCCCATGCGCTCGACCACCGAGGTGCGCGGCGGGTGCGGCGTGCGCCTGGGCGGGTGCCTTGCCGTATATATTTGAAGCCTCCCGCCGTCTCTCTCCTCAAAGGGAACGCGGAACACATTTCCCCAAGATCCAGCTGGCGGGAGCTGCGACGGTGGTGGCCTCTCAGGGTTTCGTGCGGTCATGGAGCGCTTCGGCGCTGTCCATGCTCGGCACCCGCACCCTGAGCGTCATCTACCCGCTGCTCGCGATGGCTCTCACCGGCTCGGCCGCCTGGGCGGGGTGGGTCGTGTTCGCCTCCATGCTGCCCGGTCTGCTGTGCTACCTCCCCGCCGGGACGATCAGTGACCGGCTCGGGCCGCGGCGCGTGATGTTGTGGAGCGAGGCGCTGCGGGCGCTGCTCATGGCCCTGCTGTGCGGCACGATGCTGGCCGGGATGTTGCGCATCGAGCACCTGCTCGCGGTCGCCTTCCTGGAGGGTGGTCTCGCGGTCGTCACCTCGGTGGCCGAGGCCGCGCTGGTTACCACGACGGCCAGGCAGGCCAGGCTGCACACCGCGCTGGCCATGCACGAGACCACCGTGCACGCCATCGCCCTGGCGGGACGTCCGCTCGGCGGCGCCCTGTACGCGCTCGGCCCGCTCACCGCGTTCCTGTCGAACGCGTTCTTCTTCGCCATGTCGGCGGGGGTTCTGGTACGCCCGCCCCGAGCGGCCCCGGAGACCGGGCCGGGTCCGGAGACCGGGGAGCGGCGGCCCATGTTGCGGGAGACCGTCATGGGTTTTCGCGAGGTCTGGCGGCACCCGTTCATCAGGTCGGCCACGATCCTGACCGCGCTCATCAATCTCAT
Organism: Nonomuraea sp. KM90; assembly: GCF_052246675.1. Classification (NCBI taxonomy): domain Bacteria; kingdom Bacillati; phylum Actinomycetota; class Actinomycetes; order Streptosporangiales; family Streptosporangiaceae; genus Nonomuraea; species Nonomuraea sp. KM90. Next base: position 14,972 of record NZ_JBQQCB010000158.1, on the reverse strand, counting down.
CGTGCAGTCGCTGACCGTGGTGTCCATTTCCCACATGACCGGCGGCGGGCTCAACCCGGCGGTCATCGGCACGATTCTGTCGGCTTCCGGCGTCGGCGGAATCATCGGCGGGCTCATTTCCCCGCGGCGCCGCAGGATTTCCCGGAAGATCCACGAGAAGGCGTCCCGCCGGATGTCGGCCGCGATATTCGCCGAATGGGTGGGGCTCACCCGGCACGGCAGGTCCATGCTGCTGGTCCACGCCTGGATGTGCTCCCTCGCGCTGCTCCTCACCGCCGTGACCGGGATCGCGCCGCTCGCGTTCGCGGTGGCGCTGTTGATGATCGGGCTGGCCGGCGGGCTGAGCAACGTCACCATCAGGACCGTGCTCAGCGACGTGCCCCACCACATGACGGCTCGGGTGGTCGGGGTGTCCCGGCTGGTGAGCTACGGGGTCGCGGCGCTCGGCCCGCCGCTGTTCACCGTGTTCTACGAGCGGGCCGGAGCCGGGCTCACCGTCGGCACGCTCGCCCTGGCCATGGTGGTCGTCGCATTGTCCATGACCGTGGTGCCGCCTTTCCGGAAAAGTCTGTCCCCCAACTGGGCCACAAGAAAGGTGACCGCCTGAATAATTGACGCATGGCGGCTGCGGGTTTGCTGCGCATGGTCCTGGTGACCATTCTCGTGCCGGTGCTCGCCGCGATGACCGCGGCGCCCGCGTTCCTCGACAGCGGCTCCCTGACCATTCCCGTGGGGGAGAAAGGGCCGTGGCGGGTCGCGGTGGCGAATCCCGGGCCCGCGGTGGACGCCCAGGTGCGCCTGACCGGGCCGGTCGCCAAGGTGCTGGCCGTCTCCGGGCCCGCCGTGGTGCGCCTGCCCGCCGGGGGCGTCACCGACATCGTCCTGCGCCGCGCCGGGCCGGGCCGCGCCGTGGCGGGAGAGCTGGTCCTGGTCGCCGAGAGCGGCCTGGCCAGGAAACAGGTGCGGATCACCGAGGCGTCGTGGCTCGCCCGCTACTGGGCCGTGCCGGTGGGCGGCGTCCTGCTGCTGCTCGTGGCGGCGGGGGTCGCCCTGGTGATGCGGCGGCGGCGTCTCGTGCCGGAGGCCACGCAGGGGGCGCCGGCCGCTCCGGGACAGGAGGAGTTCACCCACAGCGACGAGCCCGTGGAGGCCGACGGACTGGGCCGCGAGGAGTACGTCAGGGAGCTGGCCATGCTGGCCGGTTCGGCCGCGCCTCCTCTGGTCGTCGGCGTCTTCGGCGAGTGGGGGACGGGCAAGACGTCCCTCCTCAAACAGGTACGGAAGGTGGTGGAGACAGAGCATCCCCACTGCGCGCACGTGTGGTTCGATCCCTGGCCGCACCAGTACGACGGCAACCCCGTGCTGCCCCTGCTCCACGGCATGGTCACCCAGCTCGGGCTCACCCGGCGCGAGACGTGCGCCGTACCCTCAAAACCATCTCCGAGGTGCTCGGCTCGCTCGTGCTCACCGCCTCCCTGCGGATCAGCGTCACCGACGTACGCAAGAGCCTCGACTCCTACGACGAGACGAACTTCCGCGTCCGCTCCGAGCGCACCCGCTTGGACGAGCACCTCGGCACGCTCATCGCGCAGGCCCTGCGGGCCCGGGGGAAGAGCAGGCTCGTCGTCTTCATCGACGACCTCGACCGGTGCGACGGCGAGCAGATCACGGCCCTGCTGGAGGCCCTCAAGCTGCACTTCAACCGCGACAACTGCGTGTTCTTCCTGGCAGTGGCGAAAGAGCCGCTGATCTCAGCCGTTCGCAGCAAATATCAGGACATGCCGGTCGACAACTACCTCGACAAGATCGTGCAGTTCCCCTTCGAGATGCCCCGGCTGCCGGACCCGGCCTTCCACGACTACCTGGACAGCCTGCTGCGCGAGCAGATCCGGCCCGCAAGAGACCTGCTCGCCATCGGGCTGCCGCGCAACCCGCGCACGGTCAAGCGCTTCGTCAACGTCCTGATCCTCCAGGACAGGGTGGCCAGGGCCAGGGGGCTGGCCGACTACGACCTGTGCATCCTGGCCGCCGTCCTGCTCATCCGGGACGCCGACAAGGACTTCTACGACCGGCTGAGCGGCGATTCGACCCTGCTCAACCGCATCGCCGAGGACCTGGAGACGGCCTCGACCGACCAGCTGCCCGACTGGAACCCGCTGCCGCTGGGGATCGTGCGCTGCCTGCTCGGCATGAAGCGGGCGGTGCCCGGGGACGTCAGTTCCTACATCGACCTGGTCAAGGCCTCGCCGCTGCCGCGGCAGAGCGACGAGGTCGCCCCGGAGGAGAGCCTGCCCCGGGACCCCGTCAGCGGGGCGGTCCCGTCGTCGGTGTTCCTGGAGCGGCTGGGCCGGCGCGTCGACCTGGTGGTGGGCGAGGAGGGCGAGCTACTGCCCTCGCTGGCGCGCGTCGGCCCGGAGCCGCAGGCCCGGCGGGTCACACCGGAGGAGGTCATGGGCCTCTGGAGGAACGAAGGGCTGCTGCTCACGGGTGCGCGGGGGTCGGGCAAGACCACCTTCTGCGCGCGGATCATCCGGCGGCTGCTCGCGCAGGGCGGGGCCACCCCCGTCTACCTGCCCGTACGCTCCCTCAGAGAGCGGAGCGGCACCCTGGAGTTGCGGCTCACGCACGCGGTGGTGGACCAGTACCGCCTCTCACTTTCGGAGGCGTTCAGCCTGGTGATCAGGGAGAACGTGCTCTGCGTGCTCGACGGCCTGGACGAGCTGCCGAGCCCGTCCGCGCGGGCGAGCCTGGTGCAGGAACTGCTGATGTGGCAGGGACAGACCGGCACACGCGTCATCGTCACCGACACCGGCAGGATCGCGCACGACCGCCTGGTACGCGGCGGATTCACGGTCGTGGAGCTCCTCGGCGTGCCCGAGGAGGACGCCGCGGCCCGGCTGCGCCGGCATCTCACCGCGCACGGGGCCGACTACGGCCGGCTGCGCCTGCCGGAGGGGTTCATCCGCTCACCGGAGGCGCTGGCCATGCTGCTGGCCTCGTCCTCCTGGATCGACGACCTGCCGCCGGACCCGGTCGACTTCATCCCCTGGTACGTGAACCGCGCGCTGCGCCGCTGCGCCACCGAGGAGTTCACGGCCGACCAGCTCGCCGAGGCGTTGCGCGGGCTCGCCCGGGATCCCAAACACGGGCCGGGGGAGACCTTCTCCAGTGAGGCGGCGGGCGTCAGGAGCGTGTTCCGGCAGAGCGGCCTGCGCGGGATCGAGGTGACCGGCGCCCTGCGCGCGCTGGTCGAGGCGGGGCTGCTGAAGGAGGCCGGTGAGGACACCTACCGCTTCTGCCACGAACTCATCCTGGAGCACTTCGCGAGGCGGTCTCCTGCCTGATCTGCGGGGATGTCCCAATTATGGAGTCAAGACGAACTTGCCGATTTAATGCCCGAAATATCGATGCTCGTGTCAAAGTGCGACCAGAATCCCGCCATGGGCCGTCTTGCCGTGGACGCGGGCGCCTATCGTTGGCCGTATGACTGGTTCGTGGAAGGCCCTGTCGATGCCGGTGCGGAGTGGAGCCTGCTGAGCCGTGCCGAGCCAGGTCGAAGGGACCGCTGAACGGCATGCGTCCGCGCTGGACGAGGTGCTCTGCGACGCGGTCAGTGCCGCCGGTGCGCACATCGGCGCGATCTACCTCCTGAACGAGACCGACCAGGTGCTCCTCATGGAGGCGGAGATCGGGCTGCCCGCGCAGATCGTCCGGCCGTGGACCCGGGTCAGGCTGAACGCCTGCGTCCCGGCCGCTGCCGCCGTCCGCCAGCGGCACCTGATCTGGGTCCCCAGCCACCAGGACATGGCCCGCCGCTTCCCCGCGACGGCCCTCGCCCTGCCGTACTCGTTCGCGGCGGCCGCGGTGCCGATCCAGACCGGGGCCCGGGTCTGGGGCTGCTGGGTGCTGATGTGGCCCCCGTCGCACCCGCCCGACCTGAACGCCCAGGAGATGGACGTCATCGACCTGGCGAGCCGGAAGCTGGGCGACCTGCTGAGGCAGGCCGACAGCGAAGGACAGCCGCCGCACCCCTCCGGCGAACCGCGCGTCCTCACCCCCGCGCCGAAGCAGACCCCGGATCCCGAGCACGCCGCCGGAGCCTTCACCTATCTGGACCGCCTGCACGAGGGATGCGTCGCCCTCGACCTGGAGGGCCGCATCACCTTCGTCAGCGCCACGGCGGCCGAGCTCCTCGGGGGCGACGTGTCCGGGCTGCTGGGCAGGACGCTCTGGGACGTGATGGCCTGGCTGAAGGACCCGCTGTTCGAGGATCGCTGCCGGGCGGCGGTGGTCAGCCAGGAGATGGCCCGCTGCGTGGCCCGCCGCCCGGACGGCCGCGAGCTGGAGTGTCATCTCTATCCGGACTCGTCAGGCATCAGCCTGCGCCTCACGCTTGTTCCGTTGCGGGACCAGGAGCCGCCGGCGCACGAGACCGGCTCCCGCGCCCACGGCCTGCCCAGACCGGAGGTCTTCTACAACTTCGTGCACCTCGCGGCGGCCCTGACCCGGGCGCAGAAGGTACGGGAGATCATCGATCTGTTCGCCGACCACGTCATGCCCGTGTTCGAGGTCCAGGCGATGGCGGTGGTGATAGCCGAGTGCGGCAAGCTGAAGATCATCGGTAGCCGGGGGTACGACAGCGAGGTCCTCGACCGGTTCGACGGGCTGCCGCTGACCACGCCCACGCCCTCCGAACGCGTCCTGCGGACCGGCGTCCCCATGTTCTTCGCCAACCGGAGCGAGCTACGCCAGATGTACCCGTACGTCGCTCACTACGACCAGATGTCCGCCTGGGCCTTCCTGCCGCTCGCGGGTGCGGAGGGCCGGATCGGCAGCTGCGTGCTCGCCTTCGGCACCCCCCGCTCGTTCAGCGGTGAGGACCGCGCCGGCCTCACCACCCTGACCGGGCTGATGTCCCAGGCCCTCGACCGCGCCCTTCTCTACGACGCCAAGGAGCGGCTCGCCCAGAGCCTGCAGGAGGTGCTGCTCCCGAGGCGCCTGCCCGAGATCCCCGGCCTGGCGGCGGCGGCCCGCTACCTGCCCGCCACCCGCGGCGTGGGCATCGGCGGCGACTTCTACGACCTCATCCGCCTGAGCGACTCGCTGGCCATGGCGGTCATCGGCGACGTCCAGGGGCACAACATCACGGCCGCCGCCCTCATGGGGCAGGTGCGTACGTCCATCCGCGCCCATGCCGCGGCCGGCGCCGAGCCCGGGGAGGTGCTCACGCACACCAACCGGCTGCTCATCGAGACCGAGACCGACCTGTTCGCCAGCTGCCTGCTGGTCCAGGTCGACCTGCGGCTGCGCACCCTCAGCGCGGCCAGCGCCGGTCACCCGCCGCCCCTGTTGCGCCCGCCCAACGCGCCGGGCGAGATCATCGACGTGCCGGTGGGGCTGCTGCTCGGCGTGGAGGACAACATTCACTACCCCACCACGGAGGTGCCGTTCCCGCCGGGCGCCCTGCTGGCCCTCTACACCGACGGGCTCGTCGAAACCCCGGGCGTCGACCTCGACGAGGCCATCGGGGAGGTCGCCGACCACCTGACCCGAGCCTCGAACCAGCCGCTGTCGGAGCTCTGCGACAGTCTCCTGGACGACATCCCGCACGGCGCGCGACGGATCGACGACATCGCGCTGCTGCTCCTGGAACACCGGTCCGGCCACTCCTGACCGCGCCCCGGCAGGGGGAGCGCGAAGGACTGCGGTGGCCAGGGTGCGCAAGGGACCCTGTGAGCCGGGTTCACCGGCCGTTTCCCCACGTCGTACCACTGGCTGCCTGATGTTCGCCCGCAGGCATTGGACGGCGCGGATCCGCCGTCGTCTCATGGAGGCATGATCGACAGGTCCCCCCACCGCCGATCCCGGCAGGAGACTCGCCATGCCCGATGACAGCACCCACGTGAGACGGCGTCCGCGGAGATTATCGTTCGCCCTGCGCGCCCTGGTGGCCGCGGCGGCGATCGTCGTGGCCGTCCCGGGAATCGCCCACGCCGCCCCGCCCACCGCCCTCGACGGGGTGGCGCCGCCGGAAGACCGTACGTACCAGCCGGCGTTCGACTACGACGGGGACGGCTGTTACCCCACGCCCGCCATCGGGCGCGACGGCACCATCGCACCGGGACTGGCGCTGGGCGGCGCGGTCAACGGGCAGTGCCACGACCTGTCCGACCTGGACAACACCAACTCCTACTCCCGCTCCAAGTGCAACAACGGCTGGTGCGCGTACGTGTACGCGCTCTACTTCGAGAAGGACCAGACGCTGCCCGGCTGCTGCGGGCACCGGCACGACTGGGAGCACGTCGTGGTCTGGGTCCAGGACGGCACCGCGCAGTACGTGGCGGCGTCCGCGCACGGGGCCTACAGCGTACGCGCGCGCTCGCAGCTGCCCTGGGACGAGACCGGCACCCACCCGAAGATCATCTACCACAAGGACGGGCTCTCCACCCACGCGTTCCGCTTCGCGAGCGCCACCGAGCAGCCGGAGAACCACAAGGGCACGTGGCAGTTCCCGCCGCTGGTCGGCTGGGACGGCTACCCGCCCGGGTTCCGCGACCGCCTGGTCGCGCACGACTTCGGCTCGGCGAGCTTCGGCCTCAAGGACTCCTCGTTCAACGGGGAGCTGGCGAAGGCCAAGCCGGCGGGGATCCCGTTCGATCCCTACGCCTGAGACGGCGCGGCCGGCCGGGGCTCCCCTCGGCCGGCCGGATCGGACACGAGCGCTAAACTGCCCGATATGCGGCGATTGACCAGTACGGTGGTCGTGGTGGCGGGGGACGCCGCCGGGGACGTGGTCGCGGGCCTGGACGGGCTGCACAACGTGCGGGCCATCCCGCGCGGCGAACGCGGGCCGGCCGAGGTGATGGAGCTCGCGGGACGGTCGGCGGCCACGTACGTGGTGCACGACGCCGACCCGCTGGCCGACGTGGCCGCGGCGTGGGCCGCCTACTTCGACGGCACCGGGATCACCGGCGGCCTGGAGGTGGCCGTCGAGGCCGCGCTGGGCGAGCTGCGCGCGGGCCGGCTGGTGCTGCCCGACTACTACCTGGTGCTGGACCCCGACGGGCTGGCCGAGACCTGGCGGCACTGGTGGCTCGGGGTGCTGGCGGGGGCCGCGCCCGTACGGGTCGTGCCGGTGCACGCCTCGTCGGCCGCGGTGGCGGCGGAGCTGGGCCGGCTGTCGGCGGGCCGGTGGTGGCCCGCCGACCTGGAGGGGTGGCTGCGCGGCCTCCCGCGGGTGGTGCCCGACCTGGCCGGACTGCCGGGCGGCGGCGGCGTGGTGGTGTAGGAGGCCTCAGTTGGGGTTGCCGGCGTGGGTGAGGGTCTCCCAGGCCACGAAGAGGTTGTTGGTGCCCGCCGGGCGCTGCCGCTCGGTGAGGGTCTGGGTGTTGGTCATCGCGATGCCCATGCGGTGGTGCAGGGCGTTGAAGCCGACCTCCGTGACCGGGCCCAGGCCCAGCGTGAGAGCGCCGTCGCACAGCCACGACGGGACGGCCGCGCCGAGCTGGTACTTGGCGTGCAGCCCGAGCGCGTGCCGCAGGCGGTCGGCGATTTCAGGGTAGAGGTCCTGGCCCTGGATCCGGGCCGTCTCGGCGATGTGCGCGATCGCCGCCAGCCCGTAGCCGGTGTGGGTGAGGTCGCGGCACGTCTCCTGGGACAGCCCGTCGACGAACGTCTCCTGGCCCTGCCAGTACGCGATGATCTCGGCCCGCGTGTCGATGCCGCTGCCGGCCGGTCCCCTGGGCAGGGCGCCGTCGGCGGTGAGGTAGATGTAGGCGGGCACGCGGGCCCGGAATGTGCTCACGGCCTTGTCGTAGGCGGCCCGGTCCTCCAGGAACACCGCGATCCCGATGGCCGCGTCCATCATGGACAGCTCCCAGTTGCCGTTCGTGCTCGGCCGGCCGTTGATGACCTCGGGGAGGTAGATGTTCCTGAGCATGGTCGCGAAGCGGCTGACGCCCGTGGCGGACCAGCCGGTGTAGGTGTAGCGGATGATCTCGGCCGCCCGGGGCCAGGACGAGCCGGCCCACCCGGTCTGCAGCGGCGCGTTGCTGTTGGTGTGGTCGGTGATCATGGCCGACCAGGCGTCCATCAGCTCGATGGCCTTCTGCGCGTACCGGCTGTCGCGGGAGATGTACCAGATCAGCGCGTCGGTGTAGGCCGCCAGCGCGTCCTGGCGCTCGTCGGTGCAGCCGTAATTGGGGTTGGAGTACGAGCCGCACTCCACGACGGCGCGCGGCTTGGGGGTGCGCGACAACGAGGCCAGGCTGCTGGCCACCATCTGGTCGTAGGCGGCCTTCCACGGCTGGGCGCCGGCGTTGACCTTGGACCGGACGAAGTCGAGCTGGGCCCGGCTGACGAGCACGCCCGGATGCGCGAACGTGGCCGGCGCGCTGCGGGCCCCGGCGGTGGCGGGAGCGGACATGGCTGCGGTGATCAGGAGCAGGACCAGTAACAACAGGGTCCCGCGGGCGCGGGGACGGACCACGTGCTCAGCCTCCTTATTTAGGAAACTTTCCTAAAATGTGAGGAGATCGTAGTCCTGACACCACATCCTGACAAGAGCCATGCCCCTGCCGAAAAACGCCGGGTACGCCTATGCTCTTTCTTGATCGTCTCCAGGAGGAGTGGGCATCCGTGGCCGAACAGCCTGACGAGTGGACCGGCGCGATCGACACGACCAGGCCCAGCATCGCGCGGGCCTATGACGTCGTCCTGCACGGCAAGGACAACTACGAGGTCGACCGGGCGTTCGTCGCGGAGATCGTCAAGGTCGTCCCCGAGATCTACGACGTGGCGGCCTACAACCGCCAGATGCTGGGCCGCGGCGTACGGTTCCTGGCCGGCCAGGGCGTCACGCAGTTCCTCGATCTCGGCTCGGGCCTGCCCACGGTGGAGAACACCCACCAGGTCGCCCAGCGGGCGAACCCGGACTCGCGCGTGGTCTACGTCGACAACGACCCGATGGTGCCGGCCCAGGGCCGCGCCCTGCTGGCGGACAACGAACGCGCCGCGGTGGTCTCGGCCGACCTGCGGGACCCGGCGGCGGTCCTCGGCGACGAGGCCGTCAGGCGCCTCGTCGACCTCGGCCGCCCGGTCGGCGTCCTGCTGGTCGGCGTCCTGCACCACCTGCACGACGACGAGGACCCGCGGGGCATCGTCGAGGCGTACATGGCCGCGGTCCCGTCCGGCAGTTACCTGTTCATCACCCACTTCTGCGACTCCAGCCAGGACTCCCGGGACGCGGAGCGGAAGTATCTCGCGCTCCTCGGCACCGGCAGGTTCCGCACCGTCGCGGAGATCACCGGCTTCTTCGACGGGTTCGAGCTGGTGGAGCCGGGTGTGGTGCCCCTGCCGCGGTGGCGGCCGGACGCGGCCGTTCCCGAGGCGCTGACCGTGGGCCAGCGCCTCATGTTCGGCGGCGTCGCGCGCAAGCCCTGACCGCTACACGAGGGTGTTGTAGGAGGGCTTGCCCGTCCACTCGTAGGTGAGGTAGGCGACACCGGCGTCGGTGGCGGACGAGCCGGTGAGCTTCAGCCCGGCCGGGACGGTGCCCTCGGCGAACAGGCGCTTGCCCTCGCCGAGCACGACGGGGAAGACCAGCAGGTGGTACTCGTCGACCAGCTCGGCGCGCTGCAGCGTACCGATGAGGTCGCTGCTGCCCTGGACGAGGAGCACGCCGTCGGTGTCCCGCTTGAGGTCGGCGACCGTCTGGGCGGCATCGCCCACCAGCACCTGGGTGTTGCGCCACTTGGCCGCCATCGGCGTCCTCGTGGTGACGTACTTCGGCATGCTGTTGATCTTGGCGCCGCCCTCCTCGTCCGGCACGTCCGGCCAGTGCGAGGCGAGGATGTCGTACGACCTGCGGCCCAGGAGCAGGCCGTCGGCGCGGTCGAACAGCGGGCCCATGATGCGGTTGAAGCCCTCGTCCACGTGCGGCGGCAGCCAGCCGCCCTGCCGGAAGCCGTTGGAGTCGTCCTCGCCGGGGCCGCCGGGGGACTGCATGACCCCGTCCAGCGACACGAACGTCCCCACCACCAGCTTGCTCGCCATCTCGTTGCTCCCTGTCTCGGTCATCGCGTCTCTTTGATGTGCCTCCAGCGTGCCCGGGCGCGTTTAAGGATTCCTTACGGCATTCCTATGGGGCGCTACCGGCACACGGGAACCGGTCCGGGGCGGGTCGTCGGCACGGCGTGCGTCCGCTTCTCCGTGGAGCTGCCGGCGTGTCGAGTCGGCCCGTTCACCGGCCGAGTACGGGGACCTTTGGGCGACCACCTGAGGACCTTCGCCGCTACGGGGTGAGCCCGTCGTGCGGGACGGTGGAAGCGGATGAGAGGTGGAGACCATGCCGATGGAAGTCAAGGACGTCATGGGTCGTGTGGCGATCGCCGTGCTGGAGGAGGCGTCCTTCGCCGACATCGTGGCCGCGATGAAGCGGTTCGCGGTGGGCGCCGTCACCGTGATCGACGCCGACCGGCGACCGGTGGGCGTCGTCTCGGAGGACGACCTGCTGCTCAAGGAGGTCGACCCGGTGCGACACCCCGTGTCGATCTTCGAATCCCGCAAGCAGCGGCGCGAGCACGAGAAGGCCGCGGGGCTGACGGCGGCCCAGCTCATGACCTCTCCCGCCGTCACCGTCACGCCGGGCACCGGCCTGCGCGACGCGGCCCGGCTGATGCACGACCGGCGGATCAAGCAGCTGCCCGTGATCGACGTGGTCACCGGGCGGGTGGTCGGCACGCTGCACCAGCGCGACGTGCTGCGCGTCTACTCCCGTCCCGCCGACGAGCTGATCGCCGACATCATGGCCGCGCTCCCGGCGCCGGGCACGTACTCCGTCGAGATCGACAAGGGGGTCGTGACCCTCGGCGGGCGGGTGCGCCGGCGGTCGGAGGTCGTCGCGGCCGCGGCCGCGGCGCGCGCGGTCGAGGGCGTCGTGGACGTGGTGTGCGCGGTGGTCTCCGAGCAGGACGACCTCGTGGCCGTCCCGCCGCTGCTGTAGGAGGCGGCCATGAGGGACGGCCCGGCGTCGTCGTGGGCTTGGAGGACTCGCCGTCCGCCGCCGTTCGCCGGAGCCGTGCGCGCGGCCGTGCGAGAGAACGGTTCCCGTGGATCGTGCCGATGAGGGCCGATGTACCCGGCGGAAGGGTCCTTCGGCCCTGACGGGGCGGGGGTACCGCGTGATGCTGTGGTGTGAGGACCCGTGGAGGGAGAGTCATGGCCACCCGTTCGGCAGAACACGTACTGGACGCCGCGGTGGAGGCCGCGCGCTGGGCACCGTCGGTGCACAACACGCAGCCCTGGACCTTCTCGATCTCGGAGGAGGAGATCTGCCTGCGGGCCGACACGGACCGGCAGCTGCGCGTCGGCGACGCCTCGGGCCGGGAGCTGCTGATCAGCTGCGGCGCCGCCCTGTTCACCATGCGTACGGTGCTGCGCCGCGAGGGGCTCGAACCCGTCGTGCGCGTCCTGCCCGACCCGGACCGCCCGTCGTTGCTGGCGACGTTGCGGGCCGGGGCCGGGGCCGACAACAGGGCCGACGACGCCACCAGGATGCTGGCGGGCGAGATCGAGCGCCGCCGTACGCACCGGGCGGGCTTCGCCGACGTGCCGGTGCCGGACAGGCTCGTGGAGCGGCTGGTCGGAGCGGCCCGCGGCGAGGGGGTCGACCTGACGCCCGTCCGCTCCCCGGCGGCGGCCGGCGTGCTCGCCGCGCTCACCCAGGCCGCGCAGGGCGTGCAGGCGCAGGACCGGCGCTTCAGCCTGGAGGTGATCCGGTGGGCCCGGCCTCCCGGCAGCAGCCGCAAGGACGGCGTGCCCGCCGAGGGCTATCCCCGCCGGAGAGCGCGTACCGACCCGGACTTCCCGCAGCGCGACTACGCCTGGCGTCACGACTGGGGCAGCCGCGCGGACCAGAAGGGCGCGGTGGCGACCGGGGTCGTCGCGCTGCTCACCACGCCGGGCGACAGCCGCCGGGAATGGATCGACACCGGGCAGGCGCTCCAGCACGTCCTGCTGCACGCCTCGGCGTACGGGGTCAGCGCCGCCTTCCACACCCAGGCGCTGGAGATGGACCAGCTGCGCGAGTTCATCCGGCAGGAGGTCTGCTCGGGCCGGTACCCGCAGATGATCATGCGGTTGGGCGTCACCTTCGACGACAAGGGCTCGGTGCGCCGCCCCCTGTCCGAGCTCCTGGACTGAGGGCCCGCCGGCCGGCCCGGGCGGGCTAGACCGCCGCAGCGATGGGCCGGCCGGTCAGCCGGCGGCCGGACACCTGCTCGGCCTCGACCACGATGTAGTGGTCGTGGTCGCCGGTCACCCACGGGACCAGCGGCAGCGCGCTCAGCCGGGCGAGCTCGGCGGGATCGGTCACCGCGCGAGCATGCCCGACGGCCGTGACCGACCAGCCCGTCCGCAGCGCGGGGTCGAGGTCGTCGGCCTCGAACGCCACCACGCTGCGCCGGGTGGCGGCCGCCAGCTTCGACCCGGACGAGGTACGGATCACGATGCTCTCGCCGACGAGGCGGAAGTTGACCGGCTGAACGGCGGGCAGGGCGCGATCGGTGAACACGATCCGCCCGATCGGCACGGACGACAGCAGGTGCAGACACTCCTCGCGGGAGAGCACCTGAAGTCCGGACGTATCGAGTCGCATGGTTCCAGCATCACCCCGCCGCACCCTCCGCGAGCAGGGACGAAAGTCCCCTCGATCCCGCCGATCAGCCCCGGGGCGGACGGGGAGAAGGACTCGGGCCGCAGCGGCTCGCCGGGACGACCCCGGCGCGGCCTGACCTGGGACTCAAGGGACCAAGGTCCTCCGTGGCCGGGCTACACCTGCGGGTACTGCGGCAGCGGCCGCGAGACCCTGTGCGAGCCGCAGCTGAACACCGGGTACGCGATCTTCGGCATCGGCGGGGCCGACGTGGCCGTCGTGCCCTTCTCACCTGCCAAGGTCGGGACCAAAGTCCCTAGGCCGGGGGACAGGCGCCGGAAATCATCGGACACATGACGACGATGCAGACCATCGATGCCTACTGGCGTGCCGCGAACTACCTGTCCGTCGGGCAGATCTACCTGCTGGACAACCCGCTGCTGACCGAGCCGCTGCGGCCCGAGCACGTCAAACCCCGCCTCCTCGGCCACTGGGGCACCACACCCGGACTGAACTTCTGCTTCGCCCACCTCAACCGGATCATCGCCGAACGCTCCCAGGACATGATCTACATCGCCGGCCCCGGGCACGGCGGCCCGGCGGCGGTGGCGCACTCCTGGCTGGAGGGCTCGTACTCGGAGAGGTATCCCGAGGTCTCCCAGGACGCGGCGGGCATGCGACGGTTGTTCCGCCAGTTCTCCTTCCCCGGCGGCATCCCGAGCCACGTCGCGCCGGAGACGCCCGGGTCGATTCACGAGGGCGGCGAGCTGGGATATTCGCTGGCACACGCGTACGGGGCGGCCTTCGACAACCCCAGGCTCGTGGTGGCCTGCGTCGTCGGCGACGGCGAGGCCGAGACGGGCCCGCTGGCCGCGAGCTGGCACTCCAACAAGCTCCTCGACCCCTTCCGGGACGGCGTCGTCCTGCCGATCCTGCACCTCAACGGCTACAAGATCGCCAACCCGACCGTCCTGGCCCGCATCCCCGAAGCCGAGCTGATCAAGCTCATGGAAGGGTACGGCTACCGCCCCCACGTGGTCGGCCCCGACCACGAGGAGATGGCCGGCACCCTCGACGTGGTGTTCGACCAGATCGCCGCCTACAAGGACGGCCGCGCCGACCGCCTCCCCATGATCATCCTCCGGACGCCCAAGGGCTGGACCGGGCCCCGCGAGGTGGACGGCCTGCCGGTCGAGGGCACGTGGCGGGCCCACCAGGTGCCGCTGTCCGGGGTCCGGGACAACCCCGGGCACCTGGCGATGCTGGAGGAGTGGATGCGCTCGTACCGGCCGGACGAGCTGTTCGACGGAGACGGCCGGCCCGTGCCCGCCGTCCTGCACGGGGTGCCGGAGGGACCGCTGCGCATGAGCGCCAGCCCGCACGCCAACGGCGGCGAGCTGCTACGCCCGCTGACGCTCCCGGACTTCCGCGACTACGCCGTCGACGTGAAGTCGCCCGCCGGGCAGACCAGCGAGCCGACCCGGATGCTGGGCGCCTTCCTGCGCGACGTCATCGCCCGGAACCCGCACGGCTTCCGGCTGATGGGGCCGGACGAGACGGCGTCCAACCGGCTGCAGGCCGTGTTCGAGACGACCGACCGGGCCTGGAACGCCGCCGTCGAGGAGACCGACGAGCACCTGGCCGCCGGCGGGCGCGTCATGGAGGTGCTGTCCGAGCACCTGTGCCAGGGCTGGCTGGAGGGTTACCTGCTGACCGGGCGGCACGGGCTGTTCAACTGCTACGAGGCGTTCATCCACATCATCGACGCGATGTTCAACCAGCACGCCAAGTGGCTGGCCTCCACGAAGCGGATCCCGTGGCGGCGGCCGATCGCCTCGCTAAACTACCTGCTGTCCTCGCACGTGTGGCGGCAGGACCACAACGGCTTCAGCCACCAGGACCCCGGCTTCCTCGACCTGGTGGTCAACAAGAAGGCCGAGGTCGTACGCGTCTACCTGCCGCCGGACGCCAACACCCTGCTCTCGGTCGGCGACCACTGCCTGCGCTCGCGCGACTACGTCAACGTGATCGTCGCCGGCAAGCAGCCGGTGCTCGACCTGTTCACCATGGACGAGGCCGTCGCGCACAACACGCGCGGGCTCGGCATCCTGCCGTGGGCCTCCACCGACCAGGGCAGCGAGCCGGACGTGGTGCTCGCCTGCGCGGGCGACGTGCCCACCCTGGAGACGCTGGCCGCCGCCGCGCTGCTGCGCGAGCACCTGCCCGAGCTCAAGGTACGCGTCGTCAACGTCGTGGACCTCATGCGCCTGCAACCGCCCTCGGAGCACCCCCACGGCATGGAGGACGCCGAGTTCGACAC
>NZ_JBQQCB010000157.1:0-21209 GCF_052246675.1 Nonomuraea sp. KM90 | reverse complement strand
CTTCTCCGCCTCCCCCAGGTCGTCGGCGCCCACGGCCAGCCGGGCCAGCGCGAGATGCGCCAGCGGCAGGTACGCGGCCGTGCCCACCCCCAGCACCGCCTGCCAGGCGGCCCTGGCCTGGTCGGCCCGGCCCTCACGCTCGAACCCCTGGGCCAGGTGGCAGGCGGCCTGCGCGGCGTATTCGGGATGCCCCGTGGCCAGGGCGGTCCTGGCGGCGGCCCGGGCCGCCTCCATGTCGCCGCGCTGCTCCAGCACCACGGCGAGCCCGACGGCGGCCTGCGCCCGGTCGGGCTGCTCGGGGTCGGCGGCGAGCTCGCCCAGGATGGCGGCGGCGGCATCGAGGTCACCGCGCTCGGCCAGGAGGCGGGCGGTGTCGAGGGGCGGGGTCTCCAGCTCTGAGGACGTCAAGAGAGCTCCTTGTGGCGACGGTCGGACCGAGCCTAACCACTTCTGGCGATCATGTCTGCTCACTTGACACCGAAGGACTGGCGGACGCCTGACGGCGCCCGCCCCCGCACGCCTCAGTCCTCGTACGCCTCCAGGGGAGGGCAGGAGCACACGAGGTTGCGGTCGCCGTAGGCCTGGTCGATACGGCGCACCGGCACCCAGTACTTGCCGTCGCGCAGGGAGGGCAGCGGGTAGGCCGCCTCGCTGCGCGCGTACGGGTGCGGCCACTCGTCCGCGCTGACCGACTCCGCCGTGTGCGGCGCGTTCCGCAGCGGGTTGTCGGTCTTGTCGTAGTCGCCGGAGGCCACCTTCGCGATTTCCCCGCGGATGGCGACCATCGCGTCCACGAACCGGTCGAGCTCGCCGAGGTCCTCGCTCTCGGTCGGCTCGATCATGAGCGTCCCGGCCACGGGGAACGACATCGTCGGCGCGTGGAAGCCGTAGTCGATGAGGCGCTTGGCCACGTCGTCGACGGTGACGCCGGTCTCCTTGGTGATCTGGCGCAGGTCGACGATGCACTCGTGGGCGACCAGGCCGCCGCGGCCGGTGTACAGCACGGGGTAGTGCGGGGCCAGCCGCCGGGCCAGGTAGTTCGCCGACAGGATGGCCTGCTCGGTCGCGGCCGTGAGGCCCTCGGAGCCCATCATCCTGATGTACGCCCACGAGATCGGCAGGATCCCCGCCGACCCGTACGGGGCGGCCGAGACGGGGCCGACCGGCGTGCCGTTGTGCAGGGGGTGGCCGGGCAGGTAGGAGGCCAGGTGGCCGCGCACCGCGACGGGGCCGACACCCGGGCCGCCGCCGCCGTGCGGGATGCAGAAGGTCTTGTGCAGGTTGAGGTGGGAGACGTCGGCCCCGAACTCGCCGGGCTTGGCCAGGCCGACCAGGGCGTTGAGGTTGGCGCCGTCCACGTACACCTGGCCACCGGCCTCGTGCACCTTGGCGCACACCTCGGTGATCGTCTCCTCGTACACGCCGTGCGTGGACGGGTACGTCACCATGATCGCGGCCAGCGCGTCACGGTGCTTGTCGATCTTGGCGTCGAGGTCGGCCAGGTCCACGTTGCCGTCGGTGTCGCAGGCCACGACCACGACGCGCATGCCGGCCATGACGGCGCTGGCGGCGTTCGTGCCGTGGGCGGAGGACGGGATGAGGCAGACGTCCCGCTCGCCCTGGCCGTTGGCGCGGTGGTAGGCGCGGATGGCCAGCAGCCCGGCGAACTCGCCCTGCGAGCCGGCGTTCGGCTGGATGGAGACGGCGTCGTAGCCGGTCACCTCGGCCAGCCAGCCCTCCAGCGTGCCGATCAGCTCGCGGTAGCCCTCGGTCTGGTCGGCCGGCGCGTACGGGTGGACGGCGGCGAACTCGGGCCAGGTGATGGGCTCCATCTCGGTGGTCGCGTTCAGCTTCATCGTGCAGGAGCCGAGCGGGATCATCGAACGGTCGAGCGCGATGTCCTTGTCCTGCAGCCTGCGCAGGTAACGCAGCATCGCGGTCTCGGAGCGGTGGGCGTGGAAGACCGGGTGGGTCAGGTACGGGGTCTCGCGCAGCAGCGAGGAGGGCAGCGCGTCGGCGGCGGCCTCGGGGTCGGGCTCCGTGCCTTCCGCTCCGAAGGCCGCCAGCACCTTGGCCACCTCGGTGACGCCGGTCTGCTCGTCGCAGGCGACGGAGACGTGGTCGGCGTCCACCTGCCAGAGGTTGACGCCCCGCTCGGCGGCGGCGGCCACGACGGAGCCGGCCCGGCCGGGCACGCGGGCGAGCACGGTGTCGAAGAACTCGCCGTGCACGACCTCCACGCCGGCGCCGCGCAGCCCCTCGGCCAGGGCGGTGGCATGGCGGTGCACCCGGTGGGCGATGCCGCGCAGTCCCTCGGGGCCGTGGTAGACGGCGTACATGCCGGCGATGACGGCGAGCAGCACCTGCGCGGTGCAGATGTTGCTGGTGGCCTTCTCGCGGCGGATGTGCTGCTCGCGGGTCTGCAGGGCCAGGCGGTAGGCGGGGTCGCCGTCGGCGTCGACGGACACGCCCACGAGCCGGCCCGGGAGCTGGCGCTGCAGGCCCTCGCGTACGGACATGTACGCGGCGTGCGGCCCGCCGAACCCGAACGGCACCCCGAACCGCTGCGAGGAGCCGATCGCGATGTCGGCGCCCAGCTCGCCGGGGGCGGTGACCAGCGTCAGGGCCAGCAGGTCGGCGGCGGCCACGACGAGGGCGCCCGCCTCGTGCGCGGCGGCGGCCAGGGCACGGAAGTCGCGCAGCAGGCCCGACGCGCCCGGGTACTGGACGAGCACGCCGAAGCACTCGGGCAACTCGCCCTCCAGGGAGTGCTCCACCAGCGTGATGCCGAGCGGCTCGGCCCGGGTGGCGAGCACGGACTTGGTCTGGGGCAGCGCGTCGGCGTCCACCACGAACACGTCGCTCCTGGACTTGCCGGCCCGGCGCGCCAGCGTCATGGCCTCGGCCGCGGCCGTGGCCTCGTCCAGCAGCGACGCGCCGGAGACGGGCAGGCCGGTGAGGTCGGAGACGACCGTCTGGAAGTTCAGCAGCGCCTCCAGGCGCCCCTGCGAGATCTCCGGCTGGTACGGCGTGTAGGCGGTGTACCAGCCCGGGTTCTCCAGCAGGTTGCGGCGGATGACCGCGGGCGTGACGGTGTCGTAGTAGCCCAGGCCGATCATGGAGGTGAGCACCCGGTTGCGCCCGGCCAGAGCGCGCAGCTCGGCGATGGCCTCGGCCTCGCCGATCGCGGCGGGCAGCTTGAGCCGGTCCTTGGCCCTGATGGCCTCCGGGACGGCCACCGCCACCAGGTCCGCCACGGACTCGAAGCCGACGGCCTCGAGCATGCGCTGCTGCTCGGACTCCGATGGGCCGATGTGCCTTGACGAGAACGGCGGAGCGGACAGATCGGTCATGGGGTGTGCCTCCCGAGGCTATGGAGACCGGCGCCAGGGCGCGGACGAGTGCCGGATCTCCCCCTCTGTCAGCGCGATCCACGACCTGCGCGGTGCCGCGACCTGAGAGCTTCACCCCTGCGGGGGCTTGCACCGTCGGTGAGACGCGCCTGGCGGGCGCACCTGCTTTCCAGAGTTGCCTCACCCGAGCGGTACAGGATGCCTGAGAGATTCCGGGGAGGGTTGCTCCTTCGGCGCCCCGGGGCCCAGGGGGCCCGAGGACTCTCCCGCACGGGGTCGTCAGCCTTGCTGTCCCAGATTACTACGCTAAGCCCCGTTTGCCGTTCACCGGCCTGCCCCGACGGTCTTCGAAGTGTTCAGCCGGTGCGGCGCGCGCGGCGCCTGCGAGCCAGCTCGTCAGCGGGATGGTCGGCCGGGACGTTGTCCTCGACCGCCGCGCGTTCCCCCGGCAGCTCCGCGAGGGAGCCCTCGACCTCTCGCCAGACTCGCCCGAGCGCGATGCCGAACACGCCCTGGCCGCCCTGGAGCAGGTCGATCACCTCGTCGGCCGAGGTGCACTCGTAGACGCTGACGCCGTCGCTCATGAGCGTGATCTGCGCGAGGTCGGCGACCCCGCGGTCACGCAGATGCTGCACGGCCGTGCGGATCTGCTGCAGCGACACCCCGGTGTCCAGGAGCCGCTTGACGACTTTGAGTACGAGGATGTCGCGGAAGCTGTAGAGCCTCTGGGAGCCGGAGCCCTGCGCGGCTCTTATCGTCGGCTCCACCAGGCCCGTGCGCGCCCAGTAGTCGAGCTGCCTGTAGGTGATGCCGGCCGCGGCGCAGGCCGTCGGCCCGCGGTATCCGATGTCGCCCGGCAACGCCGACGGCTGCTCGTCGAAGAGCAGACCCTGCTCCCCGGCACGCTGCCGCGCGCTCTCGCGCCGCACCGGATCTTCCTGGCCGGCCGTCTTTCCCTCGCCGCTGCTGACCGCCACGCGGACCTCCGGCTTTCTCTCATCCCGTGGCCTGATCTGGGGGTTCGTAAAGGGCGACCACGGGTTTCACTTGCACCGTAGGACCGTGACCATGCTCAGTCAACGATCCGGCTCGGCGCGTCGTGAAGCGTAAATGCACTGAAATACCTACCCCGCCCTGCCGAAGTCTTCGGGAGTGATCGTGTCAAGGAACTCCCTGAACTTCTCCACCTCGTCCTCCTGGTCGTCCGGGATGATCACTCCGGCCTCCTGGACGACCTCCTCGCTGGCGAAGATCCGGGCCCCGGTGCGCAGGGCGAGCGCGATCGAGTCGGACGGCCGGGCGCTCACCTCCACACCGTTGGAGAAGACCAGATCGGCGAAGAAGATGCCGTCGCGCAGCGCGACGATGTTGACCGCCCGCAGGCCGACACCCAGGGCGCTCAGCACGTCACGGAAAAGGTCATGGGTGAGCGGCCGCGGCGGCGGCTCCTCAGCCTGGGCCAGGGCGATCGCCGTGGCCTCCGTCATGCCGATCCATATAGGAAGGAACCGTTCCCCGTGAGCCTCCTTGAGCAAGACGATCGGCTGATTAGTGGGCATTTCAACGCGAACGCCCACGACCTCCATCTGCAACACGGGCTGCTCCGTATTCCTGACCGGTCACCCGGCACAGCTCTTCGATCATCGCTTCTGCTGACTGGCTTCTGCAATTCAACGTAACACCCAGCGGGCCTGGAATGTGCCCCCGCCTCCCAGCTCGCTACGGTCTCAACGTCCCAGGACCGAACGGACACCCGTGCGCACAAGGGATGCGTGCAGGTCGAGCAGAAGCGTGGAAAGCTCCCTGGCGACCTCGTCCGCCTCACCGATGGCGCCGGGGGCGCGCCGCTTGAGGATCGGCGCGACGGTCTGCTCGACCAGCCCCGCCTCGCGCTCGGCCGCCGCCTTGACCGCCCGCAGGTGGCGGGCGTGCAGGCCGAACCGGGCCAGCGCCCCGACCGTGCGCGCCACCTTGAGCGCCTCCTCGTCGTAGCGCCGGGCCACCGGGGCGAGCAGGCCGTAGTCCTCCAGCTCGGTGAGCGTCTCGTCGTCGATCCCCGCGGCCTCGAGCAGCTCCGCCCGGCTGAACCGGACCTCCTGCGCCTGCCGGACCTCACGCGGGCGGCCGAAGCTCTCCGCCATCCGGTCCTTGATCACCCGCAGCGGCAGGTAGTGGTCACGCTGCTCGGTGAGGATGAAGCGCAGTTGCTCGACGTGCAGGTGCGTGAACTTGCGGTAGCCGGAGGGGCTGCGCTCGGGCTCGATCAGCCCCTCGCCCTCCAAGAACCTGATCTTGGAGATCGTGACATCGGGGAACTCGCCCTGCAGGAGCGCGAGCACCTCCCCGATGCTCATGTGCGACCGCGCCGCCTGGGAGCTCACGGCGCCTCCGGCCCCGTGAACCCGGGGTGCTGAGCCATGTCCAAGGGTCGCTCACTCATACGCCGGCGGTGCCCCGCATCAGGAAGACGAGGCGGAATTTGCCGATCTGCACCTCGTCTCCGGAGTGCAGGGGAACCTCCTCGATCCGCTCCCGGTTGACGTAGGTGCCGTTGAGGCTGCCCACGTCGCGCACGGAGAACTGGCCGCCGCGGTGGCGGTAGAACTCGACGTGGCGGCGGGAGACCGTGATGTCGTCGAGGAAGATGTCGCTCTCCGGATGGCGCCCCGTCGTGGTCAGCTCCTTGTCGAGCCGGAAGCGACTCCCCTGGTTGGGACCCCTGGTCACCGTGAGCAACGCCGTGCCCGGGGGCAGTTGCTCGACCAGAGCCCGCTCGGCCAGGAGCATGTCGCCCGTCTCAGCCTCGTACGCCTCGATTCCCGCGACGGAGATCGTCGATGTGGTGTCCCCGGAGACCTCGGGTCTGGTCAGCGGTGACCCACAGCGGGAACAGAAACGGGCATCCTCGGGGTTGGCGTGCCCGCACTGCGTGCAGTAGACGCTCGGCATCGATCGGCTCGGCCTCCTACCGCGAAGACGCGGCGACGGTGCTCAGGGCGCGCCTCGCTTCGCTTTTTCAAGTTTGCGAATGCCGCAACTTACGCTGATCAGCGGCAAAGGTCAAGGCGGGGCGCTGCACTTTGGTTTGGACGCAGACAAAGTTACCGTCGCCCCCGCCCCGTGGTCCATGCCGCCGCGCGTTTCTACATTACGATCTTGCGGCACTCTCTGTGCACGTCATCGGCAAAGCCTTTCCCGATCGTCTCCGGTCGCTGTGCGTGACGGCGTGTGACGCGTGTGCGACGAGGTCAGCCGGCGGCCTGCTCCACGATGCGCGCCCACCGTTCGAGCAGCGCCTGGGCGCTGTCGACGTCCGACGCCTCGGCCCACAGGTCGGTGACCGGCTCGGCGGCGGCGGGCAGGACCAGCACCCAGCTCCCGTCCTCGCGGGCCACCCGCACGCCGTCGGTGGTGTCGACGCGGTGGCCCTCCGGCTCGGACTCGGCGGCCTCGATGACCGAGCGCATGACGGCGCCCTTGGCCGCCCACGGCGTGGGCACGGTGCGCTTGAGCAGCTTGACCTCGGGGATCCTGGCGTCGATCTGGCTGAGCGACAGCCGGGTGCGGGCGACCAGGCCGAGCAGGCGCATGAACGCGGCCAGCCCGTCGATGGCGGGGCTGAACTCCGGGACCACGAACCCACCGCGCCCGTCGGCCGCGAAGATCATGTCGGGGCTCGCGGCGGCCGAGGTGAGGGCGTCGAGCGCGGTGGAGGTCCACTGCACCTGTACGCCGTGGAAGCGGCAGACCTGCTCGGCGACCCTGGTCGTGGTGACGGGCAGGGCCACCTGGCCGCCCCGGCGCTCGGCGGCGACCAGGTCGAGCACGACGAGCAGGGCGCGTTCCTCGTTGATGAGCTGGCCCTTCTCGTCCACCAGGGCGATGCGCTCGCCGACCGGGTCGAACCGCACGCCGAAGGCCGCCCGCGAGGAGCTGACGAGCTCGGACAGGCGCTGCAGGTCGCGGCGGCGCTCGGCGAGCGTCTCGGTGGGCGAGACGTCGTCGAGGCGGGCGTTGACGGTGAGCACCTCGACGCCGACCCGGCCGAGCAGCGTGGGCAGCACCAGCGAGGAGGTGCCCCCGGCGCAGTCGACGACGACCTTCATGTCCCTGACGCCGCTCACGCCGACGTGGCGCAGCAGCTCGTGGGTGTAGTCCTCGACGGCCCTGGCCGGGTAGGCGAGCTCGGCGATCTCGCCGGGGAAGGCGCGGCGGAACTCCTGGCGGGAGAAGACCCGCTCCAGCTTGCGCTGCGCGGCCGGGGGCAGGTCGGCGCCGCGGTCGTCCATGATGACGATGTCCACGCTCTGCGGGTCGCCGGGGGTGGTGCGCAGCACGATGCCGCCGGCGGCCGACTCGCGGGCCGTGTGGAAGCGGGTGACCGGCAGCGGGGCCGCCTCGAGGTCGAGGACGTTGATGGCGCCCGCGGTGAGCGCGCCGATGACGGCCCGCTTGAGCGCCCTGGCGGCCAGGGAGCAGTCGCGGGAGGTGACGACGTACTCGCCCTTCTTCAGGGTGGTGGCGTACGCGCTGGCCAGGCGGACGCACAGCTCGGCGGTGATCTCGACGTTGACCAGGCCGCTGACCCCCCGGGGGCCGAACAGGTTGCGCTGGCCGCGCGACTCCCAGATGACGCTGGTGTTGACGACCGCGCCGGCCTCGATGGTCTTGAACGGGTAGACCCGGACGCCGCTGGAGACGTACGCCTCCGCCTCGATGACGCATTCGTCGCCGATGACGGCGTTCTCCTCGATGCGGGCGCCGGCCATCACGTCGGTGCTCTTGCCGATGACGCAGCCGCGCAGGTGGGCGCCGGGGCCGAGGTAGACGTTGTCGTGGACGATCGCGCGGTGCAGGAAGGCGCCCTCGCGGACGACGACGTTGTTGCCGAGCACGGTGTATTCACGCAGTTCGGCGCCCGCCTCGACCTTGGCGTACTCGCCGATCAGCAGCGGGCCCTTGAGCACGGCGTCGGGGTCCACCGAGGCCGAGTCGGCGACCCAGACGCCCGGCGAGACCTCGAAGCCGCCGATGTCCAGCTCGACCTTGCCGGACAGGGCGTCGGCCTGGGCCTTGAGGTAGCTGTCGTGGGTGCCGACGTCCTCCCAGTAGCCGTCGGCCACGTAGCCGTAGATGGCGGCGCCACGTTCGAGGAGGGCGGGGAAGACATCCGAGGACCAGTCGACGGGCTCTCCGGCGGCGACGGCCTCGAGGACCTCGGGCTCCATGACGTAGATGCCGGTGTTGACGGTGTCGGAGAAGACCTGACCCCAGGTGGGCTTCTCCAGGAAGCGCTGTACGCGGCCCTCCTCGTCCACGATGATGATCCCGAATTCGAGAGGATTGGGGACCCTTTTCAGGCCAATTGTCACAAGTGCCTGATTTTCACGGTGAAAACGGATCATGTCGGATAAATCAATATCCGTTAGGGCATCGCCGGAGATCACCAGAAATCGGTCGTCGCGGAGGCGGTCGGCGGCGTTCTTGACGCTGCCGGCGGTGCCGAGAGGGATGTCCTCGGTGGCGTACTGCAGGCTCATGCCCAGCTCGTCGCCGTCGCCGAAGTAGTTGCGCACCAGGGCGGCCAGGAACTGGAGGGTCACCACCGTCTCGGTGACGCCGTGCCGCTTGAGCAGGCGCAGGACGTGCTCCATGATCGGGCGGTTGACCACGGGGAGCAGGGGTTTGGGCTGGTTGGCGGTCATCGGACGCAGCCGAGTGCCCTCCCCGCCTGCCATGACGACCGCCTTCACCCGATCACCCCTTCTTGGCCGCGGTTACGAGTTGGCGCACCTGTACCACATACAGCACCCCCGCCCACCAGTACAGGCCCGTTCCCCAAAGCGCGAACGCCCATCCGACAATGCGGGCTATATCGGCATACCACCCCGTGTGGGAGGCAAGGAAGAGGAGAGGGAAAGCGTACATGAGGTTGAACATGGCGGCCTTGCCCAGGAAATGCACCTGAAGTGCCTTATAGCCATGTTTGCGAAGTACGGGCATGAAACTTCCGACGAAGAGTTCCCGTGCGACGATGACCGCGACCAGCCACCAGGGGATCACGTCGCGCAGCAGGAGAGCCAGGATGGTGGCGAAGACGTACAGCTTGTCGGCGGCGGGGTCGATGATCCGGCCGAGCTTGCTGGTCTGGTTGAACGCCCGGGCGATCTTTCCGTCGAGCCAGTCGGTGAACCCGGCGACCGCGAGGATCCCGATGGCCCACCCGTCCGCCTTGGGCCCGAGAACCAGCCAGAGGAACACGGGCACACCCAGGAGGCGCAGGAAGCTCAGCAGGTTAGGAACCGTCCAGATCCGGTCCTCGGCGGAAGTTTCGCTCACGCAGGAGACCCTACTGCGTGGAACTCCAACACAGCGGCCCCACCTGGGCCCGGCTTTTCCAGGCGTTTCAGCGCCCACCCCGGGGAGGCAGGAGGCGGCGTCGGGGGGTTGAAGGGCGAAGGCGGGGGTGGGTGGGGTCAGGTGCGGAGGAAGGCGTGGGTGCGGCCGAGTTGCTCGAAGCCGAGGCGGGAGTAGAAGTGGCGCGGCCAGTCGTCCGCGTCGGCCACCAGGAAGATCAGCTCGGCCCCCGCCGCCTCCCCGAGCAGCGCGGTCATCAGGGCACGCGCGTACCCCTTGCCCCGGTACGGCTCTCCGGTGAAGACGCTCTCGATCTGGGCGACCCCGTCGTGCGCGTACAGGTCGGCCCTGGCGGCGATCTCCCCGTCCGGGGCGCGTACGCCGTGGAAGCCCACCGAGCCGGCCCCGCGCAGCCGGGACTCCACGCGCCTGGCCAGCCCGTCGATCACCGCGTCGGGGGCCTGCGGCAGGGTACGGCGCCAGTCGCGGCGCAGCACGGGAATCAGTTCCGGCAGTTCGAGCCGCTCGGCCGGGGCCGGATCTCTCGGGACCGGGCCGCGGAAGGCCATGAGGAGATTCGTCTCGTGCTCGTAGCCGGCGGCGGCGAACGCGGGTGCGTACGCCGTGCCGAGCCGGTCGTCGTCCACGCACACCAGCCGGTGACCGTGGCTCCCGAGCGCCTCGTCGGCCGCCGCCAGGAGCCGCGCCACCGCCGCGGCGGGATCGTCGTCGGGCGCCGTGCGGACGATCAGCTTGTTGTCGTCGTACGAGCCGGGGAAGCGATCGTCGAGCACCGCGAACCCGCCGGGCACCGGGACCTCGCGCGGCGCCCTGCGGCGGGCGAAGGCGTGCAGGAAGTCCAGCGCGCGCACCAGGGCGGCCCCGTCCCGGACGTGCCGCTCCGTGGCGAGCGCTTCCGAAGTGACGGACGCTTCTGAGGTGGCCGCTTCCGAAGTGGCCCGCGCTTGCGAAGGTGGGACGGGGTCAGGCATGGGTCTGGCGGGCCGCGCGGAGGAACGCCTCGATCAGGGCCGAGTCCTTGACCCCGGGCGCGGTCTCGACGCCGCTGGAGACGTCCACACCCCACGGGCGAGCGGCCGCGATGGCCTCGGCGACGTTGGCCGGGTCGAGGCCGCCCGCGAGCATCCACTGCCCGGAGGGCCGCCCGCGTACGGCGGCCCAGTCCCACGGCTCGCCCGAGCCCGCGTGCGGCGCGTCCACCAGGAGCAGGTCCTCGTCGAAGGCCCCGCAGCGCAGGTCGGCCTGCGCGTCGACGGCCCTGACCAGGCGGACGCCGAGGTCTTTCAGCGCGGTGAAGTCGCCGTGCGGGTGCCGGCCGTGCAGCTGGACGGCCCGCACCCCGGAGGCCAGCGCCGCCGCCCGCACCGTCTCCGGGTCCTCGCCCCGGAACACGCCGACGGTGAGCACGTGCTCGGGGACGAGCGCGGCCAGCTCGGCCGCCCGCTCGGGCGTGATCCGGCGCGGGCTCCGGGTCATGACGAACCCGATGGCGTCGGCCCCGGCCCCGACGGCGGTGGCCACGTGCTCCGGCTCGCTCAGCCCGCAGATCTTCACATACACATCTCCGACCTTAGCGGCGGCGGGCGGCTGCCGGGGACCACGCCCAGATCAGCACGGCGCTGGTGAGGCCGAACAGGAGCACGCCGTTGGGCAGGTGCGCCCCCAGCCACAGCCAGGTGAAGTGCTGGGCCGCGCCGACGACGAACAGCGCCACGCTGGCCAGCGCGGGCCAGCCGGCCCCGCGGCCGGGGCGCCAGACGAGCACGGCCAGGACGATCTGGACGAGGGCCACGAGGTGGACGACCATGCCGGCCATGACGTGGGTCTCGATCATGGAGTCCGACTCCACCGCCTGGCCGGCGAACGAGGCGGCCACGAGCAGCGCCGCCGCCTGGGCGGTGACGGCGACGCGCAGGCTGTAGAGGAGGCCGGCGGAGACCCGGCCCGCGCGCTGGGGCCGGGGCATGGTGACGGTTTCCGACATGGTGATCAGTGGTCCTTCCGGTCGTACGACGGGTGAAGGACCACATGGTCGCGGCGAGGGGCGGGTCGGGTCGTCAGCCTGCGGGGTGACTCGCGGGTCCGCCGCCCGGGCGGATCCGGCCCCGGCGGCGGGGGTGACGCGGCTCAGCCGGAGGATCCGCCGCGTGGCTGGCGTACGGGGCGGAAGGAGGCGTCCACGAGGCCGGTGCGGTGGGCGACGACGGCGGCCTGGATGCGGTTGCGCAGGCCCAGCTTGTCCATGGCGGCGGCGATGTGGGTCTTGACCGTGGTGACGCCGACGTGCAGCTCCTCGGCGATCTCCGCGTTGGACAGACCCGTGCCGACCAGGGCGAGCACCTCGATCTCGCGCTCGGTCAGCCCGGGAGGCGCGGCCGGCCCGGCGGCCTGCTCCTCGGCGGCCAGGAAGCGCTCCACGACCCGGCGCAGCACCGAGGGCGCGAGGAGCTGCTCGCCGGCCGCGGCCCTGCGAACGGCGTCCACCATGCGCTCCGGCTCGTCGTCCTTGACCAGGAAGCCGACCGCGCCGGCGCGCAGGGCGGCGTAGACGTTGCCGTCCTCGGCGAAGGTGGTCAGCACCACGATCCTGGCGCCGGGCCGGGCCGCGAGCACCCGCTTGATGGCCTCCAGGCCGTCGACCCTGGGCATGCGCAGATCCATGAGGACCACGTCGGGCAGGTGACGCTCGGCCAGGCGCACGGCCTCGGCGCCGTCCTCGGCCTCGCCCACGACCTCCATGTCGCCCGTGGCCTGCAGCAGCATGCGCACGCCCGCGCGGACGAGCGCCTGGTCGTCGGCCACCAGCACGCGGATCATGCCGCACTCCCCGAGGACAGGCGGGTGGGCAGGTGGGCGGCCAGCAGCCAGCCGCCCTCGCCGTCGGGCCCCGCGCTGAGGGTGCCCCCGACGGTGCGTACGCGCTCGCGCATGCCGGCCAGGCCGCGCCCGGAGGAGGGCAGGCGTTCGATGGCCGTGGGCGGCCGGCCGTTGCGGATCTCCACGGCAAGCCCTTCGTCCGCCGGGGTCACGGATACGCGGACCCGGGTGCCGGGACCTGCGTGTTTGAGCACGTTGGTGAGTCCTTCCTGGACGATTCTGGCGGCGGAGGTGCGGGCGATGAGCGGGGCCTGATCCGTGGCCGGGTCGAGGTCGAGGTCGACGACGAGGCCGGCGGCGGACATGCGCTCGGCTGACTCGCGTACGACGTCGGCGGGGTTGGCCAGCAGGTCGGGCTGGCGTTCGGGGTCGCGCAGCAGGTCGAGCAGGTCGCGCAGGTCCTGCAGCACCTGGTGGCCGGTCTCGCGGATGTCGTTGAGCGCGTCGGCCACGGGGCCGTCGGGGGCGGTGTAGCGGGCGGCGCTGGCCCGCAGCACCATGGCGCCGACGTGGTGGGCCACGATGTCGTGCACGTCGCGGGCGATGCGCTCGCGCTCGGCGAGCTGGTCGGCCCGCACCTGCGCGACCGCCGCGCGGGCGGCCTCCTCGGCGCGCAGGCGTTCGGAGGCCACGGCGGCGCGGCGCATGCCCAGGTAGCGGCCGATGGCGATGGGCGTGGCCACCAGCGTCATCAGCACGCCGACGCGGAACCCGGTGATCTCGGTGTCGTCGCCGACGACGGCGATGGAGGTCAGCAGGCAGCCGGTCATGTACGCGGCCACCGTCCAGGCCCAGGACACCACCCGCATGGCGAAGACGCCGATCGCGATGAGCGTGAGGATCACGCACGTGTTGACGGCCTGGTTGAGATAGGTGTCGGCCGAGACGAGCAGCACGCCCTGCAGCAGGAACACCAGGCCGGGCAGCCGCCTGGCGATGCCCAGCGACAGGCCGCCCACCACGGCGAGCAGCCCGACCACCCAGACGGGCTGCGCGCCCGCGTGCCAGGAGGTCCACGTGCTGAGCACGGTGATCGCCACGCCGCCCGCCGCGAGCAGCGCGTCGGGGGTGACGTCGCGCTCGTCGAGGCGCTCGGCGGAGCTGCGCAGGTAGGCGCCGAGTACGGCGGGGAAGACGGGCAGCAGCACGGAGTACATCCACATGTTGCCGGTGAGCGCGATGCCCGGATCGGCGATGTTGAGGGCGGTCGCGAAGATCGTGGCGGTCACGGCGAGGGCGGTGGACCGCGCCCTCGAGGTGTGCCCGGCCACGCCCAGTGCCACGCAGACGAGGATCTGGGCGGTGTTGGAGGTGAACGAGCCGAGCTGGTCGGTGATGGCCAGGAAGGCCGCCAGGTAGAGGGTGACGGGCACCGGCCAGCGGCGTACCAGGCCCATGGGCAGGCCGACGAGCAGCGCCATGGGGATGTTCATCTCGGCGGGCAGGTATTCGGTGTCACCGGCGTGCGCCGTGGTCAGCAGATCCAGGCCCACTCCAGAAGCCGCGAGGAGGACATCCAGCGGCACACCACGCCAACGCATGCACACACCGTATCCGCCGAGCGTGAACTGCTGATCCTCCGTACGGGCGACCCCGCCTCCTCCAAGTGGCCGGACATCCGCCCGGACGGGGGAGCGATCGGGCCCGGTCGCTCCCCTAGATTCTGATCATGTCCAACGACACCGCGGTTTTTCTCGGCCAGTTCCTGCGCTCCCCCGCCACGATCGGCGCGTTCGCGCCAAGCTCGCGGCGGCTGGCCGCGGCCGTCTGCGCGCCGATCCCCGAGCGGGGCGAACCCGTCGTGGCCGAGCTCGGCCCGGGTACGGGCGCGTTCACGGTGGAGATCCAGGAGCGGCTGGCCGGGCGCGGCCACCATATGGCCGTGGAGCTCAACGAACCGCTGGCGCAATTGCTGGCCGAGCGCTTCCCCACGGTGGACGTGGTGCACGACGACGCGACCCGCCTGGGCGAACTCCTGGGCGAGCGCGGGCTGCGGATGGCCGACGTGGTGGTGAGCGGGCTGCCGTGGGCGGCCTTCCCGGACGAGTTGCAGCGCGAACTGCTGACCGCGGTGACGGGGGCGATGAGCCCGGGGGCGGCGTTCACCACGTTCTCCTACATCCACGCCATCCCGCTCAGCTCGGCGCGGCGGTTCCGCGCGCTGCTGGCCGAGCGCTTCGAGGAGGTCGTCCCCGGGCGTACGGTGTGGCGTAACACTCCCCCGGCCTTCGTGTTCCACGCGCGCCGGCCCCGGTGAGCCCGGCTGGGTGAAGCGGGGTGTCCGGCCGCCCGATCGGTACCGAATTCGGGCGGTACCGCACCTGTGGCGGGGGAGCTTCTGCTCAACCCCCTCGCGGCGCGGCTTCCCGGACTGCCCCCGCGGCTTGCGGTGGCTTCAAGCCGGCCTGCCCGAGATCTCGCGGCCGGCGTACGGGTGCGTCGGTGGCACCTCCTCCAGCTCGTTGTCCTCCACCTGGTCCTCCACGAGGCCCGCCTACCCGAGGCCCGGGGAAGCACACGCCTGGCGCTCAGCCGAATGACGGGGGCCGCTTCTCGCGCAGCGCGCGAACGCCCTCGGCCACGTCGGGGCCGGTGAAGCCGAGGAACTCCATGGCGAGCGAGGCGTCGAAGGTCGGACCGGCCAGGCGCAGCCAGTTGTTGAGCGAGTATTTGGTGAGCCTGATCGCCTCCTGGGCCCCGGCCGCGAGCCGGACGGCGATCTCCAGGGCCCTGTCGTGCACCTGGTCGTCGTCCACGCACAGGCTGACGAGGCCCATCCGCTCGGCCTGCTCGCCCGTGACGGGCTCGCACAGCAGCAGGTGGTATTTGGCCTTGGCCATCCCGCACAGCAGCGGCCAGATGATCGCGGCGTGGTCGCCGGCCGCGACGCCGAGCCTGGTGTGGCCGTCGATGATCCGCGCGGTGCGGCCGGCGACGGAGATGTCGGCCAGCAGGGCCACCGCGAGGCCCGCGCCGACGGCCGGGCCCTGGATGGCCGAGACGACGGGCTTGGAGCAGTTGAGCACGTTGTAGACGATGTCGCGGGCCTCGGCGAACACGCGCAGCCTGGTGGCGTGGTCGCGCGTCATCTCCTCGATCATGGTCAGGTCGCCGCCCGCGGAGAACGCCCGGCCCTCTCCCCTGACGAGGATGGCCCTGACGCCGTCGTCGCGGTCGGCGTCGCGCCAGATCTCGCCCAGCTCGCGGTGGGCGACGGCGTCCACGGCGTTGAGCCGGGCGGGCTCGCTGATCGTGATGCGCAGCACGCCGTCGGCCGGGGTGTCGAGCTTCAGCTTCGCGTAGGAGTCCATCAGAGCGACTCCCGCAGCCGCTCCGCCACGTAGTCGCGGGCCTCGACGGCCTGGTCGAACAGGCCGGGCAGGACGAAGAAGCTGTGCACGGCGCCGTCGAACCTGCGCACTTCGGCCGGCACGCCCGCCTCGGCCAGGCGGGCGGCGTAGCGCTCGCCCTCGTCTCTCAGCACGTCGTATTCGGCGGTCACGACGGTCGCCGGCGCCAGGCCCGACACGTCGGGCAGGCGCAGCGGGGACAGCCGCGGGTCGGCCGGGTCGGCGTCGGGAGCGTATTGGCGGGCGAACCAGGCCATCTCCTCGGCATCCAGCCCGAAGCCCTTGGCGTGCTGCACGTAGCTGGGCGTGTCCATGGCCACGTCGAGCACCGGGTAGACGAGCACCTGGTGGGCCAGCCGCAACCCGGCGTCGCGGGCCTGCCAGGCGGCGACGGCGGCCAGGTTGCCGCCCGCGCTGTCGCCGATCACGGCGACGCTGCCGTTGCTCTGGTAGAAGGCGGGCCTGGCGAAGATGTCGCGCACCACGGTCCAGGCGTCGTCGGCGGCGGCCGGGAAGGGGTGCTCGGGGGCCAGCCGGTAGTCGACCGACACCACCACCGCGCGGGTGCGGATGGCCAGGTCGCGGCCGGCCGCGTCGTTGCGCCTGACGCTGCCGAAGACCCAGCCGCCGCCGTGGAAGTAGACCACCACGGGCAGCAGGCCGTCGCCGGGATCGGCCCGGTAGATGCGGATCGGCACGCCCTCGGCCAGCTCGTCGCGGACGAACGGCAGCTTCGTCAGCGGCCCTCGGTGGGCCGCCAGGGCGTCCTGCGCGCGCATTTCCTGGATCGCGGCCAGGTCGAGCGTGGCCAGGTCGGTGGTCAGATCCGACGGATACTGGGCGACGTAGTCCCGCGCCTGGGGGTGCAGCGGCATGATCGAAGCCTAGCGGGCCGCCTCGACGAACGCATCGAAGAGCCGATTGTCCTGGCCGCGTTCCGGGTGCCACTGCACCCCGACGCCGAACCGGTGTCCCTGCAGCTCGATGCCCTCGACGATCTGGTCCTCGGCCCAGGCCACGGCCAGCAGGCCGCTGCCGAGGCGGCGTACGGACTGGTGGTGCGGCGCGTTCACCTCGACCCGGTCGCCGATCGCCTTGCCGAGCTTGCTGGAGACGCTGACCTGGATCGTGTGGCCGCCGTCCGGCTCGGCGTGGCGGTCGCTGTCGAGCACCTCCGGCAGCCAGGGGATGAGCGTGCCGCCCTGGGCGACGTTGAGCACGTGCATGCCCCTGGCGACGGCCAGGACGGGCACGTCGGCGCGGATGGCGGCCCTGGCGATGGCCAGCTCGAACCGGTCGCGGTGCACCTGCGGCTCGGCGACGCGCTCGTCCGGATCGCCGTTGTAGGTGTCGGCCCCCACCTCCACGCCGCCGGCCAGGACGATGCCCTGCAGGCCGCGTACGTAGTCCTCGATGGCGTGCGGGCCGAGTGGCGGCAGCATCACGGGCGCGCCCCCCGCCCGTCCGACCGCCTTGGCGTACGAGGGGGGAGACAGCACGGCCTCCCGTACCCAGTCACCCCAGCGGGCAGCTTCGAAGTAGGCGGTGATGCCGATCAGCGGTCGGGACATGCGATCTCCAGGGGGCATGGTGGAGTCGTGCGGGCGCCAGCCCGTCAAGGTGACGGCCCCATGCCATCATGGCGCACTCTCTTTCCGATATGTCACCCCTCCCAAAGATCCCCTCCCACCGCTTGCCTCCCGGGGAGCCGGACTTTCCGGGTTTCGCCCCCTTCTCCGCCTTCGTCAGCCGTGCCCGCCACGCGCCGGTCCCGAGACGGACGTTCGCGAGCCACCCCGAGCGACCCGCCCGCGAGGGGCTCCGGGCGGGCCGGTCGCGGAACTCCCGCGAATGAAATGCGAAAATAAATAATTTTCGCATTTGCTGACCGAAATCGCATGGGGATTGCCTGCGGAGAATCACAAGAACGCTACTGATAGTTCTGCTTCGCACCGTATTGAGGGGAAACGGTTGTGACGCGTCATCGGTGGTGTAAGACTCAATTTCGAGCGCTCGGGTACGCCGGGGCAGGCCCCGGCGCTCATGACCCGGAACCGTCAGGGAGGTGAACGGCGAGACCGGAATGCGTTTCCGGTCAAAGGGTGGGGTTGGATATATGTCGTTGAATCCGCGCCTGGTGAAAGAGAGTTTCTCCGTCGTGGAGCCGCTGGCCGACAAGGCCACGGCCTACTTCTACGGCCGGCTGTTCGCGGAGAACCCGCACTTGCGAGGGATGTTCCCGCCGGCCATGGACGTGCAGCGCGACCGGCTGTTCAGCGCGTTGACCCGGATCGTGTGGAGCCTGGACAGCCCGGACAGCCTGGCGGCCTTCCTCGGGCAGCTCGGGCGGGACCACCGCAAGTACGGCGTGATCGCCGAGCACTACACGGCCGTGGGCAACGCGCTGCTCGCCACGATCCGCCGCTTCGCCGCGGACGTGTGGAACCACGAGATCGAGGCGGCCTGGGTGTCGGCGTACACCGCCGCCGCGAACCTGATGATCGAGTCGGCCGAGTCGGACTCGGGGGTCTCCCCCGCCTGGTGGCTGGCCGAGGTCATCGACCACGAGCAGCGTCACCGGGACATCGCGGTCCTCACGCTGCGGCCGACGCAGCGGCTGCCGTACACGCCGGGGCAGTACGTCAACGTGCAGACCGCGCGCTGGCCGCGCGTGTGGCGGACGTTCTCCATCGCCAACGCGCCGCGCCCGGACAACACGATCAGGCTGCACGTGCGCTCGGTCCCCGGCGGCTGGGTGTCGACCACGCTGATCAGGCACACCCGCATCGGCGACACGCTCATGCTGGGCCCGCCGATGGGCACGATGGCGCCGCGCGAGCAGAGCGTGCGCGACGTCCTGTGCGTGGCCGGCGGCACGGGCCTGGCGCCGCTGAAGGCGATCATCGAGTCCATCATCGCCTCCGGCCGCCGGCCCAACATCCACCTGCTGTACGGCGCCCGCACCGCCGACGAGCTGTACGACCTGCCGGACCTGATCAGGATGGAGTCGTCGTTCCCCTGGCTGCGGGTGCTGCCGGTGGTGTCGGACCAGCCCTCCTACGAGGGCATGCGCGGCCACCTGCCCGAGGTGACGCAGCGCTTCCACTCCTGGGCCGAGCACGACGTGTACGTGTGCGGCCCGACTTCCATGGTCAACGAGACCGTACGCCGCCTGCAGATCGACGGCGTGCCCCTGGCCCGCATCCACCGGGACATCATCCAGGGGGAACGCTGATTTTCCAGATCAGGAGGTTGACAGCGGGGATCGGACGGTGCCATCTGGAACTTGACCCGCCAAGTGGAGGTGGACTGTGCCATCCCCCGCCCGGTGCCGAGGAATCGGCGGATTCGTGACCGTCGTCACCGCGATGCTCCTCCTCGCCCCCTCCCCCGCCCTTGCCGAGGAGGCCGTGCCGCTGACCGAGATCGGGTCCGACGCCTACGCCAACGCCACCAGCCAGCACGGCACCCAGGCCGGGCCCGACACCTACCAGTGGGGCTCGACCATCGTGACCGCGCAGCAGGCGGGCCGCTTCCACGACGGAGGGGCGTCCGGCATCGCGTTCGCGACGTCCGCGGACAACGGCGCCACGTGGGCCAAGGGCGTGCTGCCGGGGCTGACCGGTTTCGGGGGCGGGGCGTACGCGCGGGTCAGCGATCCGTCGGTGGCGTTCGACGCCGGTCACGGGGTGTGGCTGATCTCCTCGCTGGCGCTCACCGACGTGGGCGGGGTCGCCGGGGCGGCGGTGCTGACCAGCCGCTCCACCGACGGGGTGACCTGGGACGAGCCGGTCGCGACCGCCGTCGGGGGCGACCTGGACAAGAGCTGGGTGGCCTGCGACAACGGCGCGGAAAGCCCGTACCGCGGCCGCTGCTACGTGGTGTTCGACGACCACGGCGCGGCCAACGCGATCAAGGTGGCCCGATCCTCCGACGGCGGGCTGACCTGGGCCGTGACCGGCACCTCGGCCACCGGGCTGGGCGGGCAGCCGGTGGTGCGGCCGAACGGGGCCGTGGTGGTCCCGTACCTGGGCGACGACGGCGAGATCCGCTCCTTCCGCTCCCGTGACGGCGGCGCGAGCTGGAGCGGGAGCGTGCCGGTCTCGCGGGTGCAGCGGCACACGGTGGCGGGCGGGTTGCGGGCCGCGCCGCTGCCGTCGGCGGAGGTCGACGCGGCCGGCACCGTGTACGTCGTCTGGCACGACTGCCGCTTCCAGATCGGCTGCGCCGGCAACGACATCGTGCTGAGCCGGTCGGCCACGGGGGCCTCGTGGGGCGACGTCATCCGGGTCACCGGCGACGGCGGCGACCACTTCATCCCCGGCCTCGGCGTGGACCGCGAGAGCGCGGGCGGCAGGGCCCGGCTGGCGCTGGCCTACTACCGGTACCCGGAGGCCGCCTGCACGGCCGCCACGTGCCGCCTGACGGTCGCGTACACCTCCTCGACCAACGGCGGGGCCAGCTGGTCGGCGCCGACGGAGCTGCACGGGCCGATGTCCGTGGACTGGCTGGCCGGCAGCGCGCAGGGCCGCACGGTGGGCGACTACATCTCCACCTCGGTCGTCCCCGGCGGCAGCGCCTTCCCGGCGTTCGCGATCGCCCGGGCGCCCAGGGGCGGGGCGTACGACGTGCGCACCCACACGGTCACGGGCGGCTTACCGATCCTGGGCGGCGACCCGCCCTCGATCGCCATCGAGGCCGCCATCGCCACCGGCGACCCCCCGCCCACCGCCCCACCGACCGCCCGCTGACCCCGCACCGCGCCGGAACCGTCGGCGTGGGCGTGAGCGTCGGCGTGGGCATCGGCGGCTATCCGCGCAGCACGGCGGCGGTCTCCTCGTCGCTGGGCCAGAACGTCTCGATGGCCAGCTCGGACACCGTCACGTCCACCGGCGTGCCGAACGTCGCGATCGTCGTGAACATCGACAGCACCCGGTCGCCCGCCGCGATCCGCAACGGCACCAGGATGTCGCCCGGCCCGGGAACGTGCGCGACGTTCAGATCCACCCCCGGGTAGGTGTAGGACGCCAGCTCGTCGTGCAGCTCGGCCAGCCGCCCGTCGCCGGACACCTCGGCCTGCCTGCGCAGCTGCTGCAGCAGGTGGGCCCGCACCTCGGCCAGGTTGAGCAGCCGCCCATCGCCTTCCCCGAGAAGACCGAGGCGACGCTGACCCGGGTCTGGCAGCTCGCCCCGTCCCCGTCGGAGCCCGAGGTGGTGTGGGCGGGCGTCGAGCCGGCCGCCCTCTTCCGCT
>NZ_JBQQCB010000156.1:0-21459 GCF_052246675.1 Nonomuraea sp. KM90 | reverse complement strand
CTACCACAACCGCAGACGCTGGCAGCAGACCAAGGCACCCCCATCCGACGAACCGGTCACCGACAGCTGAGCACCCGCTCTACACGGCCAGGCTGTAGTTATCGGTGCATTGTGCTTGACAGATCTCGATGTCGAAGCGGCGCAGGAACGCCTGCCGCATCCTGTCGACCTCGCTCGCAGTGGCGTCCAGGCGCGACCACCACAGCCACACCGGCTCGGGAATCGCTCCGCTGGGCAGGCGATCCGCTTCCGCGCGGATCACGGCGCCCTCGATCATCGGCCGCCTCGGCCCAGGCCGCGCGGCGGGTCAGCCTCGGATGCAGCCGATCCGACGCCTGGGGTGCGGGCCTGCCCATACAGGCTGGTGCCGGTCGTCGTGATCACCTGCGGAACACCCCAGCTGCAAAGATCGCCGAAGACGAACTCGCCGCCATGGCGCGGTGGTCGGCCGCGGCCCGGCAAGGCGCACGGGAGCGGGCCGGCGCAGGACCCGATCCGAGCGCATCCGGGCCAGAATCCGATACAGCAGATCACGCAACAGCCACGCCAGCCCAGCCCCGTCATAACCAGCGCCGGCCACGATGAGGATCTCCGGGTCACCGGCCTGCCACTGCGGCGCGGCCATGAGCCGTTCGCCACGTCGCGCGGTTGCGTGGCGGTCATGGTGGCTAATAGCCCGTCCCGGAACGTTGACCGGGTAATTGATCTCGACCGGTGAACCCGTAAAGCTGGCTGCCCCTGCAAACCGGGAGGTAGTTGTGGCTCGTCCACCGGATGTGTTCGTCCGGCCCTTGACGATGGAGGAAGGCCGGAAGATCCAGCGCATCACCCGGACCGCCAAGGACCCGGTCAAGCTGCGCCGGGCGATCGTGGTGATGATGTCCGGGCAAGGCCAGAGCGTCCCGGACATCACCTCGTTGATGCAGGTCAGCGACGACTACGTGCGCGATGTCATCCACGCCTTCAACGAGCGGGGGTTCGACGCGCTGGACCCAAAATGGAGCAGGGGCCGGCCCGCGGCGATCAGTGAGCAGGTGCGTGAGCACATCTGCCTGATCGCCCGGACGGTCCCTGCCGAGTGGGGCATCACCGGCCACTCCACCTGGAGTCTGCGCACTCTGGCCGAACACCTCATCGCCCGCGGCGTGGTGGCCGCCATCAGCCGCGAGCACCTGCGGCGCATCCTGCGCAAGAACGGGGTGAGCTGGCAGACCACCACGACCTGGAAGGCGTCCAACGACCCGCACTTCATCGCCAAGATGCAGCGGGTACTGGAGTTATACGATCACCCGCCCGCCGACGGGCGGGTCATCTGCGCCGATGAGTTCGGCCCGCTGAACCTGATGCCCCGCAAGGGCAAGAGGTGGCGGCCGGCCCGCAGCCCGGCCCGGCTGCCGGCCACCTACCACCGTTACTCCGGCGTCATGCACATGATCGCCGCGCTGGATCTGGCCACCGGCAAGCTGTACTACCGCATCCGCCGGCGCAAGCGGTGGCGCGAGTTTCTGTCCTTCCTGAAGACCCTGCGCTCGCGGTGGCCCGGCGAGAGGCTGTACGTGATCATGGACAACTACTCGCTGCACAAGCACCCCCAGGTCCGCGCCTGGGCCGCCGACAACGACGTCGAGCTGGTGTTCCTGCCCACCTACGGCTCGTGGCTGAACTGGATCGAGTCCGAATTCGCGGCGCTGCGCTACTACGCCCTCAACGGCACCGACCACCGCACCCACGAGGAGCAGAACACGGCGATAGGCGGCCACGTCCGCTGGCGCAACGCCCGCGCCCAGCCGAAGACCAGCTTCGCCGCCAGCTCACCCATCCGAAGCTGGACCAGTTATCCAGCCAAGGTTGCGTGACGGGCCACTAGTTCATCACCAGGCGCTGCCCGGAGCCGCCAGGTTCAAGATCAAGCTAGCGCGGTGCCGTGGCGGAATTCCTGGCCAGCGTGACCGAGCCCCACGCACGAGGGCTGGTGTAGGACGCCTGCTCCTCGCGCGCAGCAAGTAGGGATCCGTGACGGCGCGGTGCTGCCTGCTGGCCCGCTCAGCGTAAGGATGAACCCGCTAACGAATTCAGCGGGGTGGGTAAGGGATTCGTGGCGAGCACAAGGGACTCGTCACGCTGCGGGCGAGGCTCTTCGCGATTCCGCAGCGGGGATGTCGCTGGGCGTCCTTGCGGGTGGCCCCGTTCGTGAACGGACCTATGGCGCCCAGATTATGGCGGGAATTCGGCTTGCTTTGGCCGAATCACTCCTGGATCTGAAGCTTCACACATGCGAGGATCATATCCGCCCCCATAGTGCAAGGCATCTTGGCCCTCGTCGACGCCATCGGAGGTCATCAAAGAAGCGTGTGTCGACCGGCTCAAGGGTAGCGCCGCCCTCAATCTTCGAAATTCGCGGGATTACGTCCTGTTCAGCAAGTTGCCGGAGGCCAGAGTGAGGGTGCGCAGTCGAGGTGCTCCGTCTCGGGGCACTCGGTCCACCGATGCTCATTCGACGGAGCAACCGTTGGTGACCGCTCCTGGCTCTGCGCTTACGCTCGTCACCGATCGGCAAAACCTCTCAGTGCCAGCTTTTGCCCGACACGGGGTCCTCACCGTCGCAGCGGGTCTGCTGGTGATACTAACCGCGCTCAGTGGTCGGTACGGCTTCCACCGCGACGAACTGTACTTCATTGTCGCGGGCCGCAATCTTGACTGGAGTTACCCGGACCAGCCGCCCCTTCTTCCGCTGATCATGCGTGGAATCACGTCTGTGTTTGGCGAGTCAATCGTCGCGGTGCGGTTCCCAGCCGCGTTGATGACGGCGGCGGGGGTAGTGGTCGCCGCGCTGACCGCCCGTGAGTTAAGCGGGTCACGCCGTGCCCAGATCATGACGGCCACCGCCTATGCTGTATGCCCATTCGTGCTGAGCACCGGGCACACCTTGTACACCGCGACAGCCGACCTGCTGCTGTCCACCACGCTGGTCTGGGTGGCCATGCGCTGGGCTCGCACCCGCGACGACCGGCTGCTGCTGTACGCTGGCGCGCTCGCAGCTGTCGCCTTCCAGGTGAAGTACCTCTCTGTCGCCCTGCTGGCAGCGCTCGTGGTGAGCATGCTTGCCGCCGGGCCGCGCGACGTGCTGCGCCGTCCGCTGTTCTGGGCGGGCGCGGCAATCGCATTGCTCACCTCAGCGCCCGCCCTTCTTTGGCAGAACCGGTACGGCTGGCCGCAACTGGACATGGCCCAAGCCATCGCAGGCAACGGCTCTTTCGCCGGCCGGCCAGGCTTCATGCCCTTCCAAATCGTGCTCACCGGAGTCGTTCTGTCGGTGGTGTGGATCTACGGCGCGTGGCGGCTGTTCCGCGCCGAATGGCTGCGCCCGTTCCGATTCCTGGGCTGGACTTACTTGCTGCTGTGCGCGGTTTTCCTGCTCACCGGCGGTAAACCGTACTATCTAGCCGGGCTGTGGGCCGGGCTATGGGCGGTGGGCTTCACCGAGCTGTCCCATCGCCACCTACCCACCCGGTGGGCATGGGTGACCTCCTGGCCCACGTTCGTGATTACCGGTGTGACATCGGTCCTCATGACTTTGCCGGTCTATCCGGTGTCGTGGGTGGCGCGTACGCCGCAGCCCTACATCAACCCAGATGCGGGCGAGACCGTGGGCTGGCCGGAACTGGTCGCTGCGGTGGCCAGGGTCAGGAACTCGCTGCCCACCAACGAGCGAGTGGTCGTCATGGCCGCCAACTACGGCCAGGCTGGCGCCATCGATCTGTATGGCACGGCACATGGCCTGCCCCGCCCGTACAGCGGCCACAACGGCTACTGGCACTTCGGCCCGCCACCAGATGGCGAGGCCACGACGATCTTCGTCGGCTTGGACGGTCCTCAGAGCCGGGCCTACCTGCGACGGTTCTGGACCGACGTGCGAATCGCCGAGCGTATCGACAACGGCGTCGGACTGAACAACAAGGAGCAAGGCACGCCAGTATGGATATGCAAAGGGCAGCGCGAGCTCTGGTCTGTCCAGTGGCCACGAATCGCACATCTGTCGTGACGAGCGCGCCTGTCCAACTTTCTGACCTGGTAGTGCTTTGTTAGTTCGGTCTTGGGTGAGACGGCCGTCGCATGACTCCGGCAGGGCTGGCCGATGTCCCGAGGCCGCCTTGGGGACTTCGCGGGTGAGGTGTTTACCCGCTTCGCGTGTCGGGAGCAGCGGCCCGATGGCGGGTTGTATCTGCGGGGCTGATGCTGGACGGGCGGCGTAAGTCGATGCTGCCGATGGCTGAGCGGCTGGGGTGGATTACCAGCGGTTGCAGCAGTTCATCACCTCCCCTACCTGGGAGCATGTGGCGGTGCGGGGTGTCTGGCGCAGCATGCGGTCAGCGTGATGGCGCCGCGGGCGCGGGTGCTGGATGAACCGGGAACCTGAAGGAAGGCGATGCCTCTCCCGAAGCGGCCCGGTAGTACACCGGGACCGAGGGAAAGGTGACCAACTGTCAGATCGCGGTCAGCGTGCACGCGGTCACCGTTGCCTGCTCGGCCGCGTTGAACGGGCGGCCGTTCCTGCCGCAACACTGGAACGACGCGCTGGTCGACGACGCGGCCGAGATCTCGGTGATCGCCGAGCGGCGGCGGCGTTGCGGCATCCCTGACGATTGGCTGCACCGTGCCAAGTGGCAGCAGGCGCTGGACATGCTGGATGAGCTGGTCGCCTGGGTGCCGGTGCCCGCTGGTGGTGGCCGATTGCGGCTACGGTGATGTGACCGCGCTTCGGGCGGGCCTGACCTTGCGCGGCCTGCCGTACGCGGCCGCCATCACGCGCGGCAACAGCGCGTATGCCACCGATGTCGTCCCTGAGAGGGAGTTTTTGATCCGAGACAACCGCCCGCTTCTACCACGGCAGGCACCGGCACATCACCCTGGCGCAGTTAGCCGCCGCATTCCTCGCCGTCCAACAGGCCACCACCGCCGTGTCCGAGAGATCTCCCTGCGACTGCGACTGCGACGGCACCGCCACCCACACAGGAGGTTCTCGCCCCGTCCACCATCAGCACCGCCACGCTCGCCAGCCGTGTTGAGCCGGTGGGGTACTCCACCAACGAAATCCGCCGCCCTTTCCGCAGTCACGCCCTCGCCCGGCTCGAGCGCACGGCTGCAGCACTTCCGCAGGCTCTTCTGCTGGGACCGGAAACGATCACCGGGTGAGGAAACGGGCTTCAGGGTGCGCGGGCGAGGGGTCGGCCTCCCCAGCGGAGGCCCTTCTCACCGCAGGTGCGGGCGCGTTCGCGGCGTTGGGCGGCCAGCACGTGACGGTGGCGGGCGTGGGCGTTGCGCCAGCGAAGGTACGCGTGCAGCGCCCGGGTCTGGACGGTGTGGTCAGGGCGGTGCGAGATCGTCGGAGGGGCGGTCCGACCTGCGGGCGGCCCGCTGGTTCTCCCACGCCTGATCCCGATACCACTGCGCGGCAATCGCCAGCACCACGATCAGGGTCGGGATCGCGCCGAAGCCCCATGCGATCGCCGCGCCGTTGCGCTGGACCTCCAGCAGCGTCCCACCCCACGGGCGGCTCAGCTGCTCGTACCAGTCGGAGGCGATCACGGTGTCCATCGTCGTCAACGCGATGCCGAGCAGCCCGTGGAACAGCATCGTGACGAAGAGTGTCAGCAATCGCCACGCGTACGACACTCGATACGGCACAGGATCGTTCCCAATGATCACCCAGAAGAACAGACAGCCGCTGAGTAGGAAGTGCAGGGACATCGCGATGTGCCCGAGGCGCTCGAGCATCGCCGACTCGAACAATGGTGTGAAGTACAGCGCGTACGTTGAGGCGATCAACAGGACCATTGCGGTGGCTGGATGGGCAATGACCTTGACGGCCTGACTGCGCAGGATCGTAGTGAGCCACTCCCGCGGCCCCCTGTCACCGCGCTTGGTGGCCGGTGGGATCACGCGCAGCGCAAGAGTTACGGGCCCACCGAGCACCAGGAAGATCGGCACGATCATGGACAGCGTGAAGTGCTCGATCAAGTGCGCGTCGAACATAACTCTGGCGTAGCGCGCCAGCCCGCTCTGCGTGGCGATGACCAGCACCGCCACCCCGATGAACCAGGAGGCAGTGCGCCCCCACGGCCACGTGTCACCCCGCCGCAGGAGCTGATATACCCCGGCGCCGTAGAGCCCACCCAGAACGGCCGCCACCACGGCGAGGAGCAGGTCGAACCACCACAGCGTGACCAGGTTTCCGAGCGAGATCGGCGGCGGCACGAAGAAGCCGAGCAGATCAAAGGCACGGTCGGTCGGCACGACGACCGGCGGTGGCTCTGTGCGGGTGAGCGCGACGGCCAGCCCCATGGTGGCGGCCATCAGCAGCATCTCGCCACCTGCCAGCCGAGTGAATGCGCCCGGCCTGCC
Source organism: Nonomuraea sp. KM90 (assembly GCF_052246675.1). Taxonomy (NCBI): domain Bacteria; kingdom Bacillati; phylum Actinomycetota; class Actinomycetes; order Streptosporangiales; family Streptosporangiaceae; genus Nonomuraea; species Nonomuraea sp. KM90. The sequence goes on along the minus strand of NZ_JBQQCB010000156.1, from coordinate 15,057 downwards.
ACCTTCGAGGCTAACCAGCGTGCGTTGCCGGTGCCACCAGCCCACATAGCCCAGCAGCACGAACGCGGCAATCTTCGCCACGATCAGCACCCCATAGTCAGACGTCCACAAGTCAGACGCTGCGCCGAGCCGGGCCACCACGCCGAACAGACCTGACGCCCCTACTCCGATGAAGCACCACAGTGCCATCTTGGAGAATCTGGTCGCGGCGATTTCCAGCTGCGGCTGCCCGCGTATGGCCTGCGCCGAGACCACCGCCAGCCCGCCCACCCACAAAGCTAGGCAGAGCACGTGGATCGACAGCGCCGATGTGGCCAGAGCGTGGTTGGGCGAGGAAGAGGCATGACCGGTGAGTGCTGGCGGTAACAGCGCAGCCAGCGCGAACACAAGCAACCCGCCGGCTGCTCCGGAAGTGATGGCGCTCCGTGAGAACAACGCGATCGCGAGCGCGAACAACAGCACTAGCGTGGGCGCGACACCCTGGCTCGTCTGTCTGGCGTAGTCGGCCACGATCGCCGGATTGAGGAGCTGGCCAACCGGCTTGGCCGAGTTCTCGGATGTCCCAAACACCAGCAACAACAATGCCCCGCCGGCCCAGACGAGCGCCGTCCATGACGCGGTCTGGACGTAGACGATTGCGCTCTTGCCGAGCATGCCCTTGTCACTGGGGAGCAAGGTGGAGGCCGCCAGCAGCAGGCCTACCGTGAGCACGCCACCGGCGTCCAGAGCCAGCTTGGCCAGCGGCAGTCCCCACCGGGTGAGTACACCTGGGTCAGGCAGCCCGGGGATGACCCGTGGGAAGGCCGTGCCACCGGCCAACATGCCGATTGATAGGGCGATGAGTGCCACGACCGCCGCAGCGAACGCGAGGCTCCTGGCTCTGGTCATGGCTTCTTTTTGCGCGCGCTGAGCATGAATCCGAGGCCGATAACGGCGAGCGCGCTCATGGTCAGGAGCAGCCAGACCGGCAACGATGTCGATTCCTGCGCCGATGCCTGTGCCGTCGGAGCCAGAGCGGCGGTGGTCGTCGTGGTCGGATCTGCGGTCGGGAACGGCTTGCCTGCCCTCGTCACACGGAAAGGTATCTCCCCTTCGATCGGGTGACCGTCGGACGAGACGACGCGATAGGCGATGGTGTACTGCCCGTCGGGCAGAGCGGTCTTGAGCTTCTGCCTCACGATCGGGCCGTCTATCGCGGGCTCGCCCTGCTGATGCTGGACATCACCGGCCCCTCGGATGAGAACGTACGGCATGCGGACCTTGGCAGTGAACTCGAGCTCGACCTCGTCGACCGACTTGACCGTGGCGTCCTTGGCAGGGTTGCTGCGTTTGAGGGAGTCGTGCGCTACAGCGGTCGCGGCGGTACCGAGCACCAATAGGGCAGTGAGGATCGCGGTAAGGGCCGCGAGCCGGGATTTCTTCAAGGCACCTCCAGGTTTATCGATGCGGCCGCCCGGCCGCGGCCGAGCCGCTGGGCCCTGCGACGGCGTCGGGCATTTGAAACTCTGAGCTGGTGGCCCGCGTCGCTGCTTCGGCGTCACCCAGGGCGCTGGTGGCCTTGGCGACCAGGCGGGACTCCGCCTCCTGCGAATCGCCTTCGCCAGCAGGAGGACCAGCACGTTTACGGTTGCGCAGCGCCTCTTCCGCGTCGCCCATCATGATCTCCGCAGGGGGCGAGCTCAGCCTGGCACCACTGCCACGTGATGGTGCTCCATGAGGACTGCATGGACTTCTGGTGAGTGGGCAACTGCATGCTCCTCGCGCGTCATGAGGCTCGCTCAGAGGTGGCGCGAAGCGAAGGCCGGGCTGCTTGTGTGGTCCACGCTGAACACCTTGCCAGGTGCCGTTTGTCTTGCCGGCGCGTTGGCGAAGTGGAGCGCGCTTAACTCGCCATGGCCGGCACTTCCGGCGATGAGAAAGGTTTCGGCACGGCGACGATCGATCGCGGCACGCCATCACCACGGGTACTACTGCCATAAGTGGTCGCTATTCCCTAGCGCTGTCTCTGGCGGGTCGGTGCGCCGCTAGGCTGATGGGGCAGCCGGATGGTGTCCCCTACATTTCCTGCCATCGGCAGATCTTCTTAGAGACCAGGCTTGCCCCTATGCGCTCGTAGAACCGCTGCGCCCCTACGTTGCTCTCGGCGACCTCCCAGCGGATCAGCCGGCCGTCGGCGGCCTTGGCTACTGCTCTCATCAGCTGCTCGCCAACCCCCCGCCCGCGCTCCTCGCCACACACGTAAAGATCATCCAGGGCGAAATAATCCGTGCCGGACCAGAAATTGACTCTCTCGAACCAGGACACGTAACCGATCGCCTGTCCGCCTTTTTCGGCGACCAAATAGGTGATCTCCGGGCGGGTGAGAAACTCCTTGAGGCGGTCCACGCTAATGGCGATCGCGGATCCATGATGCAGGGAGTCCGCGAGTTCACGCATCATGCCATGAATGGCGGATGCGTCATCGGCCGTCGCACGACGGATCAATACCACAGGAAATCCTATCGTTTTGTGGTGGCTCTGTACTTTTGAATGCGTTATCGTGACAGCTGGCTTCGATTGCGCGCGGCTGTCAGCGTTGTGGTGATCAGCCGGCGGACAACCGAACCCGCGCCGACTGGTGGGTTGCCCGGCGGGAGGAAGGTGGCGAAGCCTGAGCGGCGCCAGGTTCGCTGCACCGCCGGTGGTGATCGCGGCGATGGCGGCGGCCACGTTAAGCCCGCTGGCAAAGGCCTCACGCGTGGGGGCGCGCAGTTCGCGGCCCACATGGGCGGGCAGGCTCCGTGGTGCGGAAACAGCGCCGTCGAGGCTGTCGCGGGTGGCCGTGACAGCCTGCGGCAGCAGGCCGCTGGTGGGCAACTCGCTGCTGATCTGAGAGCGGTGTACAGCGGTGCCGGTGCTGCCGATGATGGCAAGGCACGGTGGGATGCCAAGGTCGCTGCAGCTGGTGGCCAGTCCCGGAGGTGGATCCAGCCTTGTGCGGTGCCACGGAGCCGACGACCAGGTCGGCGGTGCGGGCCATGGCCGGCGCGACGGCGGGATAGGGCACGATGAAGCCCGCGGCCAGCGGCGGCAACCCGCCGACGGCGATGATCTGGGTAAGCGTCAGATAGTCGATCACCTGGGCAGCGAGCCCTGCGGCGGTGAGATATCCGGGGCGGATACGTCGGGTCAGGAGGCAGGCCGTCGCGACGAGCACGTGCAGAGCCGCTCCCGGCAGCATCCACAGCCCCACTTGCACGGGTGAGAGCCCCTCCACCCGTTGAAGGCGCTGGGTGACCAGCAGGTACACCGCCGTCGAGGGCCAGCGCCGCCAGAAGACCGAGCCACTCCTTTGGCCCGTCGCGCTGGTCGTGCGCGATATCGGCAGAAGACACAGAGCATCCTTCATGGTTCTTACGAGCCGGACAGTCGCTTTGCTCGGCGGACCCTACCCCAGGTAGGTATATGTGGGATCGTACCTTACCCCCGGACCGTATAGCGGGATCCTTTACCGGGTGTTCGACGACCTCTGCCGCACTCGAATGCTCCCGTCACGAGGGAGGGTGGCAGGGCGCCGAGATGTTGTTCGCTCCGTCGACGGAACGGAGGGGACCTGCGGCGGCCTTCGACATACGCGGACTCGTCCCTGCCGGTGCGTGCTGCTCTGATCGAGTCCGCGACACGGGGACGATCCGCGCTGGCCGCGGTGCGGCACGGCCGGCAAGATGACATAGCGGCCGCTGCTGGAGGCGGCTGCTCATCGTGGCGGGCAAACCCCCTGAGTGCGGCTCAGCAGAAACGAGGCACAGGTCGGCCGGGTTCCGGTGCTGCCCTCGACACCCGCCGCCGCCTGTCCGGCGCCACTGAGTGATCTCAGCGAGATGGTTCGTGCGACAGGAATTTCTTGGACGCCGCCCGCCGCATTCCCGGCCTTTGGGGGAGTCACCGAAGGCCGGAAACAGACCATCGCGCCCGCGGTAGAAGAGCTTTCACTACAAGAACGCTCAGCGCCGAATGGCTCCACGGGATTGCTCATCATGCCACGCTCGGCGCCTCCCGCGCCCTGGTTCAGAACGTCGCGCGACTCTTGCACGACGGACGCCGACCGCATGGCACCCCGAAAGGCAGCCGAGCCGTGCGGGACGGTGCGCAACGCTGGCCTGCTCGGTCCAACGTCGCGGGAAGCGAAGCCCTTATCCGGGGCAACCTCACAAGGGTGCTGCCGGCCACCCCAACGGTGCCACGACAGTTGCCAGGGAAGATCGCCAGCTTCTGGGGCGGCCACCAACTACCCGGCCTTGGCCGGGGGCGCACCATCGGCCCATGGCATGGTGTCCGTGACGATGCCGTGGTCGGCCTGCCGGGTCTGCCCGGCGATTGACGGCTGGCGAAGCCCGGATGCCCCGTCAGGGCATCCGGGCTCACCGGATGATCTCTTCGTCAAGGCACTGCCCGGATGTCGGCCAGGAGATCAAGCGACGTTGTTGCTCTGCTGTCCGGCGGATCGCAGGATCTCCACCGCGTCGTCGAGCGGAGGGTGGATCACATCCAGGATAATGTTCTTCAGCTGTTTGCCCTCTGCTCCATGCAGTTGCACTTGCCGGTCCCAGCCGGTGGTGAAGACCGCGCCGGCCGCGCCCAGATCCAGGAAGGTCACGTACGGGTCGGGGGTGAAGTCCACCAGGGGTACACCGAGCAGGTCGGCGACGGCGTTGTGCCCGGCCGCCTTGCCCATCGGGACGGCGAACTGGCAGCTCTGCAACACGTGATGGTCAGGATCGGCGTGGCCGGCCGCGACGTCGCCGGCGGCGAACACGTCTTCGAGGACGCGCAGGTGGCGGTCGACCACCAGTCGGCCCAGCGCGTCGCGTTCGACCGGGATCTGCGCGGTCAGCCCGTTGGCCCGCATACCTCCAGTCCACACCACGACATCGGCGGCGACATGGGCGCCGTCGGCGAGCACCGCGCCGGCCTGGTCCACCTCGGTCACGCTGGTACCAAGCCGTACCTCGACGCCCAGCTCTGCCAGGGCGGACTCGATCTGCGGTCGCGGTCCGGGGCCCAGGTCCGGGCCGACCGCACCGGCCCGTTCGATCAGTACCACCCGGCCGCGCGCCGCCAGTTCGGTTGCCAGCTCGAGACCGGTGAAGCCGGAGCCGACGATCACGGCGGTGAAACGGTCCAGGTCCCGCAGTCGGCCCGCAAGGCGGGCCACACCGTTCACCGTGTCTATATCGAACAGGTATTCCGCGCCGGGGATCGTCGGGCGGACAAGATTGCTGCCGGTAGCCAGCACCAGCCGGTCGTACTCGATCGTCTGGCCGGCCGCGACCACGTGGCGCGCGGCGGTGTCAATCTCGGTTACGGCGGCGCGTACGTGCGAGACGCCGATCGGCTTGAGGAAGCGCTTCAGCGGCACCAGGGACCAGTCAGGGTCCAGCCGGTGCAACCGGGGACGCAGCACCAGGTCCTCGTTCGGTGCAACCAGGGTGATGTCCACATCGGACTCTCCGCGGACCCGGGCGGCGGCAGCGGCGCTCCACAGTCCAGCAAAGCCGCCGCCGACGATTACCACGCGTGACATGACGCTCCTTATGCTTGTTGAGTCTTAGGGGAACCGCGCGCCGCTGCTGGGAGTCCGAAGGACAGGGCCGCCGGCCGTTGTGACGCGCATGATGATTGATGGAATGCGACGCCGATCACGAGGATACGCACTGACCGCGGTCATACCGGTCTGTGGGGTTACTCGGGTCCCGGTTCGGCCCGGGGCACCGGATGGGCGGCGACGACTTCGGGCACGGTACATCCGTGGCGGGCATAGCTCGGGACAACCCCGTGGAGGTGGCGCCGGTGAACCGTGTCTGGGCAGATAATCCATCGATAGGGAGGGTCACCGAAGTGCCCTCCTGTTAATCTTCCCTGATGCGGTATGGGGCAGTTCGTCGACGAAGCGAAAGGACTTGGGAAGCTTATATCGCGCCAGCCGGCCGGTGAGAAAGGTGAGCAGATCCGCGTCGTTCGCTCGCGCGCCGGTCCGTACCCGGATGAAGGCGCGGCCTACCTCGCCCCACTTGTCGTCCGGCACCCCGACCACGGCGCACTCGGCCACAGCTGGATGCTCCAGCAGTTGCGCCTCCACCTCGGCCGGATAGACGTTCTCGCCGCCGGAGATGTACATGTCCGTAAGCCGGTCGACGATGCAGACATAGCCGTCCTCGTCCATCCGGCCCACATCGCCGGTCCGTAGCCAGCCGTCCGGAGACAGCACCGCGGCCGTGGCCTCGGACCGTCCCCAGTAGCCCGGCATCACGGTCGGCCCATGGACGAGGATCTCGCCCGGCTCGCCGACCTCGGCGGCGCTTCCGTCAGCGCGCATCATGCGGACGTCGCTGAAGAAGTGCGGCACGCCCACAGAACCGGCCTTCACCGTACTCATCTCGGCGCGCAGGATCAGGGCACCGGGTGCCGCCTCAGTCAAGCCAAAGCCCTGCAGGAAGCTCAGCCCGCGCTCCTGGTAGGTGCGGATCAGCGGGATCGGCACTGGCGCTCCGCCCGCCAGAAGCGACCGCACCGAGGATAGGTCAGCCGTGTTCCAGCGGGGGGATAGCGCCAAGTCGGCGAACATGGTGGGGACGCCGAACATCCACGTCACCCGGTGCCGTTCGATCAAGTCGAAGCAGTCCTCAATGTTCCACGTGGCCATCAGGACCGCAGTGCCGCCCTTGAGAACGGTGGGCAGCAAGGTCATGTCCAGCGCGGCGACGTGGAAGAGCGGCGCGCTCACCAGTGTGACCTCGTTGCCGGTCAGGTCCAGTTCGACCAGCGTGTTCACGCAGTTCCAGATCACGTTCCCGTGCGTCAGCATCACGCCCTTGGGGTGTCCGCTGGTGCCGGAGGTGTAGAGGATGAACGCGAGGTCATCATGGCCCACGGGCTCGTCGATCGGATCAGCAGCGGCGGCCCGGATTTGTTCCTCGTAGTCGTTCGCCCCGCTGGCGGTGCCGTCGACGGCCAGCCGAGTCGGGACGGTCGTCAGGCTCGCCACGACGCTGGCGCTTTCCGCACTGTAGACCAACACGGAGGCGCCGCAGTCGCCGAGCTGGAGATCTAGCTCAGGTGCGGCCAGTCGGGTGTTGAGCGGCACGAAGACGGCGCCCAGGAGGTGGGCCGCGAACATGGTTTCCACGAACGAGGGACGATTGGGGCCGAGATAGCCGATGCGGTCACCGCGGGCCAGCCCGAGTTCACGCAGCGCGTGGGCCAGGCGCGTGACCCGGGCAGAGAGTTCGGCGTAAGTCAGGTCGCCATGTGCTGAGCGCAGAGCGGGCCGCTGCGGGCTGCTGCGGGCCCGCCGGGCGGGCCATGATCCGAGTCCCTGGTTGTGCATTAGGGTTCCCTTCGGTTGGCCGTTTCGTCGTCGGTGAAGGCCAAGCGTCTGAGCATGTCGAGCAGCAGTTCGCGCTCCTGCGGGGACAGGTCGGAGAGGAATTGCTCCCGGGCCGCGCGGACGTCCTGTTTGGCCTGCTCGCGCAGTACCTTTCCCGCAGGTGTCGGCGCCACCAGGCGCGCCCGTCGGTCGTTGGGATGCGGCAGCCGCTCTACCAGACCCTGGGCCTCCAACGTGTCGATCAGCGCCACCACTGGGCTGGGGTCGAGTCCGAGGAAGGCGGCGATCTGCCGCTGGGAGGCCCCGTCCAGGTCGCACACGTACGACAGCACGGAGAAATGCCGGGCCCGCAGGTCGTGCCGCGCGAGATAGGCATTGGTCACCCGCACGATGAGCCCGCTGGTCCGCGCCAGCAGGAAGCCGGTGTCCTGGGCCAACTGCACCTTTTCGATCTCCGACACTGGTGGGCCGCTCCCCATCGCAATTCTCACATCGATGAAAATGTCAATGATTGATATTATCATGTATATTGCCGTAGCGTCCAGCCTCACGAGCGACCTGTGCGCGCGAGACACATCCGTCCAAAGAGAAGGAGAAGCAATGGATCTTAAAGGGAAGGTGGCGGTCATCACTGGCGCGGGCGGCGGGCTCGGGCTGGCCTACTCCCGCGACCTGGCCACAGCCGGCGCCCGGCTGGTAGTCAACGACATCGATGCCTCGGCGGCCGATGCTGCGGTGTCGGCGATCCGCGCGGACGGTGGCACCGCGGTGGCCGAGGTAGCCCCGGTGGGTGACTCAGCGGCGGCCCAGGCGCTGGTGGACCGAGCCGTCGGCGAGTTCGGACGGCTCGATGTGATGGTCACCAACGCCGGAGTGCTCCGCGACGCCGTGCTGTGGAAGATGACCGACGAGGACTTCGACACGGTGATGCACGTCCACCTCCGCGGTACTTTCACCTGTGTCCGCGCCGCCGCGGTGAGGATGCGCGAGCAGGGCGAGGGCGGCCGGATCATCTGCGTCGGCTCGCCGACCGGCCAGCGGGGGACCTTCGGCCAGACCAATTACGCCGCCGCCAAGGCGGGCATCGTGGGCATGGCCCGCACCTGGGCGATGGAGCTGGCCAAGGCCCGGATCACGGTGAACGCCGTCATTCCGGTCGCCGCGACCGCGATGACCAAGACCGTGCCCTTCTTCAGACCCTACACCGAGGCGCTGGAGCAGGGCACGCCGCTGCCGCCGTTCGTCCGCCGTACGCTGGGGTTCGGCTCGCCGCGGGACGCGGCCGGCCTGGTGACCTTCCTCGCCTCGGACGCAGCGGCGGACATCACCGGACAGGCCATCGGCATCGGTGGCGACCGGGTCGGTGTCTGGTCACACCCGCAGCAGATCGCGGTCGCGTACGCCGACGGCGGCTGGAGCGCCGACGATCTGGCCGACACCTGGGCCACTGCGCTGAACCCCCACCTGCAAACCATAGGCGAACAGCTTCCCCAGCCCCAGGAGTGATCCGATGATCCCGCAGATCCGTACCGGCCCCTTGGCCGCCCTAGACGTTCACGTCCATATCGAGGTGGACGAGGCCGGCCACACCTCCCTGGGCGGCGAGCTCCTCGAGGCTTCGGCCGCGTACTTCAGGTCCGCGCACCGCGCTCCCACCGTGGATGAGATCGCACAGACTTACCGCGATCGATCCATGGCCGCGGTGGTGTTCACGGTGGACCACCAGGCCGCAACCGGCCACTCTCCGATCGGCAACGAGTTCGTCGCCGAAGCTGCGGCACGCCATCCCGAAATACTGATTCCGTTCGCCAGTCTGGACCCGGCACGCGGCCGTGCCGCGGTGGCTGAGGCAGGCCGCCTGGTCCGCGAGTACGGCGTGCGCGGATTCAAGTTCCACCCCAGTCTGCAGAACTTCAACCCGAACGACCGGGCGGTCTATCCCCTGTATGAGGCCATTACCGAGCTCGGCGTTCCGGCTGTGTTCCACACTGGCCAGACCGGCATCGGCGCCGGGCTGCGCGGCGGCGGTGGGATCCGTCTAAGCCCGTCCAATCCCATGCTCCTCGACGAGGTCGCGGCCGACTTCCCCGACCTGACCATCGTCATGGCACACCCGTCCTTCCCCTGGCAGGACGAGGCGCTCGCGGTAGCCACGCACAAAGACAACGTCTGGATTGATCTGTCCGGCTGGGCGCCCAAGTACTTCCCGCCCAACCTGATCCGCTACGCCAACTCGCTGCTGCAGCACAAGATGCTGTTCGGCTCGGACTTCCCGCTCATCACGCCGGACCGCTGGATCGCCGACTTCGCCGAGCTCGACATCAAACCCGAAGTCCGCCCCCAGATCCTCAAGCTCAACGCAGGCCGGCTGCTCGGCCTGCCCGCATGATCGGTCGATCCAGGAAAGCCCAGACGCCCGCCCTCGCCGAACTCACCGACATGGTTGGCGAGGACCTCCAGTTCGGCAGCCGGAGGCGGAGGAGTTCACCACGAAGACCAGCCATGACGTGAACCGGGCACGCTTCCTCACCCGGTCAGGCCCAGCACCGCTTTCGGCTCAAGGACGCCTGCCCGTGGTCGACAAAAATCCCGGCGGCGTCCAGATCGTCGCGGCGGCGACGACGAGCGCGGACGGGGGAGTCGCCCGCACTGCCTCGCCCAGCCGCACCTCCGCTGCCTTGCCGTGCCTCACCCCACGCCCGAGGCAGGTGATCAGGCGCAGTTCATGCCGCCGTCGTGGGGGCGGTCGCGCCGGACCACGTGCCGCGTTGACACGATTCAAGGAGCTCCCGCCATGGGGCACTACCTGAGCAACGTCCGCGACATCGAGTTCAACCTCTTCGAAATGCTCGGCACCGATCGGGTCGTCGGACCGAACAGTCCTTTCCCGGAGATGGACCGCGCCACGATACGCAGCGTGCTGGCGGAGGTGAACCGGCTGGCCGTCGGGCCAGTCGCCGACTCTTTCGCCGACGCCGACCGTCACCCGCCGGTCTTCGACCCCGTCACCTGCTCGGTCACACTGCCGGCCTCCCTGCGCAAGAGCCACGCCGCGCTGCGCGCCGCGGAGTGGTGGCGGCTGGAGGCGCCGACGGACCTCGGCGGCCTGGCCGCGCCCCGCACACTGGTGTGGGCAGTGGCAGAGCTGATCCTGGGCGCCAACCCGCCGGTCTACCTGTACGGCACCGGCGTGCCCTTCGCCAGCGTGATCTACCGGCACGGCACCGAGCCGCAACGCCGGATCGCCCGGCACATCATCGAACGCGGCTGGGGCGCCACCATGGTGCTCACCGAACCGGACGCGGGCTCCGACGTCGGGGCTGGCAGGGCGAAGGCGGTTCCGCAACCGGACGGTACCCTGGCACATCGAGGGAATCAAACGCTTCATCACCTCCGGCGAGCACGACATGAGTGACAACATCGTCCATCTGGTGCTGGCCCGGCCCCAAGGCGGTGCCCCGGGCACCAAAGGCCTGGCGCTATTCCTCGTGCCGAAGTTCCAGTTCGACCTCGAAACCGGCGAACTCGGCCCACGCAACGGTGTCCGCGCCACCAGCCTCGAACGCAAACTGGGCATCAAGGCGTCCACCACCTGCGAACTGCGGTTCGGCGAGCATGAGCCCGCCGTCGGCCACCTGCTCGGCGGCACCGTCGACGGCATCGCGCAGATGTTCGACGTGATCGAGCACACCCGGATGCTGGTGGGTGTCAAGGCCATGGCAACGCTGTCCACTGGCTACCTGAACGCGCTGGAGTTCGCCCGAACGCGCGTCCAGTCGGCCGACCTGACCCGCCGGGCAGACAAAACCGCCCCACCGGTCACCATTATCCACCATCCGGATGTACGGCGCAGTTTGCTGCTGAACAAGGCCTACGTTGAGGGGCTGCGTGCGCTGGTCCTCTACACAGCCGCCCGGCAGGACGAGATCCTGATCGGTGAACACGGCGGCGCCGACGTTACCTCGGCGCACGCGATCAACGACCTGCTGCTGCCGATAGTCAAGGGGGCTGGGTCCGAACGTGCCTGCGAGCAGCTTGCGCAGGCGCTGCAAACCCTTGGCGGTTCTGGCTACCTGCAGGACTACCCTCTGGAGCAGTACCTCCGCGACGCCAAGGTCGACACCCTGTACGAGGGCACCACCGCGATCCAGGGGCAGGACCTGTTTTTCCGAAAGATTGTCCGCAACGACCGCGCCGCCCTCAACGCCCTGTCCGCGGAGATCGGCGGCTTCCTGGACTCCATCAGTGCCGACGACCGGCTGGCGGGCGAACGCGCCGCAGTCCGGACCGCTCTCGCGGACCTCAACAGCATGGTGGACGCATTGGTGGGGCAGCTGCACGCTGCCGAGCGCGACTCCCGCGAGGTTTATCGAGTCGGTCAGAACACCACGCGGCTGCTGTTGTCCGCAGGCGATCTGATGATCGGGTACCTCCTGCTGCGGCAGGCCGTGACCGCCCTGGCCCGGTTGGGGAGCGACGGTCTCACAGCCGCCGACCGCGCCTTCTACGCGGGCAAGCCGGCCGTGGCCCGGTTCTTCGCCACCACCGTGCTGCCTGAACTCGCCGCCCGACGTGCGGTCGTCCAGTGCACGGACAACGCTCTGATGGACGTGCCGGAGGAGTCCTTCTGACCGGCCGGAGCAGCAGCGACACCCATGAGTCCACGCCTGACGGCGCGGGCTCATGGGTGGCTGCCAGGCCCGTCGATCCGACCGGGTTTCGAGAGGTCAGCGGTGGATGGCGACGCCCTTGCGACCGACGCTCGCCAGCCCCACCGCCATCAGTAGCGCAGCCCCGTTGAACACCTGGCTCACCCACGAGGGCGCGCCCACCAGGGTCAGCCCGCTCACGCTGACCGCCACGAACAGCACCCCGATGACCGTGCCCAGCACCGAAGGGCGGCCAAGATCGACGACGATGGTGCTGAGAAAGACCGCAGTGAGCGCGGGGAACAACATGCTCATGCCGCTGTCCGACGTCGCCGCGCCCTGGCGCGCCAGCAGCAGCACTCCGGCCATCGAGGCCACCAACCCTGACAGCGCAAAGGACACCAGCTGAATGCGCATCACATTGACGCCCACCAGGCGCGCCGCGGTTGCGTTGGACCCGACCGCGAACAGGTAGCGGCCCAGCGGCGTCTGCCCCATGAGGAACCACACCACAACGGCCACCATCGCCGAGGCCAACACGATCCTGGGCACCCCGAACCAGGTGAGCGACCCCAGGTCAGTCAGCCCAGCAGAGATGTCCTTGGTGATCTGCCTGCCGTCGGTGTAGGCGAAGATCGCCCCGCCCAGCAGCGTCGCCATCCCCAGCGTGGCGATGAACGGATTCATACTGAACCGCGCCACCAACAGCCCCAAAAGCGTGCCGACCAGAACTCCGGCCGCCAGCGCCAGCGCGATGGCCGCCCACACCGGCAAGCCGAACCGCGACATCGAGGTCGCGGCGACCACGCACGCCGTCGCGCTCACCGCACCGACGGAAAAGTCCAGGAACCCGGCGGCCATGGGGAACAGCAGCGCCAGTGCGACCACCAGGCCCACTGCCTGGTTGGCCAGCAGGGCCTGAACATTAGCCACACTGCGAAACGCTTCTCCCGACGTGGGCAGGATGGCAAAGGCCACGGTCATAATGACCAGCATGAAGAGCAGGCCGTAGCGTTCGATTACCACGGCGGCGCTACGGTGCGCCCGCCCGCCGCCAGCCCAGGAGATCGTATCGGCGTCTACTGCACGGTTATCGTTGACCATATCTGACAAGGTCCCTTCATGCGGTCTGGGCTGCGGCCGCGATCGCTGCCTCGGTCAACCGATCCCCAGCAAGCTCGGCGACGCAGGCACCGCCGCGCAGGATGACGACTCGGTCGCACAGCCCTTCCAACTCTTCGAAGTCCGATGACACCACCAGCGCCGCGTTGCCGCGGGTGACGTGCTCGCGAACCAGTGCGTAGATCTCCGCGCGCGCTACCGCGTCGACCCCCTGCGTGGGCTCGTCGAGCAGCAGTAGGCGCGGATCGAGCCGGAACCAACGCGCCAGCACCGCCTTCTGCTGGTTTCCGCCGGACAGCGACTCAAAGGCGACGTCAGGGCCGGCCGCCCGTACCGCAAAGGACGTCATCAGCTCTGTCGCGTCCCGGCGTTCGGCGTGATGCGCCATGCGCCATCCAGCCCAGTACCTGCCGATGACGGTGACGGAGATGTTCTGCCACAACGGGTGACTGCCGAACGCCGAGTCCCGGGCACGATCCTCCGGCACCAGGGCGATTCCGTGCCGGATCGCATCGGCGACCGACCGGTGCCGGACAGGCTTACCGCCGATCTCGATCTGGCCCCCGTGGGTCGGCAGGCGGCCGAACAGGGCTTGCAACAGGCTGGAGCGGCCTGACCCGAGCAGCCCGGCCACACCGACGATCTCCCCCTGCTGGACCTCCAGGTCGACGCCACGCAGTGGCCCTCCGGTGAGCCTGGTGACGCGCAACACCGGCGGGCGGGCGTTGGCCTGGGCCGGCGGCCCGCCGGTCGGCTTGAAGGCAGCACCGGTGGGCCGACGTGCTGCCTCGCCCGCCATCAGCGCCACCATCCGGGACGCGTCCAGCTCGGCGGGCGGGGCATCTGCCACGATCACCCCGTCGCGCAGCACACTGATCCGGTCCGCGATGAGGCGTACTTCGGGCAGCCGATGACTCACGTAGATGATCGTCTGGCCCTGAGCCCGGCAGCGCCGCAGGGCATCCAGCAATAGCGAGACCTCATGGTGCGGCAGGCTCGCGGTGGGCTCGTCCAGCACCAAAGTCACATACTCGCCCTGGTCAATGTCCCGCAGCGCCCGGGCGATAGCCACCAGGGTCTGGTCGCTCGGCCGCAGGTCGCGCACCAGACGTTGCGGGTCTACCTCCACCTGAGCCCGCGCCAGTTGCTCTGCGGTGCGGCGGTGCAGCCGCCGCCATGAGATCGCCGGGCCAGCCCACCGCGGATAGCCCTCGTCCAGCGCGAAGTTCTCGCTGACCGTCAGATCGGGGACCAGCCCGAGATCCTGGTGCACGAAGCGAAGCCCCGACGAGCGCGCTATCGCCGCGGTGTACGACTCGGTGGTGTGCCGTCGGCCGTGGATGGCGATCGCTCCTCCGGGGTCGGCGCCGTACACGCCGGCCAGGATCTTCAAAGTGGTGGACTTCCCCGAGCCGTTGCCACCCAGCAGAGCGTGCACTGTACCCTGCGCCACCTGGAGCCGTACGTCGTTGAGCACTCGAATGCCATCGAAGGACTTGCTGACTCCGGTCAGCTCCACCGCCGCGGTTGCGCGGGCGGGGGAGTCGCTGGACATCATCGGCACCTTCCTTCTGCGCTAGAGGCCCCAGGCCTTTTGATAGAGCCCCGCGTAGTCGATGGGGCCGGTGAACTCCGCGTCCGGAGCCGGGAGGCTGTGGTCCTTGTCCACAAGTTGGATGCCTGCGCCCGCGGGCACCGGCTGCTGCCCATGGAAGGCGCGATTCAGCGCGTCCACTGTCGCGTAGCCGCGGTAGCCGCTGGAGGTGCCGTAGCAAATCTGCTGACCCTTGCCGCTGCGGATGTAAGTCACATTGTCCGGCTGACACTCGCTGCCGACCACCAGCAGGCCGGGCTTGTTCGCCGCCACCAGCGCCTGTTGCACGCCGGCCACGAAGAAGTGGTCGATGTCCACCGTGACGA
>NZ_JBQQCB010000155.1:0-21668 GCF_052246675.1 Nonomuraea sp. KM90 | reverse complement strand
TGTGCGACCCGCCGGAGCAGTCGGCCGGGCAGATCAGCGAGGCCATCGGTGCCAGCCGCGCCTCGCTGACCTCCAACCTGCGGCTGCTGTCCAGCATGGGGTTCCTCACCTGGCGCACCCGGCCGGGGGAGCGGACCGTCTACTACCGGATGGCCGAGGACGCCTGGACGGTCGTGGTGCGCAAGCAGATCGCCGGCGTCACCTCGTTCCTCGACATCACCCGCGACGGTCTGGATCTGGTCGGGCCGGACGACGATCGCGCCGCCCGCATCCACCAGGCCCACACCGCCTTCGAATGGATGGCCAGGGTTTTCGACAACGCGCCGGACCCGGGAGAGAACGTATGAGCAGGCATGCGATCGTGGTCGGCGGTGGCATCGGTGGGCTCGCCGCCGCCGTCGCCCTGCGGCGGATCGGCTGGCAGGCCGTCGTGCTGGAGAAGGCGGGCGAGCTGCGCGAGATCGGTGCCGGGATGTCCCAGGCCCCGAACGCGATGCGAGCGCTCGACGAGCTCGGCGTCGGCGAGCAGGCACGCGCGAAAGGGATCCCCACCTACTCCGCCGGTAATCTGCGTCTCCCGGACGGCCGATACCTGCAACGGGCCCGCGCGGGCGATCCGACGCCGCTGGTGGCCTTCCACCGTGCGGATCTCCACGGTGTGCTGCTGGAGGCGGTGCCCGCCGGCTGGGTGCGCACCGGCGCGGAGGTCACCGGCCTGCGGCAGGACGGGCCCGCGGTGACGGTCGCCTGGAACGGCGGCGAGGCCACCGTCGACCTGGTGATCGGCGCCGACGGCATCCGCAGCACGGTGCGCCGCCTGCTGTGGCCGGACGCACCGCCCCCGCGCTTCCTGGGCCGCACCGCCTGGCTGGGCGTCGCGAACGTCGGCGGGCTGCCCGGCAGCATCACCATGGGACCCGGCGGCTACTTCCTCATCCACCCGCTGAGCCGGGGCCGCGCCTACTGGGCCTACGTCACCACCGCCGACCGGCCCGAGGTCCGCTACGAGGAGGAGAAGGCGGAGGTGCTGCGCCGGATCGGCGGCTGGCACGACCCGGTCCCGGAACTGATCGCGTCCACCCCGGACGAGGCGGTGATCCACATCGACATCCATGACCTGGATCCGTTGCCCACCTACGTCCGCGGCCGGGTGGCGCTGCTCGGCGACGCCGCGCACGCGATGAGCCCGGATCGCGGCCAGGGCGCGGGACAGTCGATCGAGGACGCGGTCGTGCTCGCCGCGGCCCTCGCCGACGAGCCCGACGCCGAGGCCGCACTGCGCCGCTACGACGCCGCCCGCCGCCGGCGCACCCAGGCCACCGCCCGCGGAGCGCGCGCCGATGGGCACCGCACCACCTCGAAGGCCGCACATCGGGCCCTGGTCACCATGATCAGGCTCATGCCCGCGCCGCTGTGGCGCAAGGGCATCACCGCCGACGGCAACGCCACCTGGCGCTGGCAACCGCCCCGTCTGCCGTCGCCGGCCACGGACTCCTGAGACGCTAGGCGCTCCGGTAGAGGTCGGGGATGCCGTCGTGATCGGCGTCGGCGGTCTCGACCTCGTGGATGCGCCGGTAGACGCGGGCGCGCAGCCGCAGGATCACCGTGGCCAGCAGCGCCGCGGCCAGCGAGCCGGCAAGGACGGCGACCTTGACCTGCTCGCCACCGGACGCGCCGAACGCCAGGTCCCCGATCAGCAGCGACACGGTGAATCCGATGCCGCTCAGGATCGCCAGCCCCACCATGTCGATCCAGGCCAGCCCCTCGTCCAAGGTGGCGCGGGTGAAGCGGGACACCAGCCAGGTCGCGGCCAGGATGCCGAGCGGCTTGCCGACCAGCAGCCCGGCCACGATGCCCAGCGCGACCGGCTCGCCGAGCGTGTCGAACAGGCCGCCCAGCCCGCCGAGGGCGACCCCGGCGGAGAAGAAGGCGAAGACGGGCACGGCCACGCCTGCGGAGATCGGCCGGAACCGGTGCTCGAAATGCTCGGCCAGTCCCGCTCCCTCGCCAGGCGTCTTGGTGAGGACGGGCACGGTCAGGGCCAGCAGCACTCCGGCCACGGTGGCGTGCACACCCGAGGCGTGCACCAGCGCCCAGGTGGCGAACGCCAACGGCAGCAACGCCCACCACGCCCGCACCCCCCGCTGGACCAGCAAGGCGAAGACCGCGAGCGGCACCAAGGCGCTCACCAGCGGGAGCACCGCCAGCTGGGAGGTGTAGAAGACGGCGATGATGACGATGGCGATCAGGTCGTCCACCACCGCCAGGGTCAGCAGAAAGGTACGCAGCGCGTCGGGCAGGGACCGGCCGATCACCGCGAGCACCGCCAGCGCGAAGGCGATGTCGGTGGCGGTGGGGATGGCCCATCCCCGGGCGTCGGCCCCGCCGGTGACCGCCAGGTACACCAGGGCCGGCACCACGACCCCGCCGACTGCCGCCGCCACCGGCACCACCGCCCGCCGCACGTCGCGCAGGTCACCGGCGACGAACTCCCGCTTGAGCTCCAGCCCCGCCACGAAGAAGAAGATCGCCAGGAGCCCGTCCGCGGCCCAGGTGGCAAGGTCGAGGTTCAGATGCAGCGCGGCGGGCCCGACCTCGATCGCGCGCAGCTCCTGATACGTCTGCGCCCAGGGCGAGTTGGCCCAGATCAGCGCGGCCAGCGCGGCGGCGAGCAGCAACGCCCCGCCGATGGTCTCCTTGCGCAGGATGTCGGCGATGCGGCGGGCCTCTGGCCACGTGTTCCTGTCGAGCAGGCGTGAGGTGCTTCGGAGGGTGGGGCTGGGCATTGAGCTCCGCTCGTCTCAGGGGTCGGGTCGGTCACCGCCGACCAGACTTCCCGGCACACCCCTCAAGAACGTATCAGAACGCATAAATGGCCACATAACGGATTTATGCCTGCAAGGGGGGATCGGCCGTCAGCCGATGATCACCTTTTCCTCCGGCAGTTCGTAGCGGCGGGTGCGCTGCTTCAGGGCGAGCGCCGAGCCGAGCGTGAGGGGGCCGATGCGGCCGATGAACATCAGCAGGCTCAGCAGCGCATGTCCGGCCAGCGGGGTGTCGGCGGTGATGCCGGTGGACAGGCCGTTGGTGGCGAAGGCCGAGATCACCTCGAACAGCACCCGGTCGAGGTCGTGTGCGGTGATGATGAGCAGCAGCCACGTGGAGACGGCGACCAGGATGACGCCGAGCAGGCTGATGGACAGCGCCTGACGCTGGGTGGCCGCGGGCAGCCGTCGGTGGCCGATGTTGACCTGGTGCTCGCCGCGCAGTTCGGACCAGATCATGAACAGCAGGAAGCCGAAGGTGGTGACCTTGATGCCGCCCGCGGTCCCGGCGCTGCCGCCGCCGATGAACATCAGCACGTCGGTGACCAGCCAGGAGGACGGGTACATCTGGCCGACGTCGAGGGTGTTGAAGCCGCCGGAGCGTGGCATGACCGCGGCGAAGAAGGCGGACAGCAGCTTGCCGGAGTCGTCGAGCGGCCCCATCGTGGCCGGGTTCTGCCACTCGGTCATCAGGAACGCGAGCGTGCCGCCGCCGAGCAGCAAGGCGCTCAGGCCGACGGTGACGCGGGTCAGCACGGACCACCGGCGCGGGTGCCGCCAGGTACGCAGCAGCTCGAAGACGACGGGGTAACCGAGACCGCCGACGATGACGGCCAGAGCGATGGTGAGGCAGATCCACGGGTCGGTGACGAAGCGCATCAGGTTGTCCGGCCACAGGGCGAAGCCGGCGTTGTTGAACGCCGACACCCCGTGGAAGACGCCGAGGTAGACGGCCCTGCCCAGCGGCTCACCGTAGCCGGTGACGAACCGTACGGCGAGGACTGTGGCGACGGCCGCCTCGCAGATCAGGCTGAAGATCACCACCTTGCGCAGCACGTGCCGCAGGTCGGCGGCGATGACCGACTTGGTCTCCAGCTGGGCGGACAGCCTGGCCCGCAGGCCGATCCGGCCCGAGACGATGATCATGATCAGTGTGGCGAGCGTCATGATGCCCAGCCCGCCCGCCTTGATGAGCAGGACGATCACCACCTCGCCGAACACCGACCAGTGCGTCTCGGTGTCGACCACGACCAGGCCGGTCACGCAGACGGCGGAGGTGGCGGTGAACAGCGCGGTGAGCCAGTGGGAGTTGTCGCCCGCGGTGGTGGCCAGCGGGGTGCCGAGCAGCAGCGTCCCGATCAGTACGGCGGAGCCGAACCCGGCCGAGATCACCACGGCCGGATGCCGGCCACGGCCCGGCACGGCCGGATGACGCCGCATCATCGGCCTTCCCCGCAATACGGACCACCGTCGGACGAACTGTAACCGTCACTGCCCATCGGGGAGCCTCCGTCAAGTCACACGGCTGTAGACGTCGCCGACCAGGCTTCCCGGCACTCCGAGCCACACCGTAGCGCAATGCGGCGCACCACCAGGACAAAAGGGGCCATTCCGCCGAGGCCGCGGGAAGGGCATGACCGACAGGTCCGGGCCAGGCCGCGAGGCACATGGACGCGTTGAGCGGGAGGGGCCGACCGACCACTGTTCTCAAGCGCGCGATTTACGCGATGGAGGCGATCGACCTGGACGCGCCCGGTGCGGCGGGCGCGTCCATCGGCGCCACCGGCCGGGCTGCCGGGTGGGGTCCTGGCGCTGCTGTCCGTGCTGGGAGTGGTCGATCTTCCCTTGACCCGCTGATCGCGCACGGACTCCCCGCTGCGGTGCCGCTCGGAGCCGGACGGGCAGGGCGGAACGACGCGGCTCAGCTCCCGGCAGGCTCGGACCGGGGGCCTGCGGTCGCCTGATCGAGGTGGCCGTGAGCCTCCGCGGAAAGGTCCTGCCAGTCGGCCCAGGTCTTGAGCCGGTCGGCGTAGACCTGCTGGAGCATCGGGTAGAAGCCCTGGCCGAAGAGCACCCGCAGGGGCGGGTTGGCGGAGTCGACGATCTTGAGGAGAGCCTGGGCCGCGGCGGCCGGGTCGCCGGCGGGCTGCTTGTCCATGAACCCCGCCAGGCGCCGGCGGAGCCCGTCGTAGACCGGGCTGGGCTCGGCCAGGTGACCGTTGTCGAGGGGGTCGGGGTTCTTGCCGGACCTGGTGGCGAATCCGCCGGGCTCGACCACGGTCACCTTGACGCCGAAGTCGGCGACCTCCTGGGCGAGGGTTTCGTTCAGGGCTTCCAGGGCCCACTTCGAGGCTTGGTAGGCGCCGCCGAGCGGCATGGCGATGAGCCCGGCGGCCGAGGACAGCTGGATGATGTGCCCGGCGCCCTGCTCGCGAAGGTAGGGCAGTGCGGCCTGGATCACCCACACCGCGCCGAACAGGTTGGTCTCCAGCTGGTCGCGCAGGTGCTGTTCGGTCAGTTCCTCGATCGCGCCGATCTGGGCGTAGCCGGCGTTGTTCACGATGACGTCGAGCCGGCCGAAGTGCTCCCTGGCCCGTTTCACGCTCTCGAGGACGGCGGCCTTGTCGGTCACGTCCAGCGCGAGCGGGAGCACCGCCTCGCCGTAGGTGGCGACCAGGTCGTCGAGGCCGGCGGCGTTCCGGGCGGTGGCGGCCACCTTGTCGCCGCGGGACAGTGCGGCCTCGACGAAGCTGCGGCCGAGGCCGCGGGAGGAGCCGGTGACGTACCAGACCTTGCTCATATGTGCGTCCGTTCTTTCATCGGTGGCGGTCACGCGGCGCGCGGGTGGTGCCCGCCGCGATCCTGATGACCATGAGGCGCCGGCCGCCCGGATTCTGTGACAGGCCGGTCATGTGGCGAGCGCCACCGATCACGGGTGTCACACATCGGCGCCGGCCGGAGTCTCGTGCATAGAGCAGAGTCGAGAGCGACAGGCAGGAGCCGGCTATGAACGAGGGCAGCGAACCGACGACGGGCTCCGCGGAACCGCTCGCCGGCGGCGGGACGGATTCCGCCACCGAGGTGTTCGTCGCCCACCGCAACCTGCTGTTCACCGTCGCCTACGAGATGCTCGGCTCGGCGGCCGACGCCGAGGACGTCCTTCAGGAGACCTGGCTGCGGTGGATGAAGGCCGACCTGGGGCAGGTGCGTGACCACCGGGCCTACCTGGTCCGGATCACGACCCGGCGCTCGCTCGACCGGCTGCGCACCATGAGCCGCCGCAGGGAGGACTACGTCGGCTCCTGGCTGCCCGAGCCGCTGCTCACCGCGCCGGACGTGGCCGAGGACGTGGAGCTCGCCGAGAGCGTGTCGATGGCGCTCATGATCGTCCTCGAGACGCTGTCGCCGACCGAGCGCGCCGTCTTCGTGCTGCGCGAGGCGTTCGGGATCAGTCACGACGAGATCGCGGCCGCCGTCGGCAAGAGCCCCGCGGCCGTGCGCCAGATCGCGCACCGCGCCCGGCAGCACGTCGATGCCCGCCGCCCGCGCGGGGAGGTCGCTCCGCACCAGGCCCGGGCGGTGCTGGCGTCGTTCCAGGCCGCACTGGAGACCAGGGACCTGCAAGGCCTGCTCGACGTGCTCGCCCCGCAGGTCGTCCTGATCAGCGACGGCGGCGGCGTCAAGCAGGCCGCACCGCGGCCGATCACCGGCGCGGGCAAGGTGGGCCGCTTCATCGTCGGCGGCCTCGGCAAGGCCCAGGTCACGGTCACCAGTGACCACACGGTGGTCAACGGCAACCCGGCACTCGTCCTTCGCGTGGACGGCGCGATCGACGGCGTCATAGCGGTCCGTGTCGAGCACGCCCGCATCACCGGTCTCTACTACGTCCGCAATCCCCAGAAGCTGACCCGCGTCGAATCCGAGACCCCACTCACGCTGAGGTGACCCCCTCAGCCGCCGCCCGGCATCGCGATCGACATGGTGACGAGCCGATCCGGAGCGACCCGTAGCACGAACTCAGCCAGATCCACCACTGGAGGTCATCCATGGAAAACGTCGCCGGCACGCTCACCGGCCTGGAACTGCCGGTCGAGCGGGGCTGCCCGTTCGCTCCGCCCGCCGCCTACGCACGACTGCGCGAGCGGGCACCGATCAACAGGGTCCGGCTGACCAGCGGCACCGAGGCGTGGTGGGTGTCCGGGTACGAGGAGGCCCGGGCCGTCCTCGCCGACCCCCGCTTCTCCTCCGACCGGCGCAAGGACGGCTTCCCGCTCTTCAACCTCGACGCGGCGACCCTGCGGCAGCTGCGCGACCGGCCACAATTGATGATCGGCATGGACGGCGCCGAACACGCCGCGGCCCGCCGCCCGGTGATCGGCGAGTTCACCGTCAAGCGGCTGGCCGCGCTGCGCCCGCGCATCCAGGACATCGTCGACCGCTGCATCGACGACCTGCTCGGCGCCGGCCGGCGGCCGGTCGACCTGGTGCAGGCGCTGTCCCTGCCGGTGCCGTCCCTGGTGATCTGCGAACTGCTCGGCGTCCCCTACACCGACCACGACTTCTTCCAGAGCCGCACCACCGTGCTGGTGCGCCGGACCTCCTCGGCGGAGGAGCGCGGGCGCGCCTTCGCCGAACTTGGCACCTACATCGACGACCTGGTCACCCGCAAGGAGTCCGAGCCCGGCGACGACCTGTTCGGCCGGCAGATCGCGCGGCAACGCCGCGAGGGCGCTGTCGACCATGCGGGCCTGGTGAGCCTGGCCTTCCTGCTGCTCACCGCCGGGCACGAGACCACGGCGAACATGATCTCGCTCGGCGTGATCGGGCTGCTCACCCATCCGGAGCAGCTGGCCTCGATCACGGCAGACCCGGGCAGGACGCCCATGGCCGTGGAGGAGCTGCTGCGCTACTTCACCATCGCCGACGGGGTCACCTCCCGGGTGGCCACCCAGGACGTACGCATCGGCGGGGCGGACATCAAGGCCGGCGAGGGCGTCATCGTCTCCGGCCTGTCGGCGAACTGGGACCCGGCGGTGTTCAAGGAGCCGGCCGACCTGGACCTCGCACGCGGGGCCCGCCACCACCTCGCCTTCGGCTTCGGCCCGCACCAGTGCCTCGGCCAGCACCTGGCCCGGCTGGAGCTGCAGATCGTCTTCGACACGCTGTTCCGCCGCATCCCCACCCTGCGGCTCGTCACACCGGCCGAGGACCTGCCGTTCAAGACCGACGCCGTCATCTACGGGGTTCACGAACTCCCGATCACCTGGTAACGGCAAGGCGCCGGACTGCCCGTCCAGCCGGTCTGCCCGTCCAGGCTCCGCGTCACAGGCGCCGGCGGGCGAGGGGCAGTCCGGTCCGGGTGATCAGCGCCGCCAGGGTCGCCAGCACGGGCAGCCCCACCACCACGGCGATCAGGAACGGCCAGGGCACGGCGATCGTGGCGGGATCCCCGGCGCCGTGCGTCGTCATCGGCCGGCTCAGCGCCACGCCCGTCACCGTTCCCGCGACCAGCCCCACCAGCGCACCGAGCCCGGAGATGTAGAGCGCCTGCCCGGCCACGACCATCCGCAACGTCCCTGACGGCGCGCCGATGGCCAGCATCGTCGCCCGCTCGGGCCGCATGTCGGCGGCCGCCAGGCGGGTGGCGGCCAGCGTGCCGCCGACGACGAGGACGAGAGCGCCCACGAGCCAGCCCCACAGGCCGTGGTCCGGCAGGTGGCGGTAGCCCTCCTCGGAGGTGATCGTCACGCGGGAGGTCACCTTGCCCAGATCGGTCCCCAGCGTCGAGCCGGCCGGCAGCCGGTGCATGGCGTAGAGCTGGCGCTCGGCCGCCGCGAAGCCGGCCTGCTCGATCAGGGAGCGCGGCAGCAGGGCGCCCCCCTGGTGCTCGTCGGCGGGTGTGGCCACCACCGCCGGCACTTCGAGCTTGCGCGGGGGGCCGGTCGTGGAGCCCGCCCGCAGGGCGAGCTTGCCGTTCCGCACCGCGGTCGCGTCGAACACCACCGCCTTGCCGCCGGCCAGCGCCGCGGCGGCCTGCGGGTCGTGGCGTCCTTGCAGGAGCGTGAGCAGGGCCTGGTCACCGATGGCCGCCGTGCGGCGCGTCCGGGTCCCGTTCCATCGCACCGTGTACCGCAAGGCGTAGCGGCGGCCCTGGGCGTCCTTGGCGTGATAGCCGGCGGCCAACGGCACGCCCGGCAGGCGGCGGGCCGTTTCGGCGCGGAGCCGGTTCCAGGTCGCATCGCTCATGGGGCCGCCCCAGATCGCCAGCATGCCGGTCGGGCGCGCTGAGGTGTAGGCGTTGCGCCGGTCCATGAATTCGCTGTAGGCGCCGATGCCCATCGCCACGACCGTGGCCGTGACGGCCATGACGGCCGCCACCGCGCTGGCCGTACGGGATCGGTGGCGGACCGCGTCGCGGACGGACACCCGCAGGGGGAGCCGCAACCGCGCGGCCACCCGTCCCGTGAAGCGGACCAGCCAGGGCGTCAGCACCACCAGCCCGATCATGATCAGCAGCGCGGAGGACCACACCCAGACCGTGCCCGGCTGGCGCCGCGCCACCGCGGTCGCCCCCAGCCCGGCCAGCACCAGTACGGCCCCTGCCAGGGGCCATCCCGGCCGGTCGGCCATCGTGGGCGCGCGGCCGGCCAGCACGGTCACCGTGTCCTGCCGAGCGGCCTGCACGGCAGGCACGAGCGCCGCCACGATCCCGGTGAGCAGCCCCAGGGCCGCGATCCCGAGAACCGGCGGCCACGGCACTTCCGGCGGGCCGGCCTGTCCTCCCAGCCGCGCCACGAGCGGGGCGCCCAGCGCTCCGGCTCCGACGCCCAGGACCGTCGCCATGAGGGTGGCCGCACCGCCGAGGACCAGCCCGTCGGCCAGCACGATGGTCCGAAGGTGCCCGGCCGAGCCGCCCTGCGCCGCGATCTCGGCCAGTTCCCGGCGCCGTCGGCGGAGCCCGACCGCGAAGGCGGGCCCGGCCAGCAGCACGGTCTCCAGCACCAGCATGATCACCATGGCGCCGAGCCCGACGGTGTGCTGGACGTCCATCGAGGAGGAACGGGCCAGGGCGAGCTCCGTGTCCGCGATCGTGCCCGGGGAGGTGACGTACAGGCCGGCCCTGTTCAGTGCGGGCACCTCGGTCCAGGACACGGGTTTCGCGGTGTCGGCGAGCCAGCCGCTGCCCTCGTCGAACGGCGACCAGAATTCAGCCGGCGGCGTCAGCGGCAGATCCGGGCCCGCGACCTGCCGGAGCGCCGGCCGGTGCGGGTGCTCGACCACGCCTGCCACCGTCAGCGGCGCCCCGCCGGAGGGCCGCAGGAGATCGCCCGGCCCCAGGCCGAACGCGGGTGTCACCACGACCTCGCCGGCCGCCGGGAGCCTGCCTTCACGCAACGCCAGCATTCCCCTGGTGAGGGGATCGCGCAGGTCGGTCTCCAGCGCGTCGACCCGCTCGGTGCCGAGCTGGAGCTTGCCGGAGTTGAGGGGGATCACCCGGGCGCCCGGTCCGAGCAGCGCCGCCACCTCGGCGGCACTGCGTCGTGGCCCGGGCGCCTCGTCGCCGTTCGTGCTCCAGTTGCCCCCACCGGGCTCCTGGTGGAGCACCGTACCCGCGGGTGCCTGCTGGAGCCGGGCGTCGGCCGCACCGAGCTCGGCCACCAGCCCCTCCCGCGGAGAGACGGTCATGGTCGCGAAGTAGGTGAGCATCGCCGTGATCACCAGGACGGGCAGGCCGATCATCACCATGATGAGCGCGCTACGTCCGCGGGAACGCCAGGCGTTCCGCCGGGCGAGGCGCAGCGCGGCGACAACGGTGCTCATCGCGCGCTCACCAGCGATCCGTTCGCCGAATCCGTGATCATCCCATCGAGGAGGAACACCACGCGATCGGCCCAGGCGGCGTAGCGCGGCTCGTGGGTGACCAGCAGGACCGCCGCACCCGCATCACAGCGAGCCCGTAATGTCTGCAGGATCTCGTCGCCGGTCCGCGTGTCGAGCGCACCGGTCGGTTCGTCGGCCAGCAACAGGCGCCGCTCACCGACCAGAGCGCGGGCGATCGCGACCCGCTGCCGCTGGCCGCCGGACAACTCCTCGGGAAAGCGGTCGGCCAGGTCTTCCGCGTCGATCTCCGCCAGCACGGCCATGGCCTCCTTCCGGGCCAGGCGTGACCGCACACCGTCGAGCTCGCGCGGCAGCATCACGTTCTCCACCGCCGTCAGCGACGTGATCAGGTTGAGGTCCTGGAAGACGTAGCCGGCGCTGCGGCGCCGCAACGCCGCCAGATCGCGCACGGTGGCCAGGTCCTGCCCGTCGATGTGCACCGTCCCCGACGTGGGCCGGTCGAGCCCGCCCGCGAGGTTGAGCAGGGTCGACTTGCCGGACCCGGACGGGCCCATGACCGCGACCAGCTCTCCCGCCCCGACCTCGAGGCTCACACCCTTCACAGCGTGTACGGCCGTCGCGCCCTTGCCATGAACCCTGGTCACCTCGGCCAGCCGTACGACCGTCATCTTTCCTCCTTGAGAACGGCTTCACAGTGGTCCAGCCACCGCTGCTCGGCCTCGGTCCGGAAGATCATGGAATCGAGCACGAGTCGCTCGGCCGTGCCTTCCGTGGCGGCTCGCTTGGCCCTGGTCAGCTGCTGGAGGGCGCTCATGGTCGCCGTGCGCTGCATGCGGATGACCTCGGCGACGTCCACCTGCTTGGCCGCGACGGCCATGGCCAGCTTGATGACCAGCTCGTCCCGCGGCCGGTCGGACTGGACGACCGGGGTGCCGAACCATCGCCCCAGCTCCTCCAGCCCGGCCGCGGTGATCGTGTAGACGACCCGGCCCTGCTCGTCCGACTCACCCGGCCTGACCAGGCCGTCACGCTCCAAGCGGGACAGCGTCGTGTAGACCTGGCCGATGTTGAGCGGCCAGGTCGCCCCGGTCGACGCCTCGAACTCGACCCGCAGCTGGTAGCCGTGCCGAGGGCCCCTGCTGAGCAGGGCGAGCAGCCCGTGTCTTACCGACATGAATACTAAGTATGCATACGCAGTATGTGCTTCTCAAGGGATGAGCGTCATCGAATGGCGGCTGCCGTACCCGGCCAGGAGGTCTCACCAGTGCCGTTGCCATTCTGTGATCCGGGCATACTGCTACCGAATCGCACACAGGAGACGCCAACGCATGAATACGCCCCCATCGCCTCCATCGTTGTCTGGAGCGGAGCGGACCGATGGATCACCCGTCCGGATCGGCGCCCTCGTTCCGCTGAGCCGGCCTGGCTGGGTCGAGGCGGGCCGGCACTTGCTCGCGGGACTCGAGCTGGCCGTACGCGAGGTCAATGACGCCGGCGGGATCGTCGGAAGACCACTCGAGCTGGTGGTCCGAGACACCGCGGCCGATCCCCAGAAGGCCGCGGCGGCCGTCGATGAACTGGCTCGCCTGGGCGTGGCCGCCTTGGCGGGGGAGTATCACAGCGTCGTCGCTCGCGCCGCCGCGGCCCGGGCCGACGCCCTCGGCCTGCCGTTCCTGTGCTCGTCGGCGGTCCTCGACGCGCTCACCGAACAGCCGACGGACTGGGTCGCGCGCCTCGCCCCGGCGCAGTCCCACGGCTGGCGGATCTACGCGGACTTCCTCCTCAGGGCGGGCCACAGACGAATCGCCATAGCGGCCGAGCCGAGCGTCTACTGGGCGTCCGGGGCCCGCGTTCTGCGGGACCACCTCGCTCCACGCGGCGGCACCGTCATCGAACTCGACATGCGCGCGCTCGCCCCCACGGCCGTGTGCGACGAACTCGTCGACAATCGCGCGACGGCACTCCTTCTCCTGGTCGGTCAGCCGGAGCCGGCAGTGTCGATCGTCGAGTGTGTCCGCCATGACCGGCGCCTCGCCGAGATCATG
The DNA here is from genome assembly GCF_052246675.1 of Nonomuraea sp. KM90. Taxonomy (NCBI): domain Bacteria; kingdom Bacillati; phylum Actinomycetota; class Actinomycetes; order Streptosporangiales; family Streptosporangiaceae; genus Nonomuraea; species Nonomuraea sp. KM90. Next base: position 8,956 of record NZ_JBQQCB010000155.1, on the reverse strand, counting down.
ATCGGTGCTCCAGCCGGGCAGCCGGAGTTCGCCGAATGGGCGACGTCGCTGGGCGACGACGGCACCGCGATCCCGTTCTTGCGCTACCTTCCCGAGCGTCTCGGCCCACTCGGCGTACGAGTCGAGACGGCCCTGCGCGAGCGGCTGGCCGAAGCGCCCTCCTTCGTCGCCTTCGAGGGCTATGACACGGTCGCCGTCCTCGCCGAGGTGCTGCGTTCGTACGGCGCGGACCGGGCGCGCATCGCCGAATCCTGGCCGCGCGTCGCGGTCGAAGGCACCCGCGGGCAGATCCGGTTCTCCCGCATGCCGGGCACCAGCGTCTGGCAATGGGCTTGGCCGCCGATCCACGTCGTTGATCGAGATCCGGCGGAACCCGGTCGCTTCCGGACCCTTCACACCGGCTGAGAGGGCACGTCCGGTCACCAGCGAGCCGCGATGACTCGCGGCAGTTCAACAGGCGAGCTCACCAGTGCCGAGCCGGCCATCCGTGGGATCACGGAGCGGCCGGTGCGGCCCACGCGACGAACTGGACGATCACGCCGTTGGGGTCGGTGATCTGGAAGAGGCGCTCACCCCAGGGCTCTGCGCCGCGCCTTCATCGACGCGGCCACGGCCGCCGACCCGGTCGCCCTGTCGGGGGTGTCGGCGACGAGCGCTTCGAAGAACGTACCGCCGCCGGCCCGCCCCAACGCCCCCACCAACGCGCCCACCGCCGCGGGCCCGGCTCGGCCCGCGGACGACCCACCGGCCTGCCCCCGGACGCTACGAGGCGCCCGTCCTGGTCGCCGCCATCAACGAATGGCTGTGACCAGCGTCGTCGAGAGCGATCCAGTAGCGGCGCTTGACCCCGATCCCAGTGCTGCGCACGTCCTCCAGGACACCGCCGTTGCTCTCGATGGTGCGCGCCGAACCGACGTTGCCCTCGTCACAGGTGAGAAGGACCCGGTCCAGCCCGAGCGCCGGCGCCCTGCGCAGCACCTCTCCCAGCGCCCACGTGGCCAGTCCTTGCCTTCTGGCAGAAGGCCGGATGCTGTAGCCGATGTGTCCGCCGCCTTCCAGCAGAACGGCGTTCAGATAGTGCCGAAGGTCGATGGCGCCGAGGTAGGTCTCGCCGTCGACGATCCACCAGTGGGTGGCGTGGACGTGCCCTTCCTCGACAGGCAGTGACCGGTCTGACTGCTGGCGCAGCTGCTCGACCCATGAGGCGAACGCTTCCGGAGTGTCGAGGTCCTCGTCATCAACCAGACGCAGGCCGGCCCCGTCCTGGTGAGCACCGGGCGGCCACTCGTCACGCGCTGTGAGCCACGAGGAATGCAGCTGTTCAGTGGGGGCGATCAGTTCGGTCATGCGATGGACGATAACATCCGCACCACCTGCGTAATCAGGCACTTTGTGCCGGATCGAGCCTGTGCGGGCACGGCGGGTTGTCTCGGCCGCGGCCGATGAGGACCCTAGCTGGCGGGTGGCCGTCCCCGCCGCATCACCTCGGACGGTGAGGACTTCACCGTCGCCACGGCGCTTTGGTCGGATGTGGTGCAGCCCCGCCGACCTGGACACGTCGCCACTCACACCGCTCTGAGCCCGACTTGACGGTGCTCCCGCCGGCCGGGATCGCCTTTGCAACAGCGGCGCTCTGTGGAGGTGCCGCAGAGGCCCCTCAGCGTTACTACGCGGCCTGAACAAACTCCCCAGAATCTCTGGAGGTTTCTGCCGCGCGCTGGCAGCCGACATCGCCGATCGGCCGTGCCCTCACGTCGAACCCGGGATGAGCACTGTTGAATACGAACCACGCGGGCCCCTCACGGGTGATCTCTACGGGCCCCAGACCGCCTCCCGGTAGCCAGGCGCGGACTCTCAGGCAATAGTTGTCCCCGAAGTAGACAGCAGCCGTGTACCGCCAGCCTGAATATTGCCCGGCCGGAATCAGGGCATCGTAACAACCCTGCCGGTAGACACAGGAGTTCGTCCTCCAAGCCTGGACGGCGCCGACGGCGATCGTGCTCGTATTGTGAACCCCGTTGTCCGTTGGTGAGGCCGTCGCTGCGGTGGGTGCCGCGCTGGTCAGAAGACCGGCCGTCAGGGCAGTCGTGGCAACCCATGCCATTTTCTTCATTTTCCCTCTTTCGTGACTTGTGATTTCCTGCTGGATCTTTGCGGCGAACCACATGACCCGGCAAAGCTGTACGTTCCAGCGCCCGCCGCTGATGTCCACTTTCGATGAACGGCACACGTAGATTCGCGCCCAGGGGAACCCCGGCCGTGCGCATTGCGGTTCTTCCTGCGATGAAGAACAGCTATTGCGAGAAAGGTAACGCTTTCGCTCCTGTGGCAACCAGGGCAGCAGCCGGACAACAACCGGACATCTCGCAGACATGCGAACCGGCCATGGTGCGCACATAAAATTAATGCGTAGGAGTCCAGGGTTGTGATGGATCGCTGCATGTCTTCCCGTCCGGCCGGTTCCAGTCGCGCGGGCCGATGTTCACAGTCCGGGACCAGGGCAGGATGCAGCGACGCCCGCTCGCGCCGGCCCGCAGCGCCTCGTACACCTACTGGTCCAGGTTGACCGTCGTCACCACGAGCACCTTGACCCGACGCTCCACCCCGGCGCCGGCCAGCAGGCAGGTGGCCTCGATGCCGCCGAGAACCGGCATCCGTACGTCATCACCACGATGTCCGGCGGGCGAGATCCACCGCGGCACGGCCGTCGCCGCACTCGCCCACCACCTAAAGGCCGGGCTGCGCACCCATGATCGTCGCGAACCCGGTGCGAACGATCGCCTGGTCGTCGCAGACCAGGACCCGGACCGGCGCGGTCACGACGGGCTCCCCGCGGGGATGCGGGCCCGTACGACGAAGCCGCCCCCCGCTTGCCGGTCGGCGCTGAACTCGCCGCCGAGGGCTTCGACGCGCTCCCGCAGCCCGGCCAGGCCCCGCCCGCTCCCGCCGGGAGCGGCGGCGGCCCGGGAACCGGAGCCGTCGGTGCTGACCTCCACGCCGATCTCCTTCTCGCCGTAACGCACGTGGACCACGGTGGGGCTGCTGTGGGCGTGTTTGAGGGCGTTCGTCAGGGCCTCCTGGACGACCCTGTAGGTCACGAACTCGGCGCTGCCCGCCGATTCCGCCGGGCGGCCCTCTTCGGTGAACTCCACCGGCTGCCCGGCCTGGCGGGTCTGCTCCACGAGCGTGTGGAGCTCGCCGGCGGAGGGCAGGCTGACGTCGGTGTCGTGATCGGCTTTGAGCAGGTCGAGCATGTGCCGCAGGTCGGTGATGGCCCGCCGGCCGGTGTCGGTGACGGCGCTCAGCGTCGCGTCGAGGCGATCGGGGGCGGCGGTCAGGTAGCGTGCCGCCTCGGCCTGCACGACCATGGCCGTCACGTGGTGGGTCACGACGTCGTGGAGCTCGCGGGCGATGCGGGTGCGTTCGGCGGCGCGGGTGGCCGCGGCGAGGTGGCGGCGGCGTTCGGCCTCGGCGGCGCGGGTGGAGCGCAGCCAGGCGCCGATGCCCCATGCGAGGGCCAGGGCCAGGTAGAAGACCACGTAGCCCTCCACCCTCTCGGTCGCGCCGAGCCGGCCGAGCGCGAGCGTGAGCGGCACGTACGCCATGGAGAGGACGACCACGGTGACGCGCCGGTGGCGCTCCAGGTGGGCGCCCGCGCTGATCAGCGCGATGGGCATCGCGTTGCTCGCGAACACGTGGTACGCGCGCACCTGGTCGAGGACGAAACCGAGCGACACCAGGACGAGGCACACGGCCGGCCACCGCCGGCGCACGGCGAGCGGAAGGCACTCCAGGGCGATCACCACGAACGCCGCCGCGTCGAAGGGACGGGCCGGCAGGTCGCCGACCTGCGTACCTTTTCCGTAGAGCGCCGGCAGGAGCGATAGGACGGCCAGCAGCAGCCCGAACGGTAGATCCCGGACCACGACGTCGCACCGCCGCCACAGCTCCGTGACCCGCCGTAAATCGATCATTGGGCGAGGGTAGCGGTCGTGCGGCGCCGCAGCGGGACCACGTTGCCGCGCCGGCGGGCCAGCCACATGAACACGGCCGTCAGCAGCAGGCCGAACACCACCGCGTACGGGCTCGCCTCCGGCCCGAAGTCACCGCCCGTGAGCAGGGCCGGGCCCGACGTCACACCGTTCAGCAGCCCCTGCGTCGCGCCGCTGCCCGAAACCTCGGTGCCGAAGATGCCGGCCGCTGCGAAGTTCCAGCCGAAGTGCAGGCCGATCGGCACCCACAGGGTGCGGGTGGCGGCGTAGGCGGCGGCGAGCATGCCACCTGCCTCGATCGCGATGGCGATCGCCCCCCACAGGCTGGCGTGCACGTTGAACAGGTGCACCAGGCCGAACAACACCGCCGTCAGCACCAGCGCCATCCAGGTGCCGGTGCGCTCCTCGACGATCCTGAACAGGATGCCGCGAAACAACAACTCCTCCGTCACCGCGGCGGCGGCCATGAACCCGACCAGCGCCACCGCGCCCGGCACCGAGCCCATACCGTCGATCCGGTAGCCGCCCAGGAAGGCGATGTTCAGGATGACGGCCGCGAACATTCCGACACCGATCACCATCCCGCGCACGGTGGCGGCGACGGCGCCCTTCGCGGCCACCTCGACCGGCGCCCGGCGCTCGGACCAGCGCACCATCCGGGCGTACACGAGCACGGCCAGCACGGCCGTCGCGACGCCGAGGAGCAGGGTGAGGAACGGGTTTCCCCGCACAGCGCCCACGATCGTGCCGCCGGCGAAGGCGACCACCGCGACGGGGACGAGCTGTTTCAACAACCGCATGACGACTCTCTTACGTGGGGGCTCTGCGGCGGGGCGCCGCCGCTACGCAGGGAAACGTTAGAGATTCGGCGGTCGGGAATCGTCCCCGCACGGTGGACATTCGCGAGTAGCTCGCACGGGGGACAGGCGCGCACGCGCTTCGTCGTACGACGCCGCCGCGGCGCCCACACCGGACGTCAGCCGAACGTCAGAGCGCGACGACCGCGGCTCTTCGCGGCCCTTCCCGGCCCTTCCCGCACACCACACTTGTCCCCCGCACGAGCTACCGGCGAATGTCCACCGTGCGGGGATGATCTCGGACCGCCCCGTTCCGTAGCGTTACGGCCCAGCCACGGCGCCTCGTCTGAGTTTCCCGCTACACCGCCGTGCGCATCACCCCGGCGTCGACCCCCTCACTGGAGGACCTCATGCCCCGCAAGATCAAGACAACCATTGTGGCCGCGCTGTGCTGCACCGTCCTCGGCGCGGGGGCCGCCGGCTGCGATGGCGACGCGATGGAGAACTGGGACCCCCTCGCCCCCGCCACGCGGACAGCCGATGCCGCCCCGATCTCCGGAACCACGAAGATCGATGTCGCGGGCCGGTCGGTGAACGTGTCCTGTTCGGGCGCCCCGGAGAAGGGCAGGCCGGTCATCATCCTGATGCACGGGGGAGGCGATGGGCTGGACAAGCTGGCCGCCCTCCAGCAGAGCTTGAGCAAGCAGAACCGGGTGTGCTCCTACGACCGGCTCGGCGCGGGCGCCAGCGACCAGCCGGACGGCCCGCAGAACTTCGCCAGCACCGGAAAGGTTCTGACCGGCGTGCTCGATCGGATCGCCGCGGACAGCCCGGTCGTCCTGGCCGGGCACTCGCTGGGCGGGCTGATCGCCGCCAGGTACGCCCCCGACCACCAGGACAGGGTCAAGGGGCTGGTCCTGATGGACGCCACCCCGCCCACGATGCTGGCCGACATCTCCAAGTCGATCCCCGAGTCCGCCAAGGGGCCGGCGGCCGAGGTGCGCACGCAGAACCTCGCGATATTCAAGGGCGAGAACCCGGAGAAGCTCGTCATCACCGACGGGAAGGTCCGTTCCGCCGGGAACATCCCGGTGGAGGTGATCCAGCACGGCAAGCCGTACCTCGCGGCCGTCCCCGAGTACGGGCAGCGCCTGGAGCAGGCGTGGACCGCAGGCCAGCGCAAGTGGCTCGCGCTGTCCAGCCGCAGCAAGCTGAGCACGGCCACGAACAGCGGCCACTACATTTACGTCGACCAGCCCGATGCCGCCGTCCAGGCCATTGAGCGCGTCACCGCGCAGGTCGCACGTCAAGCGCATGGTGCGTAACCCGCCGGTTCGACGCTCCGCCGCGCGGGCGGTGAGGCGTTCCCCGTTGCGCGGTGGGCGATGTCGGCCCTCTGCTCGTCGGTGAAGGGCGCGTCCTCCAGGAAGGAGCGGGCGGCGCCGTCGCTGGTGCCGATAGGGGAAGCCGCCGGGACGAAAGCCGTAGGCGAAAGGTAGGCGGTGGAGCACAGCATCCGATGGAGTACGGCACCCGGTGGGCATCCGGTCGGTGCCTATGACCTCGGCGGTCCAGCACAGGTAGCGGGGGCTGTTGGTGCCGCTGCCGGCGACCCAGAAGTTCTGCTTGAGGTAGCCCGCGAGCGGCCACGCGCTGTCCCGGTCCCGATCATCGATTCAGTCAGACCGGCCAACCTTGACATACGCCGACGAGACCGACTCGGCGGCGTACCCCACGAATACGTACATGCCGCTCGATCTGCGTGGACGGGGCTTTCAGCAGGCACACGCAGCAACGACTCATGCAGAGATCGCTGTTGGACCACAGCTGGTCTTCAACCCGCGAGCTTCGACGAGAACGGGCGGGATTCCGTGAGACTGGCGGCCCGCCCGTACCTGCGATATCTGCCCTGGTCAACGGCCGGAACCGCTCCTCAAGACCGAGTGCCCCTGCGAGGGACCCAGAAGAAGGGAACACGTCGAGACGGCTTCTGCGCAGCCTGCCGATGTAGACAGAGACCGGAGCAGACGGGCGAAGATCGAGGCTGTGAGGCCACTCCCACGGCGCCACGCGAAGCCGCCATCGTCGGCGGGTGGACGACGACCTTGATCGATGCTTCGGCCGAAGTATCTGACGGGACCGAGGCGCAAACAAGGCAGGGTGGCGCTGGCGTGTCACCGGCTGTGGAGGAGGCCGGGGGCCCTAAGAGCGGGGTGGCATAGAACGTCAGCGTGATGCTGTGCGTGGTGCGCTCGGGCTGCTCGTGGCGCTATCAGCCCACAGATCTGCCGTCCTTTCTACGGAATCCGACTTGTCGAGTTCTACTCGTTTGCGGTGTTTGACGGCTCGCCCTCGTCGTTGATGAGACGTATCCCAGAGCGGCGAAGGTGGTTGGTGTCGAAGTTGAGAGGCCAGGCTGTCGTGGCGTCGGCCAGCGCGCCAACCAGTGTGGCGTCAGCGAGATTGGTGCCGCGAAGATCGGTCCCGCGGAGATCAGCCCTACTGAAGTCGGTTCCCCTCAGAGTTGCACCCTCCAGATGAGCACCACGGAGGTTGGACTCTACGAGGCTGGCGTTCTCGAGATTCGCCTGCCGGAGGTCGGTCGACTTGAGGTCGCTATGATCCAGCCGTATGCCGCGTAGCCAGGCCCGCGCAAGATTGGCGTGGCGTAACTGTGTGCCGATCAGGCGCGCCCCGTCCAGTTGGACACTGCGTAGGTCCACGCGAGATAAGTAGAGTCCTCGTGCTTCTGGCGACGTAGGACTATTCCCCAGCACCTCCATAGCGGTCTGAATGTCAGGAGCGCGGACATGCAGCCAGGGCAGATGTTGATCCACCGCGGTGGTCGGATGCTCGGGGCCGTCGGGCATGCCGACCGGCCAGGCTGCATGGGTGCGAATGAACGCTCCGAGGATGAACTGGACTGTGTTGCGATCCGACGGGGAGTTATCAGCGATGCGTCGCAACGCGTAGATACCGCCGACGCGGACATCGGTGTTGTCGCTTCCAAGTTGGTCGACAGCCCGGGTGAATCGCTCGGTGATCTGTCCTTCGCGGTTGACTTGCACCTGCCGCCAAGTCGCCACCGCACCAGCGACGACCAGCAAGCCAGCGACAGCCTGGAGGAGGGTAGAGCGTGCATTGTTCTGCAGCTGAGACTGTGCCTGTTGCAGCTGGATGCGGGTATCAGCGCCTTTCACTCCGCTGAGCTGGGTATCGGTCAAAGGCGGGTAGAGCAGGTGCGGCAGCAGCGTGAGAGCGCCGAGCACAACCAACAGGAAACATGCGACACCAACTGCTGTGCGCCAAAAGGCCGCTCCTATCATAGGGTCCTCTTATCACGTCGATCGGCTTCGCGGCTTGCAGTCGGCTGTTTTGTCTCTTCATCTGACCTGTGAGCGCGGCTGATGGTGCTGGCCTGTGCCGGGTTCTAGCGGCCCGGTTGAACACCCTGCCATTCCCAGAGACGAACGTGTTCGGGGAAGTGCGATCACACACTCTGCTGATCCGGATCCGGCGGCAGAAGCAAACCGCCGAGCATCTGGACGAGGCGCGCGAGGACATCCTGGCCTTCGCCGTCTATCCCAAGGCGGTGTGGCGGCAGGTCTGGTCCATGGGAGGGGCGGGGAATCTGCCTCCGCCCAACGATGTCCTGGTCGCAGTCAAGATTCCGTTGTTGCGCCGGTTGCTGTACCAGGCTGGCAAAGTCCTGGTGGGACTCACCACCATGATCGCGATCGATAGGCGCATCCGGCCACCGATGATGTACTGATCGGTCTAGGAGTCGAAGCACTGTACGACGTGGTTCCGACTCCCGAAGATCACGAGGCTGAGATACGCAAACTGCAACTAGAAGAGCAGCGGGCAAAACGGCTAAGGCTCGGGCCGAGGAGAGAATAGCTCAGTCGGAGGCAGAGCGGTGGGGCCGAACAGCTGATTGAAGTTGCCCGTGATCATCGGAAACTCTGGTTAGAGGTCCAGAATATAGGAGACCCGCGTAGTAAAAGTGGCCACGAGAGACCAGCAGAGCGCCGTGCCTGAGCCTGAATCCACGGCTTGATTCTTGGTGATCATTTCTCGGTCCAATTCGTCGACGAGGACCGTTCCCGCAGGTAGAGGCCTTGGTTTCAGAGCGTGAGGCACCTGCCGTGCTCGGGTCGCGGCTTG
>NZ_JBQQCB010000154.1:0-22118 GCF_052246675.1 Nonomuraea sp. KM90 | reverse complement strand
CCCGCCTCGACGCTTCCTACCTCGACGTCGTTCGCCCCTGCGTTGCCTGCCTCGATGTTGCTCACCTCGGCGTTGCCCGCCCGGCCGTCGGTCATCCGGTGCATGCGGTCCGGCTGGTTTTCGCGCAGGTCCCACGCCTCCACGACGGTCGGGCAGCGCCGCCGCCGCTGCTTCCAGCGGCGCAGCACGAACCGGGTCCACGGGTTCACCACACCGGTGATCGGCTCCGCGTACCGCTCGTAGAAGCGGGCGGGCACCGGGACGAGCCGGTCCGACCAGCGGATCAGCTCGACTTCGGCGCCCGCGGCATGGGCGGCGGCGACCGTGTCCTGCACGCCGCGCGTCACCCCGAACCCGTCGGCGGTGACGCCGCCGACTTCGAGGACCTCGCCGTCCACGCGCACCCGGAACGGCGGGGCGGCGGGGAACGCGGAGCGGGGCCCGGCCTTGAGCACGGGGGAGTCCGCCGCCATCCCCTCGGTGAGCGTCGCCCGGCCGGGCTCGCGCTCGGTGGCGGAGTCGGGCAGCGAGGCGTAGCGCTGGAACTCCATGACCGCCAGCCACGTGGCCGTGGTGAAGGTGGTCGCGTCCGCCGGGGCCAGCAGGAAGCCCAGCTCGCGCAGGTCCCGGTGCAGGTCACGGACGTGCGTGGTGCCCGTCAGCTCCGGCCGCTCCTGGCCGCCGTACCGGGCGGGCGCTTCGGGGGCCGGGTCCCGGTCGCCGGGCCGCAGGTCGTACTCGCCGTACAGGCCGGACGTGGGCCGGATGAGGGCCGCCAGCAGCCAGGCGAGCATCTGGTCGAGGTCTTCCAGCATGAGCCGTCACCTGCCGTGGATCGTCGTGGCACCGCCTCCTCGACGGTAGGCCCGCCCGCGCCTGCCCGCCCCAGGGAGCGCACTAGGGAAACCTCTGGGCGTCCGAGCCGCACAGCGTCGGCCCGTCTTCTCCCATCGGAAGCCCGTTGACTCCCGTTAGCGGGTGTAACGGTGCTTGGCCCCCGGCGGGAAGTACTCGGGGTCGCCGGCCTCCCGGAGCCGGATGAACGGCATCTGCTGCTGCTTGGGGACATAAGCCGCGAACTCGCTGTTGAGCCGCAGGAGCTGGGCGTGAATGGACGCGCCCACCGCCTGGGCGACCTCGTCGGACGGCTTCTCGCCGGGCATCAGCTCCACTGTCACCGTCAGGTGCCGGTCCCGGCGCTCGTCCTCGGCCACCTCCACCACGAACTTGCCGGTCACCGCCCCGCTCACCTCCGGCTGCTCCAGGCCGACCGCGATGTTCTCCGGGTAGACGTTCGCGCCGTAGTAGGACACGGTGAAGTGGCTGCGGCCGAAGACGTACACGAACGGGCGCTCGGGGCCCCGGGCGCGCGGCTCGAAGCCGCGCTCGCGGACGAAGCCCAGCAGGTCACGGTACGGGATGACGCCGCCCTCGTCGGCGATGTGGTAGCGGATGAGCGGGACACCGTTGTCGCCCGAGAACAGCAGCGTGCCCTCGTGCTCCTCGAAGAAGCGGACCCCGGGGTCGTACTGGACGAGGGTCGGCAGCCGGGACTCGCCGAACAGGTCCCTGGCCGTGCGCGGGCGGCCGGCCAGGAACCTGCGCAGCTCGACCGACAGCGGGGTCTCGTTGCCCAGGACGCCGGCGTCGGCGGTGCCGTACAGGGAGGCGATGCCGCGTACGGGGTCGGCGATCCCGGCCCGCTCGGCGACCAGCGCGCGCCACTCCTCGCTGAACACCTCGCCCGCCGTGACCAGCTTGACGTTCCAGTCCGCCCAGGGCAGGTCCTCGGTGTCGATGACGTTCTTCAGGAACGGCGGGTAGCCCAGCAGCACGACCTGGTCGAAGTGCGGGGCCAGCTCGGGGAGCACCCGCAGGATCTCCCGCCGGTCGGTGCCCGGGGCGACCACGGTGATCGGGTAACCGCGTTCGGCCAGGTGGCGGCAGCAGCCGACGGTGAACAGGCCACCCACCCAGGTGCCGAGGGCGAAGCAGACCACGGCCAGGGTGCGGCGCTCGCCGGCGTCGAAGGAGTCCCTGAAAACCTCCTCGAAGCGGTCGGCGATCACCCGCTCGTCGCCGACCGAGCGCGGCCAGAACGACGGCACCCCGGTGGACCCCGACGAGACGGCGATCATGTCCCCGATCACACCGTCCCTGCACAGGTCGGGGAGGGGGTGACGGCTGGTGTAGTTCTCCTTGGTGGTCATGGGCAGGCTCGCGAAGTCGGCCAGGGTCACGATCTTCGACGGCTCCACGCCGTGCTCGGCGAGGAACCTGCCGTAGGCGGGGACGGTGGCCGCCACCTGATGGAAGAGCTCAACCGGGTCCATCCGCCGACTGTACGACGAGGGGGCGGGGGAGCGGAACGCGCATAAGATCGTTCTCTGTAACGAAACGAACGCTGAAAGTGATGACTCTGTGAATTCACGGGGGTGACTCACCACATGAGGATCATTGACCGGCTGCGCCCGGCTGGCGCGGCCTTACTGGGAGCGGCGGTGCTGGCGTTGAGCGGCTGCGAGGGCGGCCCGCCCGACCCGGTCGTGGACACGACGACGGCCTCGCACGACCAGGAGGAGCAGACGCCGCCGAAGAAGGATCAGGGGCCGGCCGCGCCGGGGTGCCCGGAGGGCGGTGGTGACGCGGTCGACCCCGCCTGCCCGAGCGTCCGGGCGGGGGAGACCTCCGAGGGCGGCATCACCGAGCTGCCCACCGCCGAGCCCACCGAATCGTACGAGACTCCGACGCCCGATCCGGAACCAGAGCCGGAACCAGAACCCGAACCGGAGCCGGAGCCGATGCCCGAACCAGAGGATTCATGACCGGAATCCCAGACAGCGAGCCCGGGAGCAGGGCACCAGACGGCTCCCGGGCCGGCGTCAAGATCGACCCGATCGCCCTCAGCACCTTCCTGCTCACCTCGTCCGCCACCGTCGTCATCTATGTCGGCTGGATCTACACCGACAGCTACCTGGAGCTGTTCCAGCTCAATGCCTCCGCCATCGGCTACCGGCTCGACGAGTACGCCCTGCGCGGCCTGAACATCTTCCGGTCCGACATCCTGCCCTGGCTGGCGGTGCTGCCGCTCGTCTGGCTCGCGATCGGCCTGCAACGCGACATCGCCCTGCGGCGGAAACTGCTCGGGGGCGGCGGCCTGGGCCTGACCGCCACCGGGCTGATCCTGGCGGCGGTGGCGCAAGGGGGCGGCTCGGTCAACACGATCCTGATCCTGCTCCTCATCGCGTTCGGCCTGCCCATGCTGGTCGCCCCCTTCCGGGACCGGCCTCTGGGACGCAGCGCGTTCATCATGGCGGCCGGTGTCGCCATCCTCTGCCTCCTCTGGAGCGCCGCCCTGTTCGCCCAGATCCGGGGCAGGGAGGCGGCGCGCGAATTCGCCGCCGGCCTGCCCCGCCGCACCCAGGTCTCGATCTTCGCCAAGGACCAGCTCGCGCTGAGCGCCGTGGGCGTCACCAGGACCGACCTGCCCGAGGGGGCGTACCGCTACCGCTACGACGGCCTGCGCCTGCTGCTCAGCCGCGAGGCCAAGCACTACCTGGTGCCCGCCATGACGTACGAGCAGTGGCGGACCGGCTATGGGCGGACCATCCTGGTGAGCGAGAACGAGGCTATCCGCATCGAACTGCTGCCCGGCTTCCGCTCCGGATAGCCGTCACCGCCCGAGCTCGCCCGCCCACCCTTACTCACCCGCCTACCCTTACTCGGCCGAGCTCGCCCGCCCCGCCTCACCGGCCGCGCGTCGCCCGCTTCGCCTCACTCGTGCCGCCTCACTCGTGCCGCCTCACTCGCCCGGCCGCACCAGCCCGCTCTCGTACGCGAACACGATCGCCTGGGCCCGGTCGCGCAGCCCGAGCTTCATCAGCACCCGCCCCACGTGCGTCTTGACCGTCTGCTCGGCCACGAACAGCTTCCCGGCGATCTCCTGGTTGGACAGCGCCTGGGCGACCAGCGTGAGCACCTCGGTCTCCCGCTCGGTCAGCTCCTCCACCCGCCTCCCGGTCGCCGGCCGGGGCGTGCCGAGCCGGGCGAACTCCGTGATCAGCCGTTTCGTGATCGCCGGGGCGATGAGCGCCTCCCCGGCGGCGACCACGCGTACGGCCTCGGCGAGCTGCGCCGCCGACGCGTCCTTGAGCAGGAACCCGCTCGCCCCCGCCCGCAACGCCTCGTAGACGTAGTCGTCGAGGTCGAACGTCGTCAGGATGAGCACCCTCGTCGAATCCTGGCGCGCCAGCAGCTCCCTGGTCGCCTCCAGGCCGTTCATGACCGGCATCCGCACGTCCATGAGCACCACGTCCGGGCGCAGCTCGGCGGCCCGCTCCACGGCCTCCCGCCCGTCGGCCGCCTCTCCGACGACCTCGATGTCCGGCTGGCCGCTCAGGAACACGGTGAACCCCGTGCGCACCATCCCCTGGTCATCGGCGATCAGAACCCGTATCAAGCGCTCTCCCTCTCCGCGATCGGCAACGTCGCGCGTACCTCGAACCCTCCGCTGGCAAGGGGCCCGGCGTCGAGCGTGCCACCGAGCAACGCCGCCCGTTCCCGCATGCCCACCAGCCCCTGCCCCGCCCCGCGCCCGGCCCTCTCCCCTGGGGCGGTGCCCGGTCCGTTGGTGATGCGCAGCCGCAGCTCGCCGCCCTTGCGGGCGACGTCCACCGCCACCGTGGCGCCGGGCGCGTGCCGCATCGCGTTGGACAGCGACTCCTGCACGATCCGGTACGCCGACAGCTCCACGGCCGGCGGCAGCCCGTCGAGCGTGCCGCTCCGCTTGACCAGCACGGCCAGACCGGCCGCACGTGCGTTGGCGATCAGCTCCTCCACCCGGTCGAGCCCCGGCTGTGGCGCGGTGTCGGTACGGCCATCCTGGTCGCGCAGGACGCCGAGCACCTGACGCAGCTCCGCGATGGCCTCCAGCGACAGCCCCCGGATCTCGGCCAGCCCCGCCTCCAGCTGCGCGGGATCGCCCGCCGCCTTGAGCGGCACCGCCTCCGCCTGGATCGCGATCACCGACATGTGGTGCGCGACCACGTCGTGCAGCTCCCGCGCGATGCGGGCCCGCTCCTCCAGCACGGCCTGCGCGCTCTCGGCCTGCCGGGTGCGCTGCTCCTCCTTCACCAGCTTCGCCGTGGCGGTGCGCCGGACGCGGACGTTGTAGCCGAACAGCACCGCGACAGACACGATGACGGCGATGAGCGGCATCGAGTTGGGATGGATCATCCAGGCGGCGAGCACCGTGATCACCCAGACACCCACGGAGATCCGCCGCTCGCAGCGGACGGCGACGGAATAGAGCACCATCAGGTAGGTGAGGATCGCCGACACGGGATAGGGCGGATCGCTCTGGACCAGCGTGATGTCGACCCACACGACGACCGGCATCCCGGCGATCGCCACCCGCCAGGCGGCCAGCGGCCACCGGTGGCGCAGCGCCATGGGGAGGGAGACGCCGATCGCCGTCAGGTAGGCGAAGAGCTCGGACACCGGCCCGGGCGCGTTCCCGTGGAGCGCGAGCGTACGGGCGGCCCCGGCGTTCCAGTCGAGCACCATGGAGAGGGTGAGCCCGTAGAGGACGATCGCCAGGACGAGATCGGCGGCCTGGACCAGGTTGTAGGTCCGGAACGGGACCAGGATGCCGAGCGGGCGCGGCACCGGATAGGTCAGGCGGGGCGTGGCGGCCGGAGGATCGGCGTCCCCCTGGAACAACGCCAGCCCGAACGGCCGCACGACCGCCGTCGCCGCCTGCCGCACCCGCCCGCCCTGCTCCGGCCGTTCCCCGCCCCCATCGCCACGACCCCCGGTGTCGGGACGGTCTCCGCCCCCATCACCACGACCCCCAGTGTCGGGACGGTCGCCGGTCCCGTCGCCAGGACCGCCCGCGTCAGGCCGGTCGCCGGCCCGATCGCCACGATCGTCCCTTCCCGCGCTTCGCAGGCGGCCGTGCGCGAGCGCCTGGCCGAGTTCGCGCACGCGCCGGACGAGAATCACCCGGTCAAGCTTAGGAGCCGCCCAGGCGGAAGGCGTCACACCCAGGTTTGATTCTTCCTCACCCTCAGGTATCGCTTACATGATTACGATCGCCCTGAGCGAACATCAGCAATGAAGGGAACAGCACCAGGCTCCGATGAGTTGAGCCGGTATAACTCAACCCTTTGGAGTTCGCATGAGTGAGAGCTTGATCCTCCCGGTCCTGCCGCTGGACGACGAGGTCGTCCTGCCGGGCATGGTGGTTCCGCTGGACCTGTCCGACTCCGAGGTGCGCGCTGCCATAGAGGCGGCCCGTGCATCCGGTGGCAACAAGCCACGGGTCCTCCTCGTTCCCCGGATTGACGGTCGTTACGGCGCGATCGGTGTCCAGGCCGTGATCGAGCAGGTCGGGAGGCTCCCGGGCGGTGAGCCGGCGGCAGTGGTGCGTGGCGTGAACCGCGTGCGCGTGGGCACCGGCACGACCGGACCGGGCGCCGCGCTGTGGGTCGAGGCCGACACGATCGACACCGTCGCGGCCGGCGAGCGCGCCCATGAGCTGGCCAAGGAATACAAGGCGCTGGCCACCACCATCCTGCAGAAGCGCGGCGCCTGGCAGGTGGTCGACCAGGTCAACCAGATCGACGACCCCTCGGTGCTGGCCGACAGCTCCGGCTACACCCCGTGGCTGACCACGGCGCAGAAGGTCGAGCTGCTCGAGGCCGCCGACCCGGCCGAGCGGCTGGCCAAGCTGATCGAGTGGTCCCGCGAGCACCTCGCCGAGCTCGACGTCGCCGAGACGATCCGCAAGGACGTCCAGGAGGGCATGGAGAAGCAGCAGCGCGAGTTCCTGCTGCGCCAGCAGCTCGCCGCCGTGCGCAAGGAGCTTAAGGAGCTCAACGGCGACTCCACGGAGACCGAGGAAGAGGACTACCGGGCCCGGGTGGAGGCCGCCGACCTGCCGGAGAAGGTGCGCGAGGCCGCACTCAAGGAGGTCGACAAGCTGGAGCGGACCCCCGACCAGTCCCCTGAGACCGGCTGGATCCGCACCTGGCTCGACACCGTGCTCGACATCCCGTGGAACGAGCGCACCGAGGACAACTACGACATCACCGGCGCCAGGGCCGTGCTCGACGCCGACCACACCGGCCTCGACGACGTCAAGGACCGCATCATCGAGCACCTGGCCGTGCGCAAGCGCCGCCAGGAGAAGGGGCTCGGCGTGGTGGGCGGCCGCCGCAGCGGCGCCGTGCTGGCCCTGGCCGGCCCTCCCGGAGTCGGCAAGACCTCGCTGGGCGAGTCCGTGGCCCGCGCGATGGGCCGCAAGTTCGTACGCGTCGCGCTCGGCGGCGTCCGCGACGAGGCCGAGATCCGCGGCCACCGGCGCACCTACGTCGGCGCGCTGCCCGGCCGCGTCGTGCGCGCCATCCGCGAGGCCGGCTCGATGAACCCGGTCGTCCTGCTCGACGAGGTCGACAAGGTCGGCGCCGACTACCGCGGCGACCCCACGGCCGCCCTGCTGGAGGTGCTCGACCCGGCACAGAACCACACGTTCCGCGACCACTACCTCGAGGTCGAGCTCGACCTGTCCGACGTGCTGTTCCTGGCCACGGCCAACGTCCTGGAGGCCATCCCCGGGCCGCTGCTCGACCGGATGGAGGTCGTCACCCTCGACGGCTACACCGAGGACGAGAAGGTCGCGATCGCCCGCGACCACCTGCTGCCCCGGCAGCTGGAGCTGGCCGGGCTGACCGCCGAGGAGGTCACGGTCGAGGACGCGGCGCTGCGCAGGCTGGCCGCCGAATACACCCGTGAGGCCGGCGTCCGCTCGCTGGAGCGCTCGGTCGCCAGGATCCTGCGCAAGGTCACGGCCAGGGACGAGCTGCCCGTCACCGTGCGGGAGGACGACCTGGTCGACTACATCGGGCGGCCCAGGTTCGTGCCGGAGTCGTCGCTGCCCGAGGCCAAGCAGCGCACCTCGGTGCCGGGCGTGGCCACCGGCCTGGCGGTCACCGGGGCGGGTGGCGACGTGCTCTACGTGGAGGCGTCGCTGGCCGACCCGGAGACGGGCGAGACGGGGCTCACGCTCACCGGCCAGCTCGGCGACGTGATGAAGGAGTCGGCCCGGATCGCGCTGTCCTACCTGCGCTCGCACGGCGCGGAGCTGGAGCTGCCGGTCACCGCGCTGAAGGACCGCTCGGTGCACGTGCACTTCCCGGCGGGCGCCGTGCCGAAGGACGGGCCGTCGGCCGGTGTGACGCTGACGACGGCGCTGGCCTCGCTGCTGTCCGGGCGGCTGGTCCGCGGTGACGTGGCCATGACCGGCGAGATCTCGCTGACCGGGCGGGTGCTGCCGATCGGCGGCGTCAAGCAGAAGCTGCTGGCCGCGCACCGGGCGGGCATCACCACCGTCCTCATCCCGGCCCGCAACGAGCCGGACCTGGACGACGTGCCCGAGGAGGTGCGCAAGGAGCTGACCATCCACCCGGTCAGCGACGTGCGCGAGGTCCTGGACATCGCCCTCGCCCCGGCTCAGGTCGCCTCCTCCACCGTGGCGGCCTGACCCGCAGGGCCACTGCCCCGCCGCACCCGGCCTCCCGGGGTGCGGCGGGGCAGTCGCCTGTCCACCCGCACCGCCGGGACCGCCGCCGAGCCGGCGCCTCGCACCGCTGAGACCGCCGGCACCGCCGGGACCGCCGGGACCGCCTGCACGCAACCACCCCCTGCACCGCCGCCGCCCGTTCTGTGCGTCCTGCGCGGTTTGCGGGAGCTCGCCAGGGCCGCCACCAGGGCCGCCGCCGGGACGGCCTCCTGACGGCAGAAGGCGGGGCCGCCAGGCCGACCTGTGGCGGAGCGTGACGCGCATCACGAAACAGACGGGGAATACAGGGATCTCACCACGTCGTTAGCAACGGCGTGAACGAGGCATACGTGACCGACCGCGGCGCCCCCAGGGACGCGGCGTGTCGCTGCATGCGTATGGGGCGAATGCCGGCCCGTTAGAGCACTCCGTCCGCCCGTTCTCCTCGAAGGTCGTCATGATCACACCTGGTTTCGTGCTGCGCAGGCTGAGCCACCTGCCGTTCCACCCGGGCACCCGCTGACCCCGAGCCCTCTCTTCCGGTGATGTACGTTCCCGCGGCCCCGCTGGCGGCCGCGCTCAGTCGTGGGGATTTTCCGTGATCCAGGCTTCAGGCCTGCGCAAGCAGTACGGCACCACCGTCGCCCTCGACGGCGTCGATCTGCACGTGCGCGAAGGCGAGATCTACGGCGTGCTCGGTCAGAGCGGCGCCGGCAAGAGCACGCTCCTGCGCTGCGTCAACCTGCTCGAACGCCCCACCGCGGGCACCGTCACCGTCGCGGGCCAGGACCTGACGGCACTCGGCAGCGGCGAGTTGAACCGCGCCCGCCAGCGCATCGGCATGATCCACCAGCACTTCGCCCTGCTCTCCTCCCGCACGGTCGCCGGGAACGTCGCCTTCCCCCTGGAGGTCATGGGCGTGCCCAGGGCCGAGCGCGAGCGCCGCGTCGCCGAGCTGCTCGAACTGGTCGGCCTGGACGGGCGCGGCAAGGATCGTCCCCACCAGCTCTCCGGCGGCCAGAAGCAGCGCGTCGGCATCGCCAGGGCGCTGGCCGGCAACCCGGCCGTGCTGCTGTCCGACGAGGCCACCTCGGCGCTCGACCCGGCCACCACGCAGTCGATCCTCGCGCTGCTCAAGCGCCTCAACGCCGAGCTCGGCCTGACGATCCTGCTCATCACCCACGAGATGAACGTCGTCAAGAGCGTCTGCGACTCGGTCGCCATCATGTCCCGCGGCCGCATCGAGGAGTCGGGCGTCATCGCCGACCTCATCAGGACCCCCGGATCCCGCCTGACGAGGGAGATCTTCCCGCTGCCCGAGCCCGCGCCGGCCGGTTCCGTGACGCTCACGTTCACTGGCGACCCCCGGCAGCCGGTGGTGTCGGAGGTGGTCAGGAAGTTCGACGTGGACCTCAGCATCCTGGGCGGCTCCATCGAGGAGCTGGCCGGGGGCTCGGTCGGCCGCCTGCGGGTCGCGCTCGACGGCGCCGACTCGACCGCCGCGCTGGCGTACCTGCGGGACTCCGGACTGATCGTCGAAGTGGCTGGGGAGGCCGCGTGACCTGGGAAGAGATGCTGCCGCTGCTGTGGCCCGCCACGCTGGAGACGGCGCAGATGGTCGGCTGGTCCACGCTGTTCACCGCGCTGCTCGGGCTGCCGCTGGGCGTGGCGCTCGTGGCGTTCGACCGGGGCGGGCTGCGGCCGGCGCCGGCGTTCAAGTCGGCGCTCGGGTTCGTGGTCAACGTCGGGCGGTCGCTGCCGTTCATCGTGCTGATGATCGCGATCATCCCGTTCACCAGGCTGGTGGTCGGGACCACCATCGGGACCGCCGCGTTCGTGGTGCCGCTGACCGTGGGCGCGGTGCCGTTCTTCGCCCGGCTGGTCGAGACGGCGCTGCGCGAGGTCGGCGCGGACGTGGTGCAGGCGGCCCAGGCCATGGGCGCGAGCCGGACCACGATCGTGCGCAAGGTGCTGCTGCCCGAGGCGCTGCCCGGCCTGGTGGCGGGCCTCACCGTGACCGTGGTCGCGCTCATCGGCTACTCCGCCATGGCCGGCACGCTCGGCGGCGGCGGTCTGGGCGACCTCGCCGTCCGGTACGGCTACCAGCGCTTCGAGACGCTGCTCATGATCGTGACGGTCGTGCTGCTCCTCGTCATCGTGCAACTCCTGCAGAGCCTGGGCGACTGGGTCGCTCGGCGCCTATCGCATAAGTAAGGAAAAATCATGAAAATTCACCGCCTTGTGGGTGCCGTCGCGCTGGCTCTGTCGCTCGCCGCATGCGGTACGTCGCAGTCGGCGACGGAGGCGGGCACCAAGACCGCCGAGTCGGCCGACACCGTGCTGAAGATCGGCGCCAGCCCCGTGCCGCACGCCGAGATCCTGAACTTCGTCAAGCAGAACCTGGCCCCGGCCGCCGGGCTGAAGCTGGAGATCGTGGAGTTCACCGACTACGTCCAGCCCAACGTGCAGCTCGAGGAGGGCCAGCTCACGGCCAACTTCTTCCAGCACAAGCCGTACCTCGACGACTTCAACGCCACCAAGGGCACCAAGCTGAGCTTCGTCGCGCCGGTCCACCTGGAGCCGCTGGGCCTGTACTCCAAGAAGATCACGAACGTCTCGGCGCTGGCCAGTGGCGCGACCGTGGCCCTGCCGAACGACGCCACGAACCTGGGCCGCGCGCTCAAGCTGCTCGCCGACAACGGCGTGATCACGCTCAAGGACGGCGCCGGCACCGCCGCCACCGAGCGCGACGTGACCGGGAACCCGAAGAACCTGCAGTTCAAGCCGCTGGAGGCGGCGCAGCTCCCGCGCTCGCTGGAGGACGTCGACGCCGCGGTGATCAACGGCAACTACGCCATCGAGGCCGGGCTCAAGCCCGCCACGCAGGCCCTGGTGCTGGAGAAGACCGCGGGCAACCCGTACGTCAACGGCCTCGTCGTCCCGGCCGGCCACGAGAAGGACGCGAACATCGTGACCCTCGGCAAGCTCCTTCAGGACCAGAAGGTCAAGGACTTCATCGAGCAGAAGTACGAGGGCTCGGTCATCCCCGCGGAATGATTTCGAGTACGCCAGGGAAAAGATCGGGAATATCGCCTTGTCGATCCTTTTATGGCGTCAAGTGAATTGAAAGCGGCGCGCAATGCGGCGGGCGTACCAAGACGGGGTCAGCACAACCTCTCCCGAGGAGGCCCCGAAGTGCGATTCGTGTCACGAATCATGCTGGGTGTCACGGCCGCCGCATTGGTGGCGATAGGCGCTCCGGTCGCCGCGAACGCGACGACCACTTCCGCAACAACCGCCACATCCGCCTATGTCGTCGACTGGGGACCCTATTTCTCCGGCGACCACAAGGCCAAGGCCGACGGGCATGTGGCCGTCGAGAAGAAGCGCTTCAAGCACTGGTCCTGGAAGTGGGAGCCGGTCAAGAAGTGGGTCTGCAAGAAGGATCACAAGGGCGAGCGCCACTGCAAGTGGGTCGTCAAGAAGGTCAAGAAGTGGACGTGGGAGTGGCGGTTCAACCACTTCTACACCGTTCACAGCACGCTCACCAATGACAAGTGGTGGGGCAAGAAGAAGTGCGCGTGGGAGACGTTCAAGGTCGTGAACAAGGACGGCTCCTCGTACTTCAAGAGCTTCTCCTTCTGCGGGAAGCACTCGGCGCACTTCTCCTTCTCCGGTAAGAACGCCGCCCACATCTACGTGGACGTGAGCAGGGGCGACCGGCACCGCCCGACCGGCTACCACTCCGGCTGGAAGGACGTCTACCACGCGGCGGCCTGACCGCCCATTGAGCCGCGGTCTCAACGGCGAGGCCGCGGCTCTCGGCGTGCCGGGAAACGGGTTCTGGCGCGGCGGGCGATCAACCGAATAGTGTTCTGGTCATGTATCCGGGAGCCATCGCAGCAGTCACCCCAGACAAGCCCGCTGTGATCATGGCGGGCTCCGGGCAGGTCGTCACCTACCGCGAGCTGGACGAGGAGTCGAACCGGCTGGCCCACCTGTTCCGCGCCGCCGGGCTGCGGCCGGGTGACCACATCGCCTTCATGCTCGCCAACCACCCCCTCTTCCTGGCCGTCGCCTGGGCGGCGCACCGCTCGGGCCTGTACTACACGCCGATCAGCTCACGGCTGCAGACCGACGAGCTGGCCTACATCGTGAACAACTGCGGCGCCCGGGTGTTCCTCTCGGGCGCGGACCTGGCCGGCGTCGCCACCTCCATCACCGCCACCACGCCGGACGTCGAGCTGCGGCTCATGCTGGACGGCGTGGCCGAGGGCTTCGAGTCGTACGAGGAGGCGGTGGCCAAGCAGCCGGTCACCCCGATCGAGGACGAGTGCACGGGCATGGACATGCTCTACTCCTCGGGCACCACGGGCCGGCCCAAGGGCGTCAAGCTGACCTCCACGCACGGCCCGCTCGACGAGCCCGGCATGCTGCTGCAGCTCATCAAGGGCCTGTTCGCGCCGTCGGAGGACAGCGTCTACCTGTCGCCCGCGCCGCTCTACCACGCCGCGCCGCTGCGCTACAGCCTGACGTTCCAGCGGCTGGGGGCCACGGTCGTGGTGATGGAGCGCTTCGACCCGGAGCAGTACCTGGCGCTGGTGGAGCGGTACAAGGTGACGCACTCGCAGCTCGTCCCCACGATGTTCATCAAGATGCTCAAGCTGCCCGAAGAAACCCGGACAAAATACGATCTTTCCACCCTCCAGTACGCCATCCACGCCGCCGCCCCCTGCCCCGTCCCCGTCAAGGAGCAGATGATCGGCTGGTGGGGCCCGATCATCCACGAGTACTACGCGGGCACCGAGGGCAACGGCTTCCTCTACGTCGGCCCCCAGGACTGGCTCCAGCACAAGGGCACGGTCGGCCGCTCGCTGCTCGGCGTCGTGCACATCTGCGACGAGGACGGCAACGACCTGCCGCCGGGCGAGCACGGCACGATCTACTTCGAGAACGGCGGCCGCTTCGAGTACCACGGCGACCCCGCCAAGACCCGCTCCTCCCAGGACCCGCTCGGGCGGGGCTGGACCACGCTGGGGGACATCGGCTACCTGGACGAGGAGGGCTTCCTCTACCTCACCGACCGCCGCTCGTACATGATCATCTCCGGCGGGGTGAACATCTACCCGCAGGAGGCCGAGAACGTGCTGTCGGTGCACCCCAAGGTGGCCGACGTGGCGGTGTTCGGGGTGCCGGACGAGGAGATGGGGGAGCAGGTCAAGGCCGTGGTCGAGCCGGTGTCCATGGACGAGGCGGGACCGGGGCTGGAGGCGGAGCTGATCGCGTACTGCCGGGAGCACCTGGCCCACTACAAGTGCCCCAGGTCGGTGGACTTCCGGCCGGAGCTCCCCCGCCATCCGACAGGCAAGCTCTACAAGCGGCTGCTGCGGGACGAGTACTGGCCCGCGGAAAAGTAGAACGCCGCATCGTGTCCGACCGATATTCCCAGACGCCGTGGCGTCCATGCTCTTCCCTCTGCTGGGCGAACGGGCCGTCGCCCTGACGCTCCCGAAACCATGATCGCATGAGCGCGCCGCGGCGGGGCTGCCTCCTGAGAGGACCAGGGCGAGGAGGTGATCTTCTTGAACACGGAAGCTCCATGGGGCTCGGGGCATGAAAGCTCAGCCATGAAGGCTGGGACGATGGGCCCGAGAGTTGCCCTTCCTAGGGCCGGATCAGCATGAGACGATCTCCGGCGTGACACGCTTCAGATCGGCCGTGAACTGGTACGGGCAGCAGGTCAGTGTTCGCCCTGTCGCTACGTTGACCACCAGCGGTGTGGTTTCGGGGGTGTGCCTGCTCATCGTCGGAGTCGTGTTCTCCTTGGCGGTTGGCGATGACCCGATTCCGTGGGATTGGTACGCCAAGGTAGCGGCCGTCCAGGCAGCGCTCTGGTTGGGGACGGGGTTGCTTATTCGGGGCCGCGTCTAGGCGAGGGCAGCCATCCAGCGGCTCTCGCCCCACACGCCGCGCCGGTGAGCTTGTGGGCGGTCTCGAAGCGTTGACCTTGGCGGTCAGGTCCTCCAGGTCGGCGGCGTCCTTGCCGTACGTGGTGGACCACATGTCGGCCGGCTCATAGCCTCGCGCCCGCAGCAGGTCACGCCTCGTCTTCACATGCAGGTGCTCGGCACCCGGCTGTAACGTGGGCAGCTTGTCGAAGAGCTCCGCCGTCCAGTTCGGGAGTGTGGAGGCGCGATCGGCCAGGACGCGGGTGACGGCCATCCGAAAGTCGGTCATGTCGATGCTGTACGGGTCCGGCTTGCCGGTGTCGACCTCGCGGTGCGCCTTCACCCGCGACGTGGGGAGCCCACACCCGCGGCAGAGTTTCGGGCACAGGCGGTGGTGGCGAGCACTTGCACGACGGGCCACGCCTGCCGTCCGTCATTCTCAGCCTCGATGCCGATCGAGCTGCCACCCTGCCCTCTCGTCTTCCACGAGGTCACCTCGATGACGGGGAAGCCGGTCCGCCTGGCGACGGTGGCCGGCCTGGTCAACCAGGGCATGTCACCCTCCCCTGGCGGCGATTAACGAGATGACGGCCAAGATCACCAACACGACGGAGATGACGGCGGCCAGCGATGGGAGCGGCCACCGGCTGCGCTCCAGGGCGCGAATGCGGGCCTCGTGGTCGTTGAGGTCCTTCTGCTGCTCGCCGCGCCTGGGCGACCTCGCCGCGGATGCCGTCCACGCGGTCGGTAGGCAGGAATTGGTCGTAGATCTCCCGGGCTCCGATGACGATGGGACCGAGCGGGTCGAGCTGGGTCGCCGGCGCTCCGTTCGTAGGCACGGCGTGCGCCTTTTGGGCAGAATCAGGTCATGAAGCGGCAGGAGATCGACCGAAGCCGGTTGAAGGTGACGAGCCGCCACCAGATCGCCCAGTTACGCGCTCAGCGGGTCCGGGAGCAGCAACTGCGTGAGGTGCGCAAGATGGTTCGCCTGCACAGGAACGTGCGCACTGCCGTGGTCGTGGTGGGCGTGACGGCGACGCTGGTGGTGGCGTCGCTGCGCGCGTGGGGTGTACTCCCGCCCCTGCTCCCGTAGCAGGCCGCCCGCGCTCCCTTTACCGACGCACTGCTATCGCGGCTGTCCTGAACGTCGCCCTAGGCACCCACACCGTGATCATCGGTCATCCGCCGGCATGGTTTCCCCAGCTGACAAACACCGCCCTGGCCGTATCAGCGGATGGGCGAATCTCCTGATCGCCGCGTTCATCCCGCTGAGTGCGATAGCCGTGACCGGCGATCTCCCACGGCAGCGCTGTGGATCGCCGACGCTGCCCGCCGGCGCGCCTGATCTCCGGCCGCTGCATCAGAAGCCGATGCAGCGCCTGTACCAACGCACGGCCCACTGTCTCCGCGTCGCCCCGGCTCGCCATGCTCTTCGGGGTAGGCGACGATGTACCCGGCGACGCCGGGTACATCGTGATGGTGCTGTCCGCCTTCCTGGCCGACCGGAGCGTGAGCTTCCACGTGACGATGAGGCCGGCCAGCGGGACGCCGGCCAGGATGGCGGGCGGGGATGGCGGCATTTCGCTCAAGCTTTGCCGGGCCGATGAACGGGTGATCACCCATGTCTAAACCATTCGAAGATCTTTTAAGAGGATACGGCAGTGGTGACAGTCCTCCGACCAGCAGTAATAAGCCGTGTGTGAGTCGTCTCAGACAGTACAGATCACCGGCTTAACCAGCTCTTACGCGACTCTTGACACCCTTGAATCATCGGGATTTGAGGAGATGACAGATGAACGCGAACGAGCCTCGCGAGCAGGGCACCGGCGGGTGGAGCCAGTTCGGCGCCACCCCGCCGGCCGCCGGGGGCTTTCCCCGGCGGGACACGATCGCCATGGAGGTGCCTCCGCCTCCGCCTCCCGCGCCGCCCAAGAAGCAGCGCTTCACCGTGGGTCAGAAGGCCATCGCCGGGCTCGCCCTGGCCGCCATGGCGGTCGGCGGCGGAGCCGTGGGGGCCGTCGTCGCCACCTCGTTCCAGCCCGAGACGGTCGCCGGCAGTAACACCGGCGCCCCCAGCCCCGTCTTCAAGTCGGCTTCGGCGCAGCTCACGGTCGCCGAGGTGGCGGCGAAGGTGCAGCCCTCCGTCGTGATGATCCAGGGGCAGACGGGAGAGGGCTCCGGCGTGGTGCTGTCGGAGGACGGGCTCATCCTCACCAACAACCACGTGGCAGTGGGCGCGGGGCAGGGCGGGCAGATGACCGTCAAGTTCAGCGACGGCAAGACCGCCAAGGCCACCGTCGTCGGCACCGACCCCGCCACCGACCTCGCCGTCATCAGGGCGGAGGATGTCTCCGGGCTGACCAAGGCCACGCTCGGCGACAGCGACCAGCTCAAGGTCGGCGACGCCGTGCTCGCCATCGGCAGCCCGCTCGGCCTCGACGGATCCGTCACGGCGGGCATCGTCAGCGCCCTCGACCGCACGCTCAACCTCGGCAACGACCACGTCAGCAGATCCCGCCCGGCTGGGGCCAGGAGCAGCAGAGCCAGGCCGCCCCCACCACGATCGGCGGCGCGATTCAGACCGACGCCTCGATCAACCCGGGCAACTCCGGTGGTGCGCTGGTGAACGCCGCGGGCGAGCTCATCGGCATCAACACCGCGATCGCCTCGGAGGCCGCGGGCGGCGGCGTCGGCTTCGCCATCCCGGTCAACACCGCCAAGCAGGTCTCCGAGCAGCTCATCAGCAGCGGCAAGGTCAGCCACGCCTTCCTCGGCGTGAGCGTCACCGACGCGACGGGCGACGTCCCGGGCGCCCTCGTCAGGCAGGTCACCGACGGGAGCCCCGCCGAGAAGGCCGGGCTGCAGCAGGGCGACCTGATCACAAGAATCGGCGACAAGGCGGTTGACGGAGGCGATACGGTTGTCGGGCAGGTCAGAGGTTTCAAACCAGGGCAACAGGTCAAGATCACATATATGAGGGACGGCGCGACCAGCGAGGTCACCGTCACTCTCGCGGAGAACAAATAACAGGACCCCCTCATGGACGGGTGTGCCGTCGAGATCGCTGCGGACTCGGCGGCACACCCCCCCAATCCAGACCCATCCGGTCGGGAGGGTCAGGAGAAGCGCCGGCCCTCGTCGCGGCGATAGGCCCAGGCGGCCCCTGCCGCCGCGGCCACGGTCCACACGGCCAGCGCCACCAGCGCCACCGGGTCCGGCGTGGTGCCCGCGGTGATCGCCCACAGCAGCTCCGCCACGCCTCTGGTCGGCACGTACGGCGAGACGACCGCGATGAAGTCCGGCAGCATCGCCGGGGGCAGCAACAGCCCGCCCACGATGGCCATCGGGAAGAACAGGGCCTGCGACATCGCGATCGCGCCCTTGGCCGTCATCACGAAGCCGATGAACAGGGCCATCAGCATGAACGGGATGACCCCCACGACCAGCACGCCCAGCCCCAGCAGCAGCCGCACCGGCGTGGTCGTCGCCTCGGTGAGGAACACCGCGACCAGTAGCACCGGCACCACCGACACCAGTGTGACGGCGAGCGTGGCCAGGATCCGGCCGGTGAAGCGGGGGAGCGGGCCGGCGGGGAGCGTGCGCAGGTACGGGTTCCACGGCTGCTCGCGGTCTTGGGCCACGGTGATGCTCAGCCCGATGAGCGCCCCGGCCATCGCGCCGAAGAACATCAGCGAGCCCGTCGCCATGGTGGCCGGCCGGGGATCGTCACCCGCCAGCGGCACCACGAACGCCACCATGGAGATGGCCGGGAACAGCGCCCCGGCCAGCAGGCCGATCGGCACCCTGAGCTGTTCCAGCAGGAGATAACGGGTGTGCGCGGCGACCAGGCTCGACATGCTCTGTCTCCTTCGAGGTGAGGGCGAGGAAGGCCTCCTCCAGGGTGGTCGGCCTGACCTCCAGGCCGGAGAACGGCGTGCCGCTCCGTACGAGCTCGACGACCAGCCGGTCGGGGTCGGTGGTCACCAGGTCGACCCGGCCGTCGTGGCGCTCCGTGCCGATCACGCCGGGCAGCTCGGGCAGCTCCGCGGCGACCAGCGAGACGCGGCGCACGCCCACGAGGTCGCGTACGGCGCGCACCGTGTCGTCGGCCAGCACGCGGCCCTGGCCGACCACCACCACCCGCTCGGCCAGCGCCTCGATCTCCTCCAGGTAGTGGCTGGTCAGCAGCACCGTGCCGCCGTCCTCGTGGAACGACCTGATGCCCGCCCACAGCGAGCGGCGCGCCTCGACGTCCAGGCCGGTCGTGGGTTCGTCGAGGAACACCAGCCGCGGCCTGCCCGCGAACGCCAGCGCCACGGCCAGCCGCCGCTTCTGCCCGCCGGACAGCCCGCCGACCTGCCGGCCGGCCAGATCGTCCAGCCCGAAGCGGGCCAGCAGCTCGCCCCTGTCCGCCCTGTCGGGGAAGTGCGCCGACACGAAGTCGACGACCTCCCCGACGCGCAGCGTCTCGGGCAGCCCCGTCTCCTGCGGCGTCATGCCGATCCCGCGCCGCGCGACCGGGTCCTGGGGCGAGCCGCCGAACAGCTCCACGGTGCCGGAGGTCGGCCGGCGCAGCCCCACGAACAGGTTGATCAGGGTGGACTTGCCCGCGCCGTTGGGCCCGAGCAGGCCGACCAGCTCGCCGGCCCGGATGTCGAGCGAGACGCGGTCGAGCGCCAGCACGCCGCCGTAGCGGCGGGTGGCCTCGATCGCCCGGGCGAGGACCGTCATCCCATGCCTCCGGCGTTGTCGAGCAGGGCGCGGATCGCCTTGGTGTAGTCCTCGAAGGCCAGCCGGCCGCGCTTGGTGAGCGCCACGTAGGTGACGGGGGTGCGGCCCTTGTGGGTCTTGGTGATCCGGACGTATCCGGCCTCTTCCAGCTTGGTCAGGTGCACCGACAGGTTCCCGGCGGTCATGCCCAGCAGCTCCTTCATCGAGTTGAAGGCCATCTCGTCCCCGTCGCCGAGGACGTTGAGCGAGGCGATCACGCGCAGCCGCGCCTGCGCGTGGATCACCGGGTCGAGCTCGGGCAGCGCCTTGTCCGCCGTCACAGGCAGCGCCTCAGCCACAGCCCCGCGACCACGAAACCGCCGCCCAGCAGCACGGCCGTCAGGAGCGCGTGCCAGCCGGCGCCGAGCAGCACGCCCAGCGCGTTGACGCCGGCGGTCCAGGCGCCGACGAAGAACATCGGCCAGTTGAGCCAGACCGCGCCGCCGGCCATGTAGAGGACGGCCACCACCATGAGCGCGGTGCCTCCCCAGAGCAGGCCGCTCTCATGGTCCGGCAGCAGCGAGCCCATCCGGAGGGCGATGACCACCATGAGCAGCATCCCGGCGAACCACGCGTAGCCGTACATCATGCCCCTGGCGGCCGAGTCGCCGCGGACCAGCATGTTCATCCGCACGATCCCGTACGCGGCCACCGCCCCCGCGACGAGCTGGGCGCCCATCAGCACGGCCACGGCCTGCATCTGCGTGATGGGCGCGTAGGACTGCCCGTACAGCCCGTAGTGCAGGAACAGCGCGCCGAAGCCGAGCAGCCAGGCGGCGCCCCATGGGACGTAGAGCAGCAGCGGATCGCCGTAGAGGCGTTTGACCGTGGCCACGCTCTGCTCGTCGATGATGCGGAGCGTCTCCTCGGGACTGCGCTCTTCGTCCACCATGCAAACTCCTCGAAATGACAAACTGGTTTGCATCGTAAACCTGATGGCGTCGTCAACTCAATGCCGGGGCGGGGCCGGGAGGGTTACCGCCGGGTGAGGACCTCGGACTCCCACAGGTCGCGGTAGTAGCCGGGCACGGAGACGAGCTCGTCGTGCCGTCCCCGCTGGACGACCCGGCCCTCCTCCAGCACGACCACCTCGTCGACCAGCTCCAGCCCCTTGAGGCGGTGCGTGACGAGCAGCGTCGTGCGGTCCCTGGTCACGTCGAGCAGGTCGCTCATCAACCGGTCGGCCGTCTCCTCGTCGAGCGCCTCGGCGGGCTCGTCGAGCAGGAGCACCGGCGGGTCGTACAGGAGCGCCCTGGCCAGCGCCAGCCGCTGCAACTGGCCGCCGGACACGGTCCTGCCGTCCTCGCCCAGCTCGGCGTCCCACCCGGTCCGCTCGACCCACTCGTCGAGCCTGGCGTCGCGCACGGCCCGCCGCAGCGTCTCGTCGTCGGCGGCGGGGCCGGCCAGGCGCAGGTTGTCGCGGAGGCTGGCGCGGAAGATGTAGGGGTCCTGGGTCAGGCCGGTCATCAGCGTGCGCACGTCGTCGCCGGACAGGTCCCGCAGGTCGGCGCCGTTGACCCTGATGCCGCCGGACTCGGGCTCGACCAGGCGCATGAGCGCCGCCAGCAGGGTGCTCTTGCCGGCCCCGCTGGGACCGACGATCGCGACCCGCTTGCCGGGGGTGAGCCGCAGCGACACGCCGTCCAGGGCGGGGCGGGCGGCGTCGGAGGTGGCGTGGCGGACCACGAGGTCGTCGATCTCGACGGTCAGCGGGGCCTCGGGGCGGGGCGCGGGCGCGGCGGGCTCGGTGACCGCCGGGGTGGCCGAGCGCACCTCGCGCAGCCGCCCCAGCGCGGCCATGATGCCCGCCATCCGCTCGCCCGCCGCCGCCAGCGGCAGCACCGGCTCGAAGGCGACCAGCGAGGTCAGCGCGAGCACGGCCGTGCCCACCGAATCAGCCCCCGCCGCCTGGGCGAGCAGGACGACGGCCGCCACGGTCAGCCCCTGCACGAGGGTGCCGCCGGCCAGCGCGGCCGCGTGCACGCGGGCCTGGCGGCGCTCCAGCGCGGCCAGCGACTCGTCGGCCGACAGGGCCTTGCTCAGGGCCTCGCCGTCGGCGCCGTACGCGGCCAGGTCAGCGGAGCCGTGCACCAGGTCGGCCACCCGGCCCGCCAGCGCCGCCCGCGCGGGGGCGATCCTGGCCGACCAGCGGCGGGCCGCGGCGGCCGTACCGGCGGGCAGCAGCACCCCGGCCACCACCAGCCCCGCCACCAGCACCAGCGCCGCCACCGGCAGGATCGTCAGCCCGATCACGACGGCGGCCAGCCCCGCGATCGCCGCCGCGGCGGCCGGCAGGAGGCAGCGGACGAGCAGGTCCTGTACGGCCTCGGTGTCGTCCACCATGCGGCTCAGCAGGTCGGCGCCGCCGTGGCGGGGCTGCTGGGGCGGGATCAGGGCCTGGTAGAGCCGCTCCCGGGTGCCGGCCTGGGCGCGCAGGGCGACGTCGTGGCCGGTGAGGCGCTCGGCGTACCGGAAGACGCCCTTGCCGGTGGCGAACGCCCTGGTGGCCACGATCGCCACGCTGAGGGCGGCCAGGGGCGGCTGCTCGGCGGCCCGCGTGATCAGCCAGGCCGCGGCGGCGATCAGCCCCAGCCCGGCCAGGTCGGCCGCCGCCCCCGCCAGCACGGCCCAGCCGAGCCGCGTGCCCATACGCCGGTTCACCGCCCGCTCCCCTCACGCCTCGCCTCAGCCCGCTCCTGCCCCCTCCGACCGCCTCCGGCGCCCGGAGGCGGATCGACACCCCCCGCCGTACGCGCCGCACCCGCAGCGTCTGCCGCGGGCGCCGGGCCATCGTGCGCGAGCACGCCGTGCGCCGGGCCGTAGTGCGCTGGGCCGTCGTG
>NZ_JBQQCB010000153.1:0-22469 GCF_052246675.1 Nonomuraea sp. KM90 | reverse complement strand
GCCCGGCGGACGTCGAGACGCGGGGCCGCCGGATCGTGGCCGTGCTGGGCCGGCGGGCCCGGTTCTTCATCGACGCCTCCTACGAGGGCGACCTGATGGCCGCCGCCGGGGTGCCGTACACCTACGGGCGCGAGCCGCGCTCCCGCTACGACGAGCCGTTCGCCGGCGTGCTCCCGCACCGGGCGCTGCGCCGCAGCGAGTTCTCGCCCAACAGCGGCTACCCGGTGGGCCCGCCCCCGGCCGAGCCGCCGGGCGAGGGCGACGCGAAGACGCAGGCGTACAACTTCCGCGGCGTGCTGTCCAAGGCGCCCGACCGGCTGCCCTTCACCGAGCCGGACGGGTACGACCCGCGCCTGTACAGCCTGCTCGGCCAGCTCGTCCGGCGGCGCGGCCTGGCGGGCCTGTCGGACATCGTCACGCACACCGCCCTGCTGCCGCCCGGCGACAAGTACCAGACCAACCAGGCGTTGTTCATCGGCTTCGACCTGCCGGGCGCGTCGTGGGACTACCCGGACGGCACCTGGGCGCGGCGCGAGGAGGTCATCGCCGAGCACGTGCGCTGGCACCAGGGCATGCTCTACTGGCTGAGCCACGACCCGTCGCTGCCGGAGTCGTTCCGCGCCGACACGCGCACGTTCGGGCTGCCGGCCGACGAGTTCACCGACAGCCCGTACGGCGCCGGCTTCCCGCACGCCCTCTACGTACGCGAGGGCCGCCGCATGATCGGCCAGTACGTCCTCACCCAGCACGACCTGCGCATCCCCGGCAACACGAAGGCGACCCCGGTGTGCTGCTGGAAGTACGGCATCGACTGCCACATCGTCCAGCTCTACCCGGAGGGTCAGGACACGATCGCGGGGGAGGGCCCGCCCAGCGGCACCGAGTACAACGAGCCGGCCGACCTCTACCAGATCCCCGCCGAGTGCCTGTTCCCCGCCCGCGGCGGCATCGAGAACGTGGCCGTCCCCGTCTGCTTCTCCGTCAGCCACGTCGCCTGCCTGTCGGCCCGCATGGAGCCGAACTACGGCATGCTCGGCGAGGCCGCGGGCGAGCTGGCCGCCCAGTCCCTGCGGACCGGGCAGGCCGTGCAGGACTACCGCTACCCCGACCTGGCCGCCGCCCTCGAGGAGCACGGCAGCGTGCTCTCCCTGCCCGAGCTGGAACTCCGGACATGATCCCCGACCCGCCCTTCCAGCCCGGCCCCCTCGACGCCGCCGCGGGGTGGCGACCGCACCGGATCGAGGTGCCGCTGCACGTGGGCGAGACCCGTGACCGGTGGGTGCTGCGGCTGGCGTTCACGGCCGGGCACGGGCCCTGCCCCGACCTGGAGATCGAGATCGACGGCGAGCACCGCGGGCTCATCCACCCCGAGGTGCGGCGCGAGGACCGTGCCGAGGTGTACCGGCACGGCCCCATCGCGGGCGAGGTGCTGGCGGAGGTGCCGATCCCCGGCTCGATGCTGCCGCTGGGCGAGCACGTCCTGGCGATCACCACGACCCTGGATCCCGAGGCCGCGACCGGCCCGGTCACGATCCCCGACGGGCAACCGCACCGGCACCGCGAGCAGTTCGGGCACCATTTCGGCAGCGGCATCACCTGGCGCTCGATCACGCTGTCGCCCGCGACCGGGCCGCCGCCCGCCCCCACGCTGCGGGTCACGCCGCTCTACCTGCACGACGGGCACGAGCTGGTCGAGCTCACCGCGCCCCTGCCCGCCCGCCGGGCGGAGGTCCGGCTCGCCGGCCGCACGTACGTCTTCGACCTGCCCGGACGCGACTTCGGCCAGGCCCGCGTACGCTTCCCCGTCCCGGAGGCCCGTGGCCCGGCCGAGGTGTCGGTGGACGGCGGCGAACCCGTGACGTTCACCCTCACCCCGGCCCGCAGGTGGACGCTGCACCTCATCCCGCACGTGCACCTCGACGTCGGCTACACCGACAGCCAGGGCAAGGTGCTGGAACTGCACAGCCGCAACCTCGACCGGGCCCTGGCGGCGCTGGACCGCGACCCCGGCTTCGCCTTCTCCGTGGACGGCTCACTGGTCCTGGCCCAGTACCTGGCCACCCGCTCGGAGAAGAGCGCCGGTCGCGTGCTCCAGGCGCTGCGGGACGGCCGTATCGCGGTCAACGCCTTCCACAGCCTCTTCCTGTCGGGGGTGGCCTCGCTGGAGGAGATCTACCGGGCGGCCTACCTGGCGGCGCGGTTGCGTGACGAGCACGGCGTGCCCGTCACGTACGCCAACCTCACCGACGTGCCCTCCTACAGCGCCGCCGTGCCGTCCGTCCTGGCCGCGCTCGGCATCGACGGCTTCGTCGGCATCGAGAACCACCACCGCGGCGGCAACGCCGACAGCGACCTGCAGCACCTGCTGAGCCCGGTCATGTGGGAGGGCGTCGACGGCTCGCGCGTGCTCACCCACTTCTCCGACACCTACTCCCAGCTGCGGTTCATGGTGGGCGACCCGCAGACGGTCGAAGGCGGCGCCCACGCGCTGTGCCGCCTGCTGGCCCGCTACGAACGGCCCGACTACCTGCCCCATGATCTGGCCGTCATCGGCACCCACGCCGACAACGAGGACCTCGCCGACGGCGACGCCGGCTTCGCCGCCCGGTGGAACGCCGTGTACGCCCACCCCCGCATCGTCGTCTCCACCATGACCGGCTACCTGGACGCGGTCCGGCCGCTGGCCGACCGGCTGCCGGTGTGGCGCGGCGACGGTGGCAGCTACTGGGAGGACGGCGTCGGCACCGGCGCCACGGTGGTGGCCGAGCACCGGCGGGCCCAGAGCGCGCTGCCCGCCACCGAAGGGCTGGCCGCCCTGGTGGCGCGGGCGGAGCCGGCCTACCGGCCCAACCGGCAGGCGCTCGACGCCGCCTGGGAGGGCGCGCTGTTCGGCGCCGAGCACACCTGGAGCTGGTCGCACGCCCTGGCCCACCCGCACGGCGAGCAGGTCGGCGACCAGCTCGACTGGAAGCGCCACCAGGTCCACACCGCCCTGCGCACCGCCGTGGACGAGGGCCGCCGGGCGCTGAGCCAGCTCGGCGAGCTGGTCACCACCCAGGGTCCGACGCTGCTCGTGCACAACCCGCTGAGCTGGGCCA
Source organism: Nonomuraea sp. KM90 (assembly GCF_052246675.1). Taxonomy (NCBI): domain Bacteria; kingdom Bacillati; phylum Actinomycetota; class Actinomycetes; order Streptosporangiales; family Streptosporangiaceae; genus Nonomuraea; species Nonomuraea sp. KM90. The sequence goes on along the minus strand of NZ_JBQQCB010000153.1, from coordinate 19,371 downwards.
GGGACGTGGAGGTCGAGTACGAGTCCACCGCGCCGCCGCCGCTGCCCGCCGAGGTCCTGTCCGACTGCGCCGGGCTGCGCCGCTACCGGATGACCGTCGCCGCGGTGCCCGCCTTCGGCTACCGCACGATCCCGCTCCCCGACCCGGCCGAGCTCGCACCGGGGGAGGAGGACGGCCGCGGTGCCTCCTCGGGCGATCACGACGAGGGCTGGCAGGAGGTGCCGCCCCGGCTGGTCACCGATCTGTGGGAGGCCGAGCTCGACCCCGCGACCGGTGCCGTGCTCGGGCTCACCCACCGGCCCACCGGCCGGCGGTTGCTCGACGGGCCCCTCGGCCAGGTGCTGTACGTCCGCAACGGCCCGTCCACCCGCATCGCGACCGGGCACAGCGGTGAGCCGCACCACCACCCGCCCGCGCCCCGCACCTCGCTGAACGGCCGCCGCCCGCACGCCGACCCGCCGGAGCTGGACGTCTTCCCGGCGGCCATGCGGCCGGTCGGGCTGCGCCGCACGTACGACGGCTGGCGGCTGCGGGCGGTGGGCAGCGCGCCGAGCCTGCCGCACATCGAGGTGGACGTCCTGCTCAGGGACGCCGACGACCGCGTGGACGTGCTGGTGCGCCTGGAGAAGGAGCGCGAGCCGGCCAAGGAGGCGGTGTACGTGACCTTCCCCTTCGCGGCCGAACGCCCCCGCTTCCACTACGACCGCCAGCAGGGCTGGATCGACCCCGCCGCCGACCACGCCCCCGGCGCCTGCCAGGAGTGGTTCACCACCCAGCACGGCGTCGTCGTCGCCTCGCCGGCCGGCGCCGTGGCGTGGACCTCGGCCGACGCCCCGCTGTTCACCGCCGGGGACATCGTGCGCGGCGCCTGGCCCGAGCGCTTCGCCCCCCCGAGCGGCACCGTCCACTCGTGGGTCATGAACAACTACTGGCCCACCAACACCCCGCCCGAGCAGGACGGCACGCTGACCCTGCGCTACGCCTTCCGCCCGCTGCCCGCGTTCGATCCGGTGGCGGCCGGGCGGCTGGGCCGTGAGGTCCGGGCGGCGCCCATGGTGTCGGAGGTGAGCAGGCTCGACAAGTTCGACACCGGGCCGCGCCCGCTCGCCGCGCCCGCCGGGAGCCTGCTCGACCTCGGCCTGCCCGGCTGGGTCGCCGCGACCGTGGCCGAGCCGCGCGACCGTACGGGACTGCTCGTCCGCCTCCAGGACCTGTCGGGTCACGGCGGCGAGGTGCGGCTGCGCCACCCCGGCCGGATCGTGCGGTGCCGGGCCGACGAGACGGAGCTCGGCGAGCCGCCCGAGCTCGGCGGCACCGTCCGGCTGGACCCCTGGCACGTGATCACCCTGAAACTCCGATAGGCCCCGACGGACCTTCCCGACGACTTTCCGACAACCCCCCGACGAAAGGAAAGGCCATGTCTGACGCGCGTCACAGCAGGCGCCAGTTCCTCCAGCTCACCGGGAGCACCGCTCTGCTGGCCGCCTCGGGCGGCCTGCTGACAGCGTGCGGCTCGCCGTCACCCCAGGCGAGCCCGCAGGGCGCGACGCGCAAGGCGGTCTTCCCCGCCTACGTCCCGTCCGGCGTTGTCAAACCCGACCTGCCGGCCACCGCCGACGGCGTGCTGGCCGCCTACTACACCTACCCCGCCCAGCCCGTCACCGCCTTCACCGACAAGCCGGGGGAGGGGCTGGGCGAGGTCAGCGTGCTGACCAACATGTTCAACCCGGTGCCACCCGGCCCGGACGCCAACCGGTTCTGGCAGGAGCTGAACACCCGGCTCGGCGCCACGCTGAACATCACGATGGCGCCCGCCGTCGACTACGTGAGCAAGCTGTCCACCGTCGTCGCCAGCGGCGACCTGCCCGACATCCTCATGCTGTCGGCCAGCCTGGCCAACCGCTCGCAGATCCTCACCCGCCTGTGCGCCGACCTCAGTGATCTGGTCTCCGGCGACGCCGTCAAGACCTACCCGTTCCTGGCCAACATCCCGCGTGACTCCTGGCTGACCACCGCCTACCAGGGCGGCGTCTACGCCATCCCGATCCCGCGCGCCATCGTCGGCACGATCATGTTCGCCCGCTCCGACCTCATCGCCGAGCGCGGCCTGAGCGGCGAGCCCAAGAGCTACGACGACTTCCTCGCCCTGGCCAAGGGCCTGACCGACCCGGCGAAGAACCGGTGGGCCTTCGGCAGCGCCAAGGGCGTCATCATGTACGTCGGCACCATGCTCGGCGTGCCCAACACGTGGCGGGAGGAGGGCGGCAGGTTCACCTCCGAGCACGAGGTCGAGGGCCGCAAGGAGGCCATCGCCAAGACCGCCGAGATGGTCAAGGCGGGCCTGTTCCACCCCGACGCCATCGGCGCCAAGCTCAACCTGCGCGACCTGTTCGGCAACGGCACCATCGCCCTCAACTCCGACGGCTACGCCGCCTGGGACATCCTCGCCGACACCTACAAGGTGGACGTCGGCGCGGTGGTCTCCCCGGGCCCCGCCCGCGCGGGGCAGGCGAACTTCGCCATCACCGCGTTCAAGAAGGCCGACCCCGGCCGCCTCGCCAAGCTGCTGCGCATCTGCGACTGGCTGAGCGCGCCGCTCGGCACGAGCGAGTACATGTTCCGCAAGTTCGGCGTCGAGGGCACCCACTACACGATGAAGGACGGCGCGCCGGAGCCGACGAGCCTCGGCAAGGCCGAGGTCAAGCTGCCCCTCGAGTACGTCGCCGACGCCCCCCACGTGCTCGGCCCCCGCCCCCGCGAACGGGTGGACGCCCAGCGCGCCTACCAGGAGCGCGTCGTGCCCGGCATCGTCCGCAACCCGGCCGCCGCCCTCTATTCCGAGACCGCCGTCAACAAGGGCGGCACCCTCATCAAGATCATCGATCAGGCCGAGCTCGACATCGTCTTCGGCCGCAAGCCCGTCAGCCACTGGGACGAGGTCGTCAAGCAGTGGCGCAGCCAGGGCGGCGACCAGATCCGCCGCGACTACGAGACCGCGCTGGCCAAGGGCGACTGAGCGATGGCGCTGGACGTGAAATCCCCACCGGCCCGCCCGGCCGCCCCGCCGCGGCGCGCGACCCCGAAGGCCTCCCGGCTGCGCAGGGACGGGCTGCTGCTCCTGCTCGGCGTGCCGGGCCTGCTCGTGATCCTGCTGTTCCACTACGTGCCGATGCTCGGCAACGTGATCGCCTTCAAGGACTACCAGCCCTTCCTGGGCATCTGGGAGGCGCCGTGGGTCGGCTTCGAGAACTTCCGGGTGATCTTCAACGGTGACCCGGCGTTCCTCAACGCGCTGGTCAACACGCTGCTCATCTCGCTGGTGCAGATCATCTTCGTCTTCCCCGTGCCGATCGCGCTGGCGTTGCTGCTCAACTCGCTGGCCGGTGCGCGGGTCAAGCGGCTGGCCCAGTCGATCCTCTACCTGCCGCACTTCATGTCGTGGGTGGTCGTCGTCGCGATCTTCCAGCACATGCTGGGCAACGCGGGCCTGCTGAACGCGTTCCTGCGCTCGCACGACCTGGCGACGCTGCCGCTCCTGGGCAATCCCGACCTGTTCCTGGCCCTGATCACCTCGCAGGTGATCTGGAAGGACGCCGGCTGGGGCACGATCATCTTCCTGGCCGCGCTCTCCCGCGTCGACCCCGAGCTGTACGAGGCCAGCGCCATGGACGGCGCCTCCAGGACCCGCCAGCTCTGGCACGTGACGCTGCCCGGCATCCGCGGCGTGATCGTGCTGATGCTCATCCTCAAGCTCGGCGACGTGCTCACCGTCGGGTTCGAGCAGATCATCCTGCAGCAGGCCATGGTCGGCACCGAGGTGTCGGAGGTGCTGGACACCTACGTCTACACCTACGGCGTGGTCGGCGGCAACTGGGGCGTGGCCGCCGCGGTCGGCCTGGTCAAGGGGCTGGTCGGGCTGGTGCTCGTGCTCGGCGCCAACAAGGTCGCGCACCTGCTGGGCGAGAGGGGGCTGTACTCCAAATGATCATTCGTACCGTCAAGGGCGTGGTCGTGGCCGCCTGCTGCGCCCTGGTGATCCTGCCGTTCCTCGCGGTCCTCTCCACCAGCCTGGCCGACCAGGCGCAGGTCACCGCCACCGGCGGCTATGTCCTGTGGCCGGACCGGCCCAACCTCGACGCCTACCGGGCCATCCTGGCCGGCGGGGTCGTCACCCGGGCGCTGGTGGTGTCCGTCGGCGTCACGGTCGTCGGGACGCTGCTGTCGCTGACGTGCATCACGCTGCTGGCGTACTCGCTGAGCCGGCCGGGCTCGCTGCTGCACCGGCCGATCCTGCTGGCCGTGCTGTTCACCCTGCTGTTCGCGCCCGGCATGATCCCGATGTACCTGACGATCAAGCAGCTCGGGCTGCTGGACTCCTACTGGTCGCTCATCCTTCCGGGGCTGGCCAGCGGGTTCCAGATCATCATCATGCGGGCCTTCTTCCAGGAGATCCCGGGCGAGCTGATCGACGCCGCCCGCATCGACGGTGCCAGTGAGCTGCGCATCCTGCTGCGGGTCGTGCTGCCGCTGTCGAAGGCGGTCATCGCCGTCGTCGGGCTGTTCAGCGCGGTGGCGTACTGGAACGCGTTCTTCAACGCCATGCTCTACCTCAACGACACCGAGAAATGGCCGTTGCAGCTGGTCCTGCGCACGTACGTGGTCGACAACAGCGCGCTCGGCGTCGACGCGGCGGACCTGTCGGGCGGCTTCCTGCCCCCTCCCCAGTCCATGCAGATGGCGATCCTGGTGCTGAGCCTGGTCCCCATCGCGATCGTCTACCCGTTCCTCCAGAAGCACTTTGCCAAGGGCATCCTCATCGGCGCGGTGAAAGGCTGACACATGAAGATCAACGAGGACCGCCGTCGGATTCTGTCGGTGTTAGGCGCGGGCGGCGCGGCCGCCATGGCGCTCAGCGCCACCCCCGCGCAGGCCGCCAAGCGCGACGTCCGGCAGATCGCCGGCGTCACCGACCTGCGCACCACCCCCGGCCAGCCGGGGGAGCAGATCTACCTGCTGGGCTACCACCAGGCCGGGCCCGGCGTGACGGCCACGCCGGGCCGCGGCGGCGGCGACCTGTACTGGGACGAGACGAGCACCGCGCCCGACGACGGCGGCACCGTCTTCGCCGTCGCGGGCGTGGCCACCGGCCGGTGGAAGCGGCCCGTCGCCGCCACCGTGGACCTGGCCTGGTACGGCTGGCGCGGCACCGGCACCGACGACGACACCCAGCGCCTGCAGAGCGCCGTCGACGCCCTGCCCACCGGCGGCACCATCGAGATCGGCCCCGGCAAGGTGCTCGTCAAGAAGACGATCTCGGTCAAGCGCGTGCCCATCACCTTCGACGGCGCCGGCCACACCGACAGCCTGGACCACGGCACCCAGATCCTGCTCGACACCGGTGCCGCCGACGGGTTCGTGCTGACCGGCGTGCACGGCGGCGGCTTCCGCAACCTGCAGATCCGCGGCCTCGGGCTGAGCGGCGGCGCGATGATCCGCACCGAGCGGGCCGGAGCGGCCAAGGAGGACGGCAACTACATGCTGGCCTTCACCAACGCCCGCTTCCGCGACGGCCACAACGGGCTCGTGCTGCGGGCCTGCAACACGGTCAGGTTCCAGAACTGCGTCTGGAACACCTTCACCGGCGACCAGGTCATCCTGCTCAACGGCGTCGCCGACGACCAGCGCGCCGACCCGGTCGAGTTCGTGCAGTGCGGCATCGCCGCCGGCAGCGGCAACAAGGTCACCGACAACGTGGTCATCGACGGGCTCGGCGGATCGATCAAGTTCATCGCGACCGCCATCCTGTTCGGGCGGCACGGGCTGTGGATGCGCAACACCACCGGCAGCACGGCGCTGCCGAAGTTCGTCTACTTCGAGGGCGGCGGCTTCGAGAACGGCTACGGCGTGCCCGTCCTGCTGGAGGCGGGGGCGCAGGCCCAGTTCGCCAACACCTACATCTCCGCCGACGGCGAGCTCGACAACGTCCGGGTCGGCCCCAAGTTCGTCGGCGGGGTCACCTTCACCGGCTGCGTCATCCGCGGCGCCGGCCGCAACGGCATCGACGTCGCCTCCGCCCGTACCACCGTGACCGGCTGCCTGATCGGCAACAACGGCCGGATGGCGCACCCCGACTTCGCCCGGCAGATCAGCTCCGTGGCCGGGAACGGCTCGGGCGGCGTCCGCGTCACCACCTCCGCCCCGCACGGCTGGGAGAGCGACGACCGCGTCACCGTCACCGGGATCACCGGCCTCGACGGCGCGTGGACGATCCAGGTGGTCAGCCCGACGGCCTTCGACCTCAAGGGCGCCGAACCCGGCACGTACACGGGCAGCGGCCAGGTCTACCGGCACGGCGCCGGCATCAACATCCGCGCGGAGGCCACCCGCGTGGTCGTCACCGGCAACGCCATCGGCGGCTTCGTCGGCGACGGCGTCAACCGGCAGGACTACGGCATCGTCAGCGCCTCGCCCGACGTGCTCATCACCGGCAACGACCTCAACGGCAACCACGCCGGCGCGTACGCCCTGACCGGCGCGCAGACCGCGCAGACCCGCGCCACCGGCAACAAAGGCGTCCAGCAGATCGACGGCTGGCTGACCGCGCGCATCGACGGCGCCGTCACCGACGGCCTGCACGACCTGTCCAACCTGCTGTACGCCGACGGCCAGCGGCTGCGCATCGTCCGGATCTCCAGGAAACTGGGCGCGGGCACCTGCCAGGTGCGGCTGGACGCCGACGGCGACAGCGCCGGCGGGACGGCGACGGGCGCGACCACCACGTTGCAGTCCACGACGCTCACCTCGCCGTACGTGGTGGACGGCACGTCGGTCGCCAGACGGCTGCAACTGCGGGTGCTCGGCAGCACCGGCGCCAGCGGGCTGGTGGTGCAGTTCGGCTACCAGGTGATCGCCTGACCGGACGGCGCCGGGCGCAGCGCGTACCCGTACCCAGGTACGCGCTGCGCCGTCAGCCGCGCAGGGTCGTGGTCCGGCTCCCGCCGGCGTAGGCCACCCGGCGGTACCACTCGTTGGCCAGCATCTGGGCACGGGCGTGCTCGGGCAGCGAGGTCAGCAGCGTCATCGAGGCCCCGCGCCCGACCTCCGACTCGTGCGCGTGCATGGCCGCCCACTTGCGCTCCGCCCACGGCCCGACGTCCAGGTGGGCGGCGATCTGGTCGTCGGGGACCCCCGGCAGCGTCTGGCCCGGGTCCGGGGGCGCCCCGAAGACCGCCTGCCAGTGCGACACGACGACGGAGCGCGGGATCGTGGCCAGGTAGACAGCCCGGGGCCGCCACGGCTCGCCCGTTCCGGGGTAGAGCTGGTCGTATCCGGCCGCCTCGACCGCGGCCAGGGTGACCCGGTGGGCGTGCACGTGGTCGGGGTGGCCGTAGCTGCCGTAGCCGTCGTAGGTGAGCACGACGTCGGGCCGGACGTCCCTGATGTGCCCGACCAGCCGCCCGACCGTCTCCTCCAGCGGCACGTCCACGAAGCGCGGGGCGCCGGGGGCGGACTCGGGCTTGCGGGCGTCGGCGTAGCCGAGCAGTCTCGGGCTGCCGGCGCCGAGGAGGCCGAGGGCGCGCTCCAGCTCTCCGGCCCGCCCCGTCCCCTCCGCCCAGGTGCAGGTCACCACCGCGGTCCGGGCGCCCTCGTCGGCGTATCTGGCCAGGGTCCCGCCCGTCCAGATCGCCTCGTCGTCCGGGTGGGCATGTACACACAGGAGCCCGAAGTCCACCGTTGTCCCCCTGTAAGGCATGATCGAGGTCGTTCATCGTAGCGGCCCGTCTCCCCATGCGAACCCGGAGGAACCCGTATGCCCCAGCTCCTGCCGCCGGTCGTCGCGCGCGGGTCGTTCGGCAAGGCGCCGCAGCCCGTCCTCACGTCGGAGCGGAACCTGCTGCTGAGGCCCTGGGCCGCGGCGGACGCCCCCATGATCGTCGACGCGTTCAGCGACCCGGCCACCCGGTACTGGCACGGCCGCTCCGTGGAGTCCGTCGCCGAGGCCGGCGACCTCATCGACGACTACACCCGCGGCTGGAGCGAGGAGACCAGCGCGAACTGGGCGGTGGTCACGGACGAGGGCGAGGTGCTCGGCCGGGTCGCGCTGCGCACCATCGACCTGGAGCAGGGGGAGGCCGAGGTGGCGTACTGGATGCGGGCCGCGGCGCGCGGGCGGGGCGCGGCGCCGGCCGGCGTCCGCACGCTGAGCGCCTGGGCCTTCGGCATCGGGCTGCACCGCCTGTTCCTCAACCACTCCGTCCGCAACGCGGCCTCCTGCCGGGTGGCGGAGAAGGCCGCGTTCGCCCTCGAGGGCACCAGGCGCAGCGCCTACCTGCACTCCGACGGCTGGCACGACGTGCACCTGCACGCCTTGATCGGTCCGGAGCCCGGGTAGGTCCCGGAGCATGCCGGCCCGGCGATGCGCCGCTCGGTCAGCGGCGGCCGCGGAAGGTGCGGCGCAGGTCCCCGACCCACTCGCCGGGGATCTCCCACGGGATGAAGTGCCCGCCCCGGTCGTGCACGGCGATGTTGACGTGGTTGTACCAGGCGGCCCGGTCGCCGTCGAGGAAGCCGCGCACCCGCTGCTCGCCGGTCGTCACGCCCGGCGGGTTCTCGTAGCCGACGAACGTGATGCCCGTCGGCGCCTCGACCACCGGCCGGCGGTCGTGCGACGGCGTCCACGGGTAGCGGTTGTTGTTGGCGTAGGTGCGGATCGAGGTGTCGATCGCGTCGCCGGCCCAGAAGATCGTCGCGTGGGTGAGCAGGTCGTCCTTGGTGAACACGCTCTCCAGGTCCCCGCTATTGTCGGACCAGCGGGCCCAGCGCTCCAGGATCCAGGCCAGCATGCCGGTGGGGGAGTCGGCCAGCCCGTAGCCCAGCGTTGAGGGGGCCAGCACGTGCGCCGCCAGGTGCGCCGCGAAGCGCCGGTCCAGCTCCAGGATCCGGGCGCGCACGTCGGCGGGCAGGCCCTCCGGGATGGGCATCCCGCCGCTGAGGTCCCAGGCGCGGTCGCCGTTGAACATGGTGAGCTTCTGCGCCGAGCCGATGTGGATGCCATGCAGCTCGCCGGCGTACTTGTGGCCGAGCTGGCCGGTGACCAGCGCGCCGACGTCGCAGCCCGCGGCGGCGTACCGGTCGTGTCCCAGCACGCCGGTCATCAGCTCGTGCCAGACCTCGGCGATCTTCCAGAAGTTCATGTCCGGGTGGTGCGGCAGCGGGGTCGAGAACCCGAACCCCGGCAGCGACGGCACGATCACGTCGAACGCCTCCGCCGGGTCGCCGCCGTGGGCGGCCGGGTCGGCGAGCGGGTCGACGACCTTCGACCAGTGCCAGAAGGTCCACGGCCAGCCGTGGCTGAGGATCAGCGGCACCGGGTCCGGGCCGACGCCGGGCCTGCGCATGAAGTGCACCGGTACGCCCCCGACGTCCACGCGGTAGTGCTCGTAGGCGTTGATCGCCCGCTCGGCCGCGCGCCAGTCGAACCCGTCCGCCCAGTACGCCACCAGCTCCCGCAGGTAGCCGGCGCGCACCCCGTAGTAGCCGTCGTCGTTGCCCGCGTCCAGCGGCCACTTGGTCCTGGCCAGCCTGTGGCGCAGGTCGTCGAGCACCTCGTCCGGCACGTGCAGCGGCACCGGACGGAGGGGGAACGGTCGGGTCGGCATGGAAAGTCTCCTCCTGGTCTTCGGGGCGCGTCAGCCTTCGAGGCGGGCGGCGATCTCGGTCAGGCGGGCCAGGACGCGCGCCGAGCCGGCCAGTGCCACGCGCTCCTCGTCGCTCAGGTGGTCCACCAGGCGGGACAGCCTGGCCACCCGGTCCGCGTGACGGGAGCGGACGACGTCCCTGCCCTCCGGGGTGAGGTCCAGCAGGACGGCGCGCCCGTCGCGGGGATCGGGGCGGCGTGACACCAGCCCGTCCCGCACGAGGTTGGCCACCAGGCTCGTGAGCGCGGGCTGCTTGAGCTGCTCGGTCGCCGTCAGATCGGTCAGGCGCAGCGGGCCCCTGCGGTCGAGCGTGTGCAGCACGGACAGAGCCGAGAAGCTGAACCGCCGGACCGAGGGCAGCCGGATGAAGTAGGCGTTGAAGTCCTCGATCACGGTGGTCAGCCCGTCGAGGTCGACCACAGGGCGGTCCGGCGAAGGCGTCACGCCGCATTTATATCAAAGTTCGATGTATGTCTGACCGGAAGGATGCCGTAAACAATCCGTAAGCGATCTCCGCGAAGCTGAAGGCACATCAGGGCACCACCACTGAAGCACCGGAAGGACGAACCCCATGCGTACGTTCAAGCTCCAGGTCCAGACCACCGTCGACGGCTACATGGCCGGCCCGAACGGCGAGATGGACTGGATGAAGATGCCGTGGAGCGACGACATCAACACCTACATCGACGCGCTCACCGAGCCGGTCGACTGCATCGTGCTCGGCCGCAAGCTCGCCGAGGGCTTCATCCCGGCCTGGGCCTCCGAGCCCGAGCACGAGACCAAGGAGTCCATCGACTGGATGAACAACACGCCCAAGGTCGTGGTCTCCAACACCCTCACCGAGTCGCCCTGGGCGAACGCCACCGTCGCGGGCGGCGACCTGACCGAGATCGTGAACCGGCTCAAGGCCCAGCCCGGCGGCGACCTGATCGCCTACGGCGGCGGCACCTTCGTCTCGAACCTGATCGCCAAGGGCCTGCTCGACGAGCTGCACCTGTTCGTCAACCCGACCGCGATCGGCGCCGGGATGCCGGTCTTCCCCAAGCTCGACACCAACCAGCGCCTCCGCCTCGTCGCCGCCCGCGCCTTCGAGTGCGGGATCACCGCGCTGCACTACGAGCCGGAGCGCTCCTGAGCCGTCAGTTGCGGCTGTCGTAGTCCCGCCTCGCCGCGACCAGCGACGGGATGGCGCGGCGGGCCCACTGCGCCAGTGCCTCCAGGGGCTCGCGGATGTCCTCGGCCAGCGGCGTGACGGCATATTCGACGCTCGGCGGCGAGTCGGGGCGGACGGTCCGGGTGATCAGGCCGTTGCGTTCGAGGTTGCGCAGGTTGAGCGTCAGCATGCGGCGGCCGATGCCCTCGATCGCCCGCTCGAGCCGGCTGAACCGGCGCGGCCCCAGGCCCAGCTCGACCAGGATCTGGATGCACCACTTGTCGCCGATCAACGCCAGCACCTGGGGGAGCGGGCATTCGTCGACCTGGTCCGTTACCGCGGTGTTCCGTCGCGACAAGGAAGTGCCTCCTTCTTCTCCGGCGACGGCCCGCCCGTCGTGCTGCAGCCCGGGATGTTCGAGGACGGCGGGCACTGGGCGCACCTCGGCTACACCGAGGTCCTGGCCGCCTCCCACACGGTGATCGCCATCGACCCGCTCGGGCTGGGGGCGAGCGACGCGCCGCCTTCTGGGGGTACTCGCTGGGCGCCATGACCGGCTACGCGGTGGCCGCGCACGCGCCCGAGCGGCTGACCCGGCTGGTGGCCGGCGGCTTCGACCGGACGGTTTCCGGTCGCGGGTGCCGGGCGTGCTGGCCGCGCTGGGGCTGCCGGGCGACTTCGACGTGTACGAGATCGTCAAGGGTGGTGCGCTGGAACACCCGTACCAGGTTGCCGTGATCGAGGCCGGCGACCCGGCCGCGCACCGAGCCAACTACGACATGTTCTCGCGCGAGCCCGGCCTGGGCGGCGAGCTGGCGGCCTCCGGGGTGCCGACGCTGATGTACGCGGGCACGGCCGAGGTGCTGCCGCGCGTGCTGCCGTTCCTGGGGGCCGCTCCGTGAGAAGATCGAGATCATGATTGGACTGCCTGGCTCCAGCCGCCCGGGCGCTCACGCCCGCGCGACGGCCACCGACGCCTCTGTTGCCGCTGTGAGGGTGGGTACGGTCGAGTGCTGAGCATGCCCCGAATCGACGACGCGTCCGGACCGGCCGGGAGCCTGCGGGCCGCGTTCTTAGGCGGACCCGGGGGCCCGGGCGGCGACCCGCGCCCGGCTGCGGCGACTCCGGCCACAGCGGCCCCGGCCCCGGCTGTGGCCCGCCCGGCAGAGGCGGCAGCGGGACCGGGCGAGGCGGCGGCGGGACCGGCGCAGGCGGCGGGACCGGCGCAGGCGGGCCCAGCGGAGATGGGCCGAGCGGGGACGGGCGGTCCGGGGATCGGCGGTCTCGACGCGGGCGGTCTTGAGGCGGGCGGTCTTGAGGTCGGCGGTTCCGGGGCGGCCGGTTCCGAGACGGCCGGGGTCGGGGCGATCGGCGGGTTGCGGCCGCGCCATCGTCCCGGTGACGGCGGAGACGTGCCCGCCGCCGACGTCGGCCTCGTGGAGGCCCTGGCCCCGCGGGCCCGCCGCACGGTCGCCGCCTGGCTGCTGGACGGGCCGTCACCGGCCACCCGCCAGACCCGCCTGCAGGTCCTGGCCGCGTTCCTGCGCTGGCTGCACGCGGTGGAGCCGGACCTCGACCCCCTCGCCGTCACCGGGGCCCACCTCGACGCCTACTGCGCCGGCGCGCTCGCCGGCACCCTCACCGTCGGCGTACGCACCCCCGGCAGGCCCCTCGCCCCGGCCACCGTGGCCAGGAAACGCGCCGTGCTGTCGTCCTTCTACACCCACGTCTGGCGCAGCGGCGCCGTCCGCCATGACTCCGTGCCCGGCGAGTCCCGGACGCTGACCCGGGAGGACCGGCGCCAGCTGCGCCGGGGCATCGCCCGGCTGGCCGCCGACGGCCGACCCGCCGAGGCGGCTGCCGTGGCGCTGCTGGAGGCCACCGGCGCCACCGCCGACGCCCTGGCCGGCCTGACCCTGCAGGACCTGCGGGCGGTGAACGCCGGCGAGCCCGCCATCGTGACCGTGCACGACGGCCGGGGCGACCTCGTCGCCTTCCCGGTGCCGGAGCCGGTCCGCCCGCTGCTGCGCGCCCTGTCGTCGGCCCGGACCCTCGGGGAGCCGCTGCTCCGGCGGGCCGACGGGCAGGCCGTGGACGTGCGGTGGCTCAGGGCCGCGCTCACCGACGCCGCCCTGGCCGGCGGCATGCCGAGGGCGCGGGCCGAGCTGCTGGACCCGTACCTGCTGCGCGCCACGACCGTGACCGAGCTCCTGCGCGGCCGGGCCACCTGACGGTCGACCGCGCACGTCATGCCCCCGGGAGGCGAGATGGGAGCATCCGGCGGAGAGCCGGGCGGGCTCCGCTCGTCGCCGGTGGTGTTCGCCGCGGGGGCGGCCGTGGGCACGCTGGGCGGCATGATCGGCCTGGGCGGCGCGGAGTTCCGGCTGCCGCTGCTCATCGGCCTGTTCGGGTTCGCCGCGCTGGCGGCGGTCATCGTGAACAAGGCGATGAGCCTGGTCGTGGTGGTCGCCGCGCTGCCCGCCCGGCTGGCGGCCGTCCCGCTCGCCGAGCTGGGGGCGCACTGGACGGTCGCGGTGAACCTGCTGGCCGGGAGCCTGCTGGGGGCGTGGGCGGGCGCGTCCTGGGCGGTGCGGATGCGGACCGCCACCCTGTACCGGGTGCTGGCCGGGCTGCTGGTGCTCATGGCCGCGGCCCTGGTCCTCACCCACGTCACCGTCCTGGGCGCGATGGCGCTGCCCGGCCCGGTGCGGGCGGTGGCGGGGATCGCGGCCGGGTTCGGCATCGGCGTGGTGGCCGCCATCATGGGCGTGGCCGGCGGGGAGCTGCTGATCCCGACGATCGTGCTGCTGTACGCCGTGGAGATCAAGGTCGCGGGCAGCCTGTCGCTGCTGGTGTCGCTGCCCACGATGCTGGTGGCCTTCGCCCGCTACAGCCGCGACCGCAGCTTCGCCGTCCTGGGCGCCAACCTGCGCTTCACCGCGATCATGGCGGCCGGTTCCGTCGCGGGGGCGCTGCTGGGCGGCCTGCTGCTGGGCGTGCTGCCGGACGCGGTCCTCATCCCGGGCCTGGCCGCCATCCTGCTGGTCTCGGCGGTCAAGCTGGCCCGCCAGGCCGTGCCGGAATCCGGCGGAAAGATCACCGGGAGCGGTACGGCCGGGTGATGGCATCACCCCTGGGGAAGGCCGTCCTGCCGGTCGCCCTGATCTCGGTGCCGGCAGGGTGCGGGCGGCTGCGGAGCGGGGAGCCGGTCGATCGACGCAGTCGCCTCCCGCAGTGCTGGAGGGGGCGTTAAATGTTCTTTTCGTGCGTTTACGGCCGCACATAAGGTGACGAGCATGCGTTTTGGAGTCTTGGGGCCGCTGGCCGTGTGGACCGACGCGGGGGACGCCGTCACCATCCCCGGTCTCAAGGTCCGGGCCGTCCTCGTGGACCTGCTCGTCCACGTGGGCCGTCCGGTGTCCGTGGACCAGCTGGTCGACGACCTGTGGGGGAACGAGCCGCCGGGCAATCCGGTGGGCACGCTCCAGGCGCGCGTCTCACAACTGCGCAAGGCGCTGGAGGACGCCGAACCCGGCGGGAAGAACCTGGTCGTCTCCCGCGCGCCCGGCTACCTGCTGCGCCCCGACGGCGGGGCCGTCGACGCCACCCGCTTCACCGCGCTGCTGGCGCGGGCCGAGGCCGCCGACAGCCACAGGACCAAGGCGGGGCTCCTGGCCGATGCGCTGGCGTTGTGGCGGGGCTCGGCGTACGCGGACTTCGCGGACCAGGAGTACACCAGGTCGGCGATCCTCCGGCTGGAGGAGCAGCGGTTGTCGGCGCTGGAGCAGCACGCCGAAGCGCGGCTGGAGCTGGGCGAGCACGGGCTGCTGGTGGGCGAGCTGGGCGACCTGGTGGCCCGGCATCCGCTCAGGGAGCGGCTGCGTGCCGTGCACATGCGGGCCCTCTACCGCGCCGGACGCCAGAGCGAGGCCCTGGCGGGGTACGGCGAGCTGCGCGACCGGCTGGCCAAGGAGCTCGGGCTGGCCCCCGGCCCCGAGCTGGTCGCGCTGCACCAGGCGATCCTCGGGCAGGACCCGGCGCTGAGCGTGCCCGCCGAGCGGCCCGTGACGAACCTGCCCGCCTCCGTCAGCAAGCTGATCGGCCGGGACGAGGCCGTGGCGGAGGTGTGCGCGCTGGTCGGGGAGGAGCGGCTGGTGACGCTCACCGGCACCGGCGGGGTCGGCAAGACCCGGCTGGCGCTGGAGGCGGCGAACCGGCTGGTGGACGGCTTCCCGGACGGGGCCTGGCTGGTCGCGCTGGACCAGGGGTTACGCTTCCCGGCCGAGGCCGTCATGGCGGCCCTGGACATCCGTGAGGACGCCGCTCCCAAGGCCACGGGCGCCGGGGACGAGGCCGACAGGGCGCCGGCGCGTCAGCTGGCCGCCGCGCTCAGGCCCCGGCGGATGCTGCTGGTGCTGGACAACTGCGAGCACGTGGTCGACCAGGTCGCCGAGCTGACCGAATTGCTCCTGCGGGCCTGCCCTGACCTGCGCATCCTGGCCACGAGCAGGGAGCCGCTGGCCGTGGCCGGCGAGGTGTTGTGGAGCGTGCCGCCGCTCGACGTCCCCACCGCCGCCGACCTGGCGACCATGGCCAGGTCCGACGCTGTCAGGTTGTTCGTGATCCGGGCCGCCGCCTCCACCCGTGGCTTCGCGCTCGACGCGGGCAACGCGCAGGCCGTCGCTCAGCTCTGCCGCCGGCTCGACGGCATCCCGCTGGCGCTGGAGCTGGCCGCCACGCGGGTGCGGGCGCTCGGCGTGCAGGGCGTGGTGGCCCGGCTGGACGACAGGTTCCGGCTGCTGGCCTCCGGCCAGCGTGGCGCGCCCGCCCGCCAGCAGACGCTGACCGCGGTGATCGACTGGAGCTGGGACCTGCTGTCCGAGGACGAGCGCGTGGTGCTGCGCCGCCTGGCCGTGCACGCCGACGGGTGCACGCTGGAGGCCGCGGAATCCGTCTGCGCGCAAGCCGGTCTCGATGTGCTCGACCTGCTCGTACGCCTGGTCGACCGCTCGCTCGTGGTCGTCGCGGACGCCCCGGCCGGAGTCAGGTACCGGCTGCTCGAATCGGTGTCGGCGTACTGCGTGGCCAGGTTGTCCGACGCCGGCGAGCTCGACCGGGTACGCCTCGCGCACCTGCGCCACTACCTGGCCCTGGCCGTACAGGCGGAACCGGGACTGTACGGGCACGAGCAGCGCGACTGGCTGCTGCGCCTGGACGCCGAGGCCGCGAACATGCGGGCGGCACTGGACACGGCCGTCGCCCACCGGGACGGCGAGAGCGCGGCGCGGCTGGTGAACGCGCTGGCCTGGTACTGGGTCCTGCGCGGCAGGCTGGCCGAGGGCAGGCGGTCCCTGGCGACCGCGCTCGCCATCAAGGGGGAGGCCGCTCCCGGCCGGGCCAGGGCGGCGGCCTGGGAGGCGGGGTTCGCGCTCATGCTGGGCGAGGACGTCGAGTGGGAGGCGGCGGTCGAAGCAATCGAGGACCCGGGTGAGAGGGCCCGGGCCCAGCTGTTCCTCGCCCTGCACATCAGGGACATGGCGGCCGGGCAGGACCTGGCGCGCAGGGCGCTGGCGACATTCAGGGCCGTCGGGGACCGGTGGGGCATCGCCGTCGTGCTCAGCAGGCGGGCCAGGGACGCGTTCACGCGGCGGGACGTCGTGGCGCTGGAGCGCGACGGCGAGGAGAGCGCGCGGCTGTTCACCGAGCTGGGCGACCGCTGGGGCCTGCTGCGCGCCACGGAGTGGCTCGGCGGGCTGGCCGAGATGGCGGGCGACTCCGAGCGAGCCAACCGGCTGTTCGGCGAGGGACTGCGCATGGCCGAGGACCTGGGGTTGTGGCCGGAGGTCGCCAAGCGCATCGCCTGGCTGGGCTGGATGGCCATGCAGACCACCGACTACGACCGTGCCATCGAGTTCTGCGAACGCGCCATGAAGCTGGCCATCGGGCAGGGATACAAGGAGGGTGAGACCACGGCCGAAATGGGCCTCGCCTTCTCCGCGCGCCGGGCCGGGCGGCTGGACCTGGCCGAGAGGCACCTGCGCCACCTGCTCGAAGGGGTGCCGCGCGACCCGGACATCGAGCCGGACCTGCACCTGCCGACCACACTCATCGAGCTGGGCCACCTCACCGAGCTGCGCGGCGATCCGGCCGCGGCCATGGACCTGCACAGGGAGGCGCTGGCCGCCGCCCGGAAGATCGGCGACCCCAGGACGGCGGCGTGGGCCGTGGAGGCCGCAGCCCACGCCTCGGGTCCGACCGAGCAGGCCGCCAGGCTGCTGGGGCTGGCGGCCGCGGCCAGGGAACGCAACCAGACTCCCGGGAGCCCGTCGGAGCTGAGCGAGATCGAGCGCGTCGCGGCCGTGGTGCGCGCCGCGCTCGGGGAGGAGACGTTCAAGGCGGCCTACGAGCAGGGTGCCACTCACAAGCTCGACGAGGCGTACGAGCTGATGAGGTGATCTCTAGTCCACCTGCTCGGCCAGGCGGTCGAAGAACTCGATCCAGCCCGCCTTGGCCTGCTCGGCGTGCTCCTGGTCGGTGTTGACGCCGTACTGGTGGAAGCGCATCTCCGTCCGGTCGCCGCCGTCCACCGCCGCGAAGTCGATCGTCACCACGGACGCCGGCCCCTCGCCGGGATCGTCGGGGTCGCCGGTGGTGAAGACGAGCCGCCCAGGGCCCTCCACCTCCCGGTACGTCCCGCCGAGCGTCACCTCGAATCCCTCGTCTCCCACCAGCGCGACATGCCAGATCCCGCCGGGCCGGGTGTCCAGAGTGATCCGGTCCACCGGAGTGGCCGGCATCCGGGGCCCGAACCACCGCGAGAAGCGCTCGGGCTCGGTCCAGGTGGCCCAGACCAGCTCGCGGGGGGCGTCGAAGAGGCGAGTGATCTCGTATTCGGCGGTCTGGGTCATCGTTCTGCCTTCCGTGCTCGGTTTCGATGACTCCAAGGTGCCGGGCCACGCTTACGATCCCCTTCTTGTGGGCTAAAGCGCTCCCCGGCGGCCGGACAGGGCGGCGCCGACGGCCGCCGCCACCGTCCAGCTACCGAACTGGTCGGCCTGGACCTGAGCCAAGGAGAGCCGCTCCGGGTAACGTCAGGACCCGCCATCGTGGCGGTACCCGGCCGGAGAATCCGTTTCGAGGAACGCCCGGGCCTGCGCGGTGATGTGGTCGCGGCGCCAGATCAGCGTCAGAGGGCGGCCCAGGGCGGGGTGGCGCAAGGGGAGGCTGACCAGCCGCGGGCCCAGGCGCCGGGCGGCCGAGCGCGGCATGAGGGCGATGCCGAACCCGTGCTCGACCAGTTCGGCCAGCAGGGCCAGGTCGTCGGTCTCCGCGCGTACGTCGGGGGCCAGGCCCGCTTCGGCGCAGGCATGCTCCAGCGCGGCACGCAGCCCGGTACCAGGAGTGAGCGTGACGAGCGGCTGCTCGTGCAGGTCGGCGAGAGCGGCGTCGGCGCTGGCGGCGAGCGGGTGCCCGGCGGCGACGGCGATCACGAGCGGCTCATGGCCGAACTCGCGGGCGGCCAGCGTCGCAGGCAGTCGCTGCCCGGTGGGGCCGGCGGGCAGGCGAGGGCCCGCGGTGCCGATGAGGGCGGTGTCGAGGTCACCGGCGACCACCTGCTGGACGAGTTGCTCCGGGTCGCCGGTGCGTACGGTGAGGCGTACTCGGGGGTGGCGGCGCTGGAAGTGGCCGAGCCGGTCGAGCAGCGTCGCCGGCGGCGCCGGGACGGTGCCCATGGTCAGGTGCCCCGCCAGCACGCCCCGCAGCGCGGTGACCGCGTCCCGGCCGGTGGCGGCCGCCTGGAGGGCGGCACGGGCGTGGGGCAGGAAGGCCTGCCCGGCAGCGGTCAGCCGGACCTGCCGCTCGGTCCGGTCGAAGAGCTTCTCGCCGAGTTCGCGTTCGAGCTGGGCGATCTGCTGACTGATGGCGGGCTGGGCGACGTGGACGCGGGCCGCCGCACGGGTGAAGCTGCCCTCTTCCGCCACGGCCAGCGTGTACCGCAGCTGGCGAAGCTCCATAAGCCCTCCTTATCGTGGTGCCTAAGGATCATATCTTGGACTTATGGGACGCGTGGCGGCAGGCTGGGACGTACACACCCCGGCCCGCTGGAAGGAGACAGCTCATGTCCCGTCACCACCAGGCACTGATGGTCTGGATCGCCGTCCTGCCCACCCTCACCGTCGTGCAGTTCGCGCTCGGCGGCCTGCTGGAGGCGGTCCCGCCGTACCTGCGGCCGCCGATCGTCGCCACCCTGGTGGTGCCGATCGTCGTCTACGGGCTGCTGCCGCGACTGCAGCAGGTGCGCGCCCGGCTGACCAGGGCGCGGGCGGCCGGCGAGTGAATCCGATCGGTCGCCTGAACCGGCTCGACGCCTTGCGGAACACGGCCTAGGGCGCGTATTGGGTTGTGATCAAGGGGTGGGTCGTGTGAGGTCTTTGATCCAAATCATCGCGCCACGAAGGTGGAGGCCGGCGATGTAGCTCTCAGGGGTCTTGTCGTAGCGGGTGGCGATGCCTCGCCAGG
>NZ_JBQQCB010000152.1:0-22721 GCF_052246675.1 Nonomuraea sp. KM90 | reverse complement strand
TGTCGGCTGGGAGGTTGCCGATCATCTGCGGGCCGATCTGGCTTTGTCGGCGCTGGAAATGGCGATATGGTCGCGGCGTGAGAGCCTGGACGGCGATCTGGTGCATCATTCTGATCGGGGTGTGCAATATACGTCGATCTGCTATGGTGAGCGTCTGGCGGATATCGGCGCGGTGCGCTCGGTCGGCAGTAAAGGTGATTCTTACGACAACGCTGCCGCCGAGTCGCTGAACAGTCTGTACAAGAAAGAGCTCATCGACTTTCGCGGCGGCTGGCGCGGCGTCACCGACGTGATGCTGGAAACTATGGAATGGGTTTCCTGGTACAACGAGACGAGGCTCCACTCATTCTGTGGTAATATTCCGCCGAAGGAGTACGAGGACGCCTTCTATAAGACGCAGGGATCTACTACGTCATTCGCAAGTTCGCAGGAATCGTAGCCTCCAAGATTCCCGGGGCGGTCCAGGGCAACGTGCGTGGTGCGTCTGTCGGAGTGACCAGGTTGAGCGGGCGCGATGCCGGGACTGTCGGTGATCTAGGACGCGTCCGGCCGGGAGGCAGGAGCATGAATGTCCAACCGAAGTCTGTCTCCAACATCGTCATGAGGTTGTTGACCTCCTCGGCCGTGTACCTATGGGAGGCGTTGTCGGTCCCATCAGTGTGAATGACGATGACAACCTCGTCGGGTGCTTCGTTCGCGGGCAGGTGGCAGATGTACTCGCGGACGCGGGCGATGGTGAGCGCGATGGCGTCCACGAGCGCGGTATCGCCGCGGGGTCGGAGTGTGAAGGCGGGCAGCCGAGTAATGGGCCGGCCTTCGTACACGGGTTCCCAGATGTGGTCGAACTGGTAGAGGGCGACGGTGGTGGGGATATCAGCTTGGGCTTGATGGGCGAGGAACTGCTGGATAGAGGCGTCGTCGGCCTGCCTGGTCGTCCGCGTGGAGCCGGAGTGATCGGCCAGGACGGCCATATGACGGCTTGCCCGATACGGCATGGTGTGATCCTGGGTGGTGAGGTAATGAGGCCGAGACGGGCTGGCCATGGCGGCTCCGCGCGCCGGGCGGCACAGGGCCGGCGGCTGTGCACGCCTGATTGTGGGTACGGCGCACGGTTTGTCCAAGTACGTGCGGTGTAGCGTCGCCGCGTCCGGCGCGTGATGATCGGTGTGGCAGGGACGGTCAGAGGACGGGAAGGTCGTAGACGGTCACCGGAATGTCACGGGAAGACAGGGATGCGCGCAGCAGAGGTTCGATCCGATCCCAGGTTCCGCCGGCCAGCCCGGCGCCGATCCGTGGCAGATGGACGCTGGCATGGCGGCGTGTCGCCTCCGTCGCCAGCGTGAGCAGGCATCGCTCAAGGGCGCCGTAGCGGATGGGCGGGACGGCGCCGATGGGGCGGATGCCATGTTGGGCGATCATGTTGGCGACCCACAGTTCGTGGGCAACCTGGACGATGCGGATGGCTCCCAGGCCGAAGTCGTTGTAGTCCCGGCCGGCATACCAGGTTCGGTAGTCCTTCTCGGGCGCGTCCCAGCGGCTGCTGAGCGCGACGACGAATCCTCGGCCCCAGCGCCCAGCGGAGTTGCAGATGTGCGCGATGATGCGGGGGCCATCCCCGTCGGGGGCGGTGGCATCGCCGGTGACGTATCTCATCGGGTGCATGCGGTGATCGTCCTTCCGTTGGCGCTGCTTGGCTGGATCCCGGGCCGGGAACGCCTGTGGGTGCACAGGAGCGGTGCGGTCGTACGGGGCCCGGTGAGGAGGGGCCTGCAGGTCACGGAGCGGACGGCCAGAGCACCGGCCAAGATGTTATGCGCAGCAGAAGATCTTGGCCGGTGCTCTGGCCGGGAGTGATGTGCCTGCAAGGCTTTCTGAGCCGGGCCCCGTACGGACGCCGCCGTCACGCGTCGTGCCTGCACTCGTCGTCGCGACCAGGGGTAGCTGATATCCAGGTCGCGCAGGATGTCCACGCGTGTGCCGCGTTGCCGAACCATGCCGACAAGTCGAGGACCCGCTGTCGTAGTCTCCAGGCAGTCTGACGGCGGCCACAACGCTGTCGCCGTGACCCTCCGCTTCCTGCAGGGAGCGGCTTCTCGCTGAGCCGCTGGCGCTGCCTGGGCCTTTCAGCGGGTGCGACGTTGCGGTTGACGTGTCACTGTCGTGGCGGGTGAGCTGTCTACCTGCTCAACATGTGGGGTTGGAGCGGGGGCTGCGTCGCCGCCGGTGGGGGAGCGCAGGCTAGCCGCGGAAGAGCGGTCGGCGTGCTGCAGACCGAGACGGTCGGCCAGACGCGGACCGGCTTGGAGGGCGAAACGCACGGTGGGGAGCATGCGGCGTTCCCACCCTTCAAGGGCGGTGGTCATGTCGGCGTTGTAGCGGCTGCATTGGACCAGGGTGGTGGCCAGATCCTCGATCTGCTCGACGCCATTGTTGGCGCCGCGGCCGGTCAGCGGGGATACCGGCACGAGGGCGTCGCCGACGAGGACGGCGTGGCCGTTGCCGACGGAGTAGGCCATGTGCCGGGGTGGCTGGGTGGTGAGCAGCGGTGCCGCCGACCAGATGTCCGTGGTCTCGACCATCTGCACGGCCTCGGGCGGCAGGATGCGGCGGGCTTCGCCAATCACCAGGGTTTTGGCGTCGTCGGTGATCTGCTGCGGCAGCACGAAGCCGCGGTTGATGGGGGAGGCGCCGCAGATATCAGTGAACTGACGCTCGGTCATGGGGATGTACAGCGTCCAGTCGCTTCCGTAGCTGCCGTCAGGCCGGATCATCGGGAAGACGGCCAGACGGGTGCCCGCAGGTTCGTAGCGGGTGTAGTCCTGAAGGTCGTCAGGCGCCCAGGGGCTTTGCCCGCGCCAGGCGACGATGCCGTCGTACTCCAAGGGGCGAGCTGGGTCGAGGAGGCGACGGCCGACGGAGCGGCGGCCGTCGGCGAAGATGACCAGGTCGGCGGAGGCGGTCTCGCCATCGCGGAAGTGTAGCTGCGGGCGGTTGTTGGTGTCGTGGTCGAGGCCGACGACGCGTTTGCCGGGATGCAGCATGCCCTCGGGCAGCCGGGCGATCAGGCTGTTGTTGATGAGATGCCAGGTGCTGTGCCGGGCGGGGTAGAGCGTGTCGAAGCGCCGTGCTTCGTGGCGGTCGGCGATTTTGATGGACACGATCCGCTCGGAGGGGAAAGGGACGATTTCCTCTTGGGGGACGCCGATGGTGTCCAGGACGCCGAGAGCCGGGTGCTCGAGGGAGATGGCGCCGCCGGCTTGGGAGAGAGGTTCGGGGAGGGCTTCGTAGATGCGGACGTTGGTGAAGCCCTCTTGGTGCAGGCGCAGGGCGGCGGCTGGCCCGGTGATGGAGCCGCCTACAATCGCGATGTCCGGCTCGTCCATGTCGGCCATGGTGTGCCTGTTCTCCTGAGGTGTCGGGGGTGTGGGTGCTCACGCACGGGATGCGATCCATTCCTCGCTGGTCAGGCAGCGCACTTGGTCGGTCACGGCTGCGACGCCGAGCAGGGTGTCGTCGCGATCATGGAAGTAGACGTGCTGCTCGGTCGTGACCACCTTGCGCACCTCATGCCAGGTCGGTCCGGCGCTGCCGGGTACGGTCACGCTGATGTGCCAGTGCGGCTCGATGTCGGGTGCGGCGCGGTAGGTGCCGTTCATGTGCCCTCCTTCGGTTCGCCTTATGATGACGGCGATCGACGAGCATTGACAAGCGTAAGACTTGTAGTCAAGTTTCTTGTCAATGCTCGGGCGGGCGGGTGCTGATGGGCGGTCAGCCGCTGCCCATCGCTGGCTTCGTCAGGAAAGCGCTCTGGCCTACGCGTGAGAGCTGGCTTTCGCCGGGATGCTGTCGACGAGCTCGGCGGCCCATGTCACGCCATCGACGAGCACGGCTCGCCCGTCGTGAATCAGCGCGTGACAGCCACGCGAGTGCGGGCTGTGCACCGGGCCAGGCACAGCGCCGAGGGGCCGGCCGAGCGCTTCGGCATGCCGCACGGTGTTCATCGTGCCGCTGCGGACGAGGGCTTCGACGACCACGGTGGCCTGGCTGAGGCACGCGACGATCCTGTTGCGAGCTAGCAGGCGGTCGCGCGACGCCGCGACTCCCGGCGGGTTGTCGCTCACCATGACGCCGTGCAGGCGGATGGCCGCATAGAGGTCGCGATGCTCAGGCGGGAAGCAGACGTCGATACCGCACGGCAGAACTGCAACAGTCAAGGCTGGCCCGTTCAGAGCCCCGCGGTGGGCGGCGGCATCGATGCCGAACGCGAGCCCCGAGACCGTGGTGAAGCCGCGCTCGCCCAGCTGATAGGCCAGCTCACCCGCCAGATGCTCACCTGTGGTAGTGGCGTGGCGGGAGCCGACGATCGTGATCGAACGGCTACACGCCTGTCGTAGACCGGGTGTCCCCAGGACCCACAGCCCCAGCGGCTGGGCGGGGCCGAGGTCTGCCAGCTGACGGGGCCATTCAGGCTCCTCCGGTGTCAGAAAGCGCGCCCCCGCGTGGTGGCCGCGCTCCAAGTCGCCGACTGGGTCGGCTCGCTCAAGGCGGTCCCTCCAACGGGCGAGCACCTGCCCGGCGGCCGGGCGCAGAGCGTGATCGGTCATGAGGTCGGGCGGGAGGCTGCCCCGCCGGATGTGGTCAACTGCGGCAGCTGGCCCGACGGCGTCGAGGAGTTGGCCCATCAGCGGATCGGCTGGGTTGTCGGTGAGGCGCATCAGCGTCAGGCGTGCGTGCCGCCGGGTGGTGATCAACGGGGGCCTTTCGGTGCAGGGGTTGCGAGAGTTGGTGGGCGCATCACCGCGGCGCCGGCGTCGTCGGATCGTGCAGCGTCTGGCCGCTGTGAGTCGGCGACACATGGTTTCAGCCGTGGTGGCCGGCTGGAGGCTCGGTGTCTTGGGCCAGCGGACGCTATTGGGAGAGCTGCTGGGTGGCCCAGCTGGCCATCCGGTCGATCACCTTGGCGAAGGTGTTCTCGTCGAGCGCCTCCCAGCCGCTTTGGCCGCATTCTTCGAGCGCGACGCGGGCGACTTCGAGCAGCTCGCCTTCGATCCAGGTCAGGCGGGCATTCCACTGCTCGGTGGTGATGTCGTCGGCAGTGGTGTTGGCGACGACGCTCCAGGCGATTGCATCGTGGGCGTGCGCGGAGGCGTTCGCGGCGATGGCAGCGGCCGCGATGTCGTGGGGCAACGGCACGGTGTTGGGAGCGATGAGGGACATGGCGGTCTCCGGGATGGCCGGTCGGTAGGGGCGGGGATGGCATGTGCGCGGGACGGAGAATGGATCGGCTGCGGCGCCCGGCTGTCGGGGCCGGTGGCGGTAGCGGTATCCGCCAGCCCTATCTCCTGGTGGTCGGGTCACGACCGGTCGGTCAGGGTTTTGAGTGTGCGGGCGTCGATCATCTGTTGGATCTCGTCGGCCTGGGTGTCGGGCCGGCGCTGTAGCGGTGCGGTGCGGCGTGACAGAGGGGTTCGATGCGCCGGTGGATGGCGAGGCCTTCGCCGGCGGCGCGGTCGGCGGCGGCGTGTAGCGGTGAGCGGAGCCGGGAGTGACGGCGCGGCCGTGGGGCGACCGTGTCAGAGGATGGTGCGGGGCGCGAGGGCTGTGCCTGGGCGGCTTAGGTGATCCATGTGCTGGTTTCCTTCCGGATCGCGTCGCTCATCACCGTGGTGTCACGCTGGGTTTGATCCCATGGGCTGTCGTGGCTGTTGCGGGTCCAGTTGTCGATGGCATTGACGATGGCCACGGCAGCGTGGCCGGCCCGGGGGATGGAGTCATGCAGAGGGTCGGGGAAGGCGCTTTCGGCGTCGCGCAGGGTTTGCCCGATGGTGGTGGCCAGGTGACGTACGCAGGCCGGGTGTTGTTCGCGCAGGGGGAGGATCGCATCCCGCAGAGCGATCGCCCGGCTGGCGGCGAGGATAGGACGAGTCGGTGCGCTGGGCTTACGGCGTCGAGTGCTCACGCGGCTCCTCGGGCTCGTGACACCGGGGAGGGGGTGCGCCCTGCAGAAGGGGCGCCGGTGGTGGTGACCGAGCGGCGTAGCTGGGGCGGTGAGCTGGCCCGGGGATGCGTGCGGGCTCGGATGACCTGCATCGTGCGGGCCGCCGGTGGCTGATCGCGCCTGTGGTGTATCAGCGCTGCTCTTGCCGCATCCACTGGTTGATTGCCAGCGGAAGGGACGCGTCCAGCCCGGTCATCTGCAGGACGCCGGCGTCGCGCGGGTCGGCGATCGTGTATCCGTTGGCCGTCATGGACGCCACCATGACGCGGGCGCGCGCGCTGACCGTGGCCCGGTAGGAGGCCAGTGCCTGGGATGGGTGATGTTGCCCGGCCCAGGTGACGTTGTCGGTAAAGATGACGATGCCATCGGCGTCGAGCTTTTCCCGTTCGGCGTAGAGGAAGGGCAGCGCCAGGTCGGTGCCCCCGCCGGACGGTCTCCAGGAGGCGACCTCGCGCAGGTTCGTCCGCGCGGTGATCTTCGAGGGGTGGACGCGGGTGTCGACGTCGATCACATGGCTGGTGCCGCGTTCGATGCGCGCGAGCGTGATCGCCATGGCGCACGCCGCCTCGTAGGCGGAGCCGATGGGGGAGCCGCCGACCGTCAGACGATCAAGCCAGGTCATCGACGCGGAGGAGTCGACGGCGATCAGCAGACGCCGGCCGGACGGCGGCAGGTGGTCGAACGACAGGTCCCAGGTTTCCTCCAGGGCGTCGGCGACAGCGGCCACCGGCGTCCAGTACCGGATGGGTGCGGCCAGGGCGGGCTGCGCCCGGCCGGAGGTGTAGACGCGCATCGCCAGCCACACGTCCATGGGGTGGACACGGGCTGTGGCCAGGGCTTCGGCGTTGGTGAGCCGGGCGATCACCCTGCGGGTGGCGTCGGCGAACGGCGACAGCGCCCCGGAGGCGGTCATCCGGGCGAGGTTGCGCAGCAGCGCTGTCATGCCGATGGTGTCGATGAGGGCCTCCCACACCGACGGCTCTCGCAGCATGGCATCAGGCAGGAATTCCCACGGCACCCGCTTGTCTGTGATTACGCGGACGGCCTCGGCTGGTGTGGTGACGGCTTTTGCGGTGAGGAAGCGGTCGACGGCGGGCAGGACGGCGCGTGCGTGCTCGTCGCTGACGTTCCCGGCGATCCAGCCGATGAGCGCTGCACGTGCAGGGGAGTCCACGCGCGGGTGGGCCAGCCGCAGTACGTCACGCAGGTGGAAACTCTCGCCTTGGGGGGTCTTGCGCTGCATCGCCTTGCAGGCGCGGAAGGCCACGTCATCAGCGCTGTCGCGCAAAAACCAGGAGGCGAGGGCGGTACGCAGGCTGCGGCCGGTACGCGGGGCGAAGCCGCGCGCTGTCGGCTTGCCTCCCAGCTGCTTGCAGTAGCCGAAGAACATGGCGAGATGGTCTGTGGTGCGGGCGACGGACGGCAGAGCGGCTTTGACCGCCTGGCGGGTGGCGGCGTCGCCGATGGCGTAGCAGGCCGCCAGGGTGAACAAGGCGGGCCGTTGCCGGGCGGCGCGAGGCGGCCGAGCAGTGGAGATGCCGGTCAGCAGGTCGACCACGCGCGGGCCGTCTTCGGCGATGGCGTGGGCGACAACGTCGGCGTTGGTCTCGGTGCGCTGGGTTTCGCCCATGTAGTAGGTGCCGCCTGTCGTACCGAGGATGAGGAAATCCTCAACCCTGGTCCACAGGTCAGAGGCGAAGACATATCCGCCTGCGTCGTTGCGGACCTGTTCGTCGGCGCGGCCGGGAAGCGGCCGGTCTTGGGGTGTGGCCTGCAGTCGGATACGGGCCAGGGGATCAGGTGTGTTCACCGGTGGCCTCTCGGGGGTTCGCCCCGCCTGACGGCGGAGATGAAGGGGGATCGCCAGCCGGAGATGAGCTGCGGCGGCATGCGGTCGGTGAGCCGGGCGGTTGCTAGGGCGGCACCCTGGGGGGCGTGGGGGATCCGCGCATGCTCAGGCCGCGCGTCTGGTGGGCGTGCGGGTGCTGGTGAGGCGGTCGCGGATGTGGTGGTCGTGCCCACCGGGCGACGTGCTGTCCTTCCTCCTCGGGCTCGTGAGAACCCGGTGCGTGGATGGGACCCGACCGTCGACTACGGGTGATCACCGATGGGCTTCGACCCGCGGCCGCGGATCGTAAGCGAAACGGCAGCGCGGATGTGGTGTCACGACCGGGATTTTCCGATGTGTGATAACCGATCGTGTTCGACCCGCGTTGCGGTGGACAGAGCCGGCTGGCAGGTGTTCCGGCTCCCTGAGGCATGGTCCGCCGGCCGCTGCCGTTCTGGGGAAGGCGCGGTGACGGACCATGCGGGACAGTCCCCGCACCGGCCTATGCCGGGGAAGACCACGAGCAGGAGACGTACCGCGGAGACGCGGGCAGTGTCCTGCTCCGGACACCCGTCGGGGGTTCCGGTGATCATCGGCACGCAGGTATGGGCGCGGAGTGCAACTCTTCCGTCAAGATCTTTTACCGAGTAAAAGATCTTGACGGAAGAGTTGCATGGAGCGACTGGTCTGCGATGCTGATGCGTCCGGAACCCCCAGGATGTCTGGGGGACACTCCACCGCCTTCGCGGCCCGACGGTCGCCCACTGCCTCATCGAGCGCCTATTCTGGCGGTTCGCCCGGACACCAGAACCCCGTACGACAGGGTGATGCCTTGATTGGGGGACTCTGGCAGCAGCAAGGGGGCCGACCTGTTACGGTCAGCCCCGGGGGCCCTGGCGATTCAGCAGTAGGTGCACTCGGAGCCTTCCGGCATCGCTACCCGCCGCTCGCATACCTGGCACTCGAAGCGGTTGTCCCTGTGGTTCGTGGCGCCCTCCTTAGCGCTGAAGCACCCTTCGTCGTCGCCTGCGACCCAAAGCTCGTTACGCCGGACGGACACGTCGACATTGACAATGCTGTCCTTGGCCCCGCACTCAGGGCAAACGATGAAGTCGCCCTCAACGATGACCGTTCTGCAGGGTACGTAGCGAACCCGGATAGGGCCCCGCCCGCTGCGGGTGACGCGGATGTTGTGGTTGGCGCGCAGGCCAAGGTCCTTGTTCATGCGGTTCCTCAGGGTTACAGGCCGTACGACTTTCGGGTGAGCGTGGGCCAGGTGTGGCTGACTGCCAGTCGGATCTCCTGGTGGGCGATGCACGGGCAGTAGGTGCCGCCGTCGTGGACGAGGGAGGCGTACCGGCCAGGGCGGTCCCGGCCCCCAGGACCCTTGCCGGGCAAGCAGCCGGCGCACTTGCCGGCGTGATCGCGGGCAGCCGGCCTGGCCACCTCGGTGCCGAAGTCGGTGCGCTTGCCGCGGGTGTCGATGCAGCCGGTGCGCTCGAAGCCGTGCCAGTAGGCGGTGCCGTCCGGCATCGTGTAGGTGGTTCCGGTGACATGGCGTGGACCTCGCCGGCTGTGGTGCAACGGCTGTCACCGTCACCCGAGAGGCAGCGTTGGCAGCTCGGGCACCGCCTCTTCAGGGTGTCTGGCGATACGGGCGTCAATGCCCCTTTGCAGGCCGTCGATGCTGTCGTGTACGGCCAACGGCGACGCACCATGATGCATCACGGCGTTGAGCAGCAGTGCCAGTCGGTAGTGGGGGCTGTCGGCTATGGCTCGGTCCACGGCGATGCCGGCCAGGGGTCCATCGCCGTTTTGGTAGGCGACCAGGGCCAGCAGGGTGGCAGGGGCTGCGACATATCCAGGCTCGGCGTGACGAGTGAGGTCCGACCACAGCCTCAGATGGGCGTCCTCGCCGTGGACGGCGACCATCACCAGGGCCCTGTCCCGTACGGGACGCGACGCCAGCAGGACGCACAGCCATGCCCGAGCGTCAGCGGAGAGCGGCTGGTGTGCAGCGCTGAGGGCCAGCGCCTGCCGCAGCTGCAGGACGCCTTCGTCGTACCAGAAGCGAGGCGGGACCGTTCGAAGGAGCTGGTCGGCCCGGCGCCGGGCTACCTGCGTCGCTGTGCGCATGGCTTCGCGGTCGGCACCGCCGATCGGCTGCAGCAGCGCTGCGAAGCTGTCGTGATCGGGGAACGCCACCCGACCGGCGAGGACGGCATGCGCTGCCATCCGGTTGGTGGTGATGTCATAGGGGGTGCCGTCGATCGTCTGGTCGTTAGGGTGCCACCAGAAGCGGTTGTGCTGGCAGCGCAGCATGGAGGTGACGGTGATGCCGGCGTCGGCGTATTCCTGCCGGAGGTGGTCCAGCAGCGGGTCGACGCGGTCGGCGGGACCGTAGCCGACCACCACCACGCTTTCGGCGCGATAGCGGGCGGCGAGTCTGCGGCAGAGCGCGGCCTGGTGCGGCACCTGCTGCGGGTCTTCGGGTAGGTCGTGCCGGGATGCGTAGTGAAGCCGGCCCTCGCGCACGACGAGCGTGACGATGCTCGAGGTGGGCTGGAACCCGAACAGGTACGGGATGAGAGCGATGATGTCATGGGGGCCATGCGAGGACAGTTCGGACATGGCATACCTCCGTGCTTGACCGGCGATAAGGGCAGACGTCCAGGCGTGGGCGGATGCGGCCATCAGGCGCAGTGCAGGGCCGCAACCGCACCGGACGAAAAGGGTGGGCCGGTGCGTGGTGACGGTCGGGCTAGGGACGAGGTGGCAGCGGCAGCCCCAGTAGCAGGGCGCGTTCGATGTCGCGCCGTGACGGCTGGCCAACAGTGGCGAGGCGGAGCGACAGCGGCTGGATCGAGGGAACGACGATGACGCGCAGCCCGCTCGGGCCGCGTGTCAGGTCCCAGCCCAGCTGGTAGTGCTCCTGGCGGAAGGTGGCCGCGTAGAACGGCGGTGCGGCCGCGCCGGCTCGCGCCTGATGGTCGGAGGGTGTGGTCCACCGGCGGCAGGAGCAGGTGGGATCGCCGCAGCGTTCGGATTCAAGGTCACGGGGAGTGCTGCGGTAGTGGGTCATCCGGCCGTTCAGGAGTGGGCATGCTTGTATGGCGTATGGGGCGCAGTCGGAGGGGTGCAAGGCGGGTTCGCGGGTGAACCCGCGGGTGTAGTCGGCAGGGCGCAGCAGAAGAGTGAACTTCCCGCCTGGCCGCGTGGACAGCCGCTGGCCGCAGTTGCCGCATCGCTTGCCGTCGATCAGCTGGAAGACGCGGTTGGGGTCATTGATTCCGAAGAGCGGGGCGTGCTGGTCGTCGTTGTGGCGGGCGGCCCCCTCGGGTACGGCCAAGCCCGCGTAGACGGGGCAATTCTTCATGCGTGCAGGGATGCGGGCGTTCATCGTGGGACCGTCCGGTTCAGCATGTGGGCAGGAAGCCGCGTCAGGCGTCCTGCCCGGCATCGCTCCAGGTAGCAGCTGCGCGTCCAGGTTGTCGCACGTGCCGGGGAAATGGGTCGTACCACAGGGGACCATCCTTTGCTGGTACAGAGAGGTCACCACACCTCGGTGGGGCGGGCGCTCGGTCAGGTGGCGGGCGCTTGAGCCGGGGCATGGCAGTACGGGAGCGGGCGCAACGGGGCCAGGCCGGTGCGTTCGGCCCACCGTTCTTCGAATGTGCGGCGGGCCTTTGTCGACGATGTCGTCGAGGCTGAGGGCGAGCATCGACTCTTCGGGTGGGGTAGGTCTCGCCCTTGCTCAGGAGCATGGCGCGGGGGAAACCGTGCTGGTCGATATGCACCGGCGCGCGGTGCTGTCGGGCGAGGGTGCGCAGCTGCTCGTGCATGGCCGCGCGGCTGCCGGTGGCCAGTTGGGCGACGGAACGCCGGACGGGGCCTTTGCCGGGCGTGCCCGTCGCGGTGTGGGTCTTGGCCGCGAAGTACGGTCGCCGCACCTCATACAACGCCCGCGTGCTGGTGGCGAGCCGGTACTCAGCGAGGCTGAGCGCCTCGTGGAGGCGGTGTTCGCGTGCCACATCGTAGGCGGTGCGTTTGGCGAACAGGGCGGCGTGCGGGTTGAGGCCGAGGGCACGTTGTTCGAAGACGAGAGCGTCGGCCGCAGCGTGCGGATCGATGCTCCAGCGGTAGATGAGTTCGTCACTGCCGCGGTGCGCGTTGGCGTAGCAGCAAAAGCCGCAAGCGCTGCGGATCCACTGCCCGCCGAAGGCGTGGTGCAGGTATCCGGCGGCTTCGGCACGGTCCCAGGTCCACTCGGCCAGCAGGTAGCGGGGCGTGCGCCGGCCGTTGAGGGTGTGGATGCGGTCCTTGGCGATGCGCCCGCCTTCCGCCACGGAGAACCCCAGCAGGTGCACGTACGGCGCCCTTTGCAGGACATCAGCGAGAAACCATTCGATAGGTTCGATCTTGCTGCGGTCGGAACACGACCGGCCGCCGGCCACTTGTGGATGGCCCGGTTCGCGGCCAGTTCATCGCCGAGCGTCCAAGGTCCTTTCATGGCCATCGTGGTGGGATGCAGGGGTGGGGGTCAGCAGGGTGTAGCCGCCGGCTTGCGAGGCCCGGGAGAGTTGCACGTACCGCACGCGATCGCGTAGGAGGTCCGTCAGGCCTGCGCTGATGCTGGAGAGCACGGCGTCAGGTGGATGCGTGGCTCACGCTCGTGGGTCTGGTGGTGGCGGAGGTAGCCGCCGACGAGTCCATGATCTTGGGGTGCCACCGGCGTGCCGGTTGTCGGCAGTGAGTGCTGCCGATCCGTGCGGGCCGGCAGGCTTGGTGCGAGGGTGAGCCTGCCGGCTTGTCGTGATGACGGCACGATCCGAGTGCGATCCGCGGCTCGAGGCCCTTGGGAAGGGTTCAGGCGGCCTGGTCGATGGGCCGGTCCACGGGCTGATCATCGGAGTCGTCCACCTCGTCGCTGTCGGCGACGTCATCTCCGCTGGCGTCCACGTCGATGTCGGGTGTGCCGTCTCCAGGCGGGGCCCACAACCTGCCGTGGGCGACCGCCTCCTCGATCGGAGACAGCCGGTAGCCGAGTTCGGCCAGCAAGGTCAGCCAGACGGCCATCTCCGCGCGGCGCTGCTTGTGCTCTCCACGTTCCCAGTGGTCGTTGAAGCTGTCCGGGTCCCGCCAGGTGCGTACGTCCATCCGGCGTTCGTAGGCGGTAGCAACGCTGGCGAACTGCAGCAGAGGCTGCCGCTTCTGCCCTGTCTTGGCGATGATCCGCTCGAGCTCTTCTCGTTCGGACGCAAAGGCCTGGGGCGTTCCCTGGTCGCCGCTGTCGCCGTGGGGAGCGATGCCGAGCAGCTGGTTCAGGATGTCGGTGCTGCCATAGCTGCTGGCCCACTTACGGACCGGGTCTGGCTTGACCACCCAGGCCCACGAGAGGAAGGAGCCGATCCGTGTCGGCACGTTCTTGCCTGCGATCACACCGGCCAGGAAGGTACGCCGCACCGGCTCGGCGGCACGCCATGCCTCGTTGCCTTCTCGGACGAACTGGTTGGCTGCGCGAGCTTCCTGGCGGGCGCGTTCTCGTTCGGTCTCGGCCTCTGCCTGCTCCCGCGCGTCGGGGGTGACCGGTAGCGGGGTGAGGTCGACGTGGCCGTAGGCGGGCGGGTTGGCGCAAAAGGCGACCGGCTCGGCGCCGTCGTCGGTCTCCTGCAGAACAACGATGTGCCCAGGGCAGCCGGCATGGGCATCCGAGGTGAGAGCCGCCCCGGCGGCCGTGTGCAGAAAGTGCACTTCGACGGCGCCTGCGGGGACATCGTCGACCACGCGGACGCCACGCGATTCCACCGCGGCACGCGCCAGCGCCTGCTGATGGGCTCGCTCACGGTTGCGCCTCTCCACGCTGACCTGGTGATCGAAGTAGCCGTTGGCGGCTGCGCTGATGATGCGCGCCGTCGCCGCGGGATCGGTGTGAAACTCGGCCAGCGTCGCCATGGCGACAAAGTCTTGTTCGATGACAGCGATCCCTGAAATGTCCCGCCGGGTCTCGGCTGATAGTCGGCCGGCGGCGATGCCGTGTTCCACGTCTTTGGCCTGATAGCCAAGATGGCGGGCGATCTTTTGAGGGGACCATCCCATGTCGGCTGCGCTAAAGAGCGCATTGGCCACTTCGGGCTTGGTCATGCTCTTCCGCAGCTGATTCTCGATGATCATGTCGATGAACTCTTGCGGCGTCAGCTCGGGCCGGTTGTAGATCAGGGCCGGGATGAATGCGCAAGGGCCGTCCGGGTCTTCCTTGAGAGCTTCTATCGCGATGGTCCAGCGCCGTTCACCGGCGCCGATGATCAGGCGCCCGTCCGCGCGGCGCAGCACGTGCAATGGGTCGGTGATGCCGTTTTCGCGGATGGATTCGACGATCGGGTCGTCGTCCAGGCCGAGATTTTCACGTGCGTTCCGCTCGTGTGGGGTCAGCAACTGCGGTCGGATCCTGACGTATTGGACGTCGTCGGGAATGATCACATCGTCGCCGAGGGCATGGGTGTGTTCGCCTGCGGCTTCAACCGGGGTGCGGTCCCGACCATGGCCGGATTCTTCGGTGTCTGCGCTGGTGAGATGGGCGTCGGCCATCAGGTGAGGCTCCTTGATCGTGGACATGTTTTCATGGGATGTGCATGATGCGTTGGAAGGTGAGGCGGAAACGGTACGTGAGCGCGGCCGGTGCACGACCGCTGTGGATCGGTCATCTGCGCAGCAGTGGCAGTGATGACGTAGGTGCTGGCAGTAGCACACGGATGGCGTGCTCCGCTGGGGCGGACCGTGCGGCTCGATGTGGACAGGCACGGCCGGGCGATCGGGGGCCTGCTGGAGCACAGGTCACTGCGAAATTGCGGGGCGGGCATGCCGTGCCGCGTATACGGTGGTGCGGGCCGTGTTCACATCGGCGCTGCCGGCGTAGCCGCAGGATCGGTGCCGGGAACGCGCGCGGCTCGCGCGCCTGCCGGTGCAGGATCCCGCACGCCGAGCACCGCTGACTCGTGTACGCGGCCTTGACCTTCACGACCCGAGCGGGTGCTTTGTGCTCTAGCCGGGTCACCAACACCCCAGCCCGCGGCGAGAATCGCCGGTTCAGTCCGGCTTTCTGGCCGACGTACCGTCCCGGAGCCTCACGCGTGCCCCGGGCCGACCGGGTCATGTTGCCGATCTTCAAGTCCTCGACCGTGATCACGTCGGACCGGCTGGGCCAGGCCGGTCGAGGTCTTCTCGATCCAGGCGTTGCGCCGGTCGCTCCGACGCGCAGGTAGCACAGCTCGCACTGGAATTGCTAACAGTCGTGTGCCCGCGTTTTCGCGCCCGGAGAGTTAATCACAATCCAGTCGACTAGCAGTAACACCAGACGATCAATCCTCGAGCTGCGGCGCTCGGGTTCTCCTCGCAGGCCGCTGATTGCCGGGTACAGCAATGGCGCGTCGTGGAGGCGCTTCGTTCGGCGGGAGGTGGAAGCGGATGCGAGGCTCGGTGCGCCCCACCTGGACATGGAGCTTGGCGCGTCCTCTTTACTCTTCGGGCGAGTCGTCGATCATTCTGATGTGCAGGGGTTCTCGAAGGCCTGGGATGCCTTCTCCCACTTGGGCCGGTCGAGGGTGAGGATCGGCAAAGCGGCCACATCGGCGATCGCCACGACGTGTGCGTCGTGGGCGTCAGGGTCGGTCTTGGCCATCACAGCGGCCAGGGTGGGCACCCGGTCCGCGCCGGCGAGCGAGGCAATTTCGACTCGCTCGAACAGCTCGAGGCTGCCGAGTAGGTGGTCTGCCTCGGCGCTGCTTGCATCCAGAGACGCGGCGGTGAGGGCCAAGGCTGGCATGACCATGGGCTAAGGGTCAGCGTCCCAGCGTTGGACGAGCCGAATGGGTCGGCGTCCCCACGGGCGATCTCGACGAGCACCCTGATGTCGAACAGTAGGGGGTTCGGGGGTCCTGGTTGTGTCGGTGGTGGTCGGTAGTTTGGCCGGCATGTCCCGTTACCGGCTTCAGCCCTCACCGGCTCAAGAGCAGGTGCTGGTGGAGCATTGCGGACACGCCTGATATGTGGGGAATCTGGCCGTTGAGCAGCACGCGCACTGGAAGCCGGGCCGTAAGAGCGCGCCGGGGTTTGCCGAGCAGTGCCGGCAGCTCACCCAGGCACGAGCCGCGTTCGCCTGGCTGCGCGCGGGGTCGGTCATCGTGCAGCAGCAGGCCCTGAAGGACTTCGCCCAGGCGATGGCGAACTTCTTCGGCGCCACCCACCAGCGTCCGACCTGGCGCAAGCCCGGGCGGAGCGAGGGGTTGCGGATCGTCGCGGTCAAGCCCGGTGACGTGCGCCGCCTGTCCCGCCAGGTCGGTGAGGTGAAGATCTCGAAGGTCGGCTGGGTGCGGTTGCGGTGGTCCCGCGCCGTGCCCGCGGGCGTGACGTCGTTCCGGGTCACCCGCGACCGTGCCGGGCGCTGGCAGGTGGCGTTCGCCGTCATCCCCGAGCCGATCCCCGCGCCCGGCACGGGCCAGGTGGTAGGGGTGGACCGGGGTGTCGCGGTCAGCGCCGCCGTGCCCACCGGACAGATGCTGAAGGTGCCTACGCTCCGCGACACACCCGGAGGCCCGCCTGCTGTGGCTGCTGCGCACGCTGGCGCGGGCAAGGCGAGGGGGTCGGACCGGCGCGGCACGGTGAAGGCCGCCATCGCGAAACTGAAGGCCCGCGAGGCCGACTGGCGCAAGGATTGGGTCGACGAGACCTCCACCGGGCCTGGGCCGGCGGTTCGACGTGATCGCCGTCGAAGACCTGAGTACGTCGATGACGGGTGAGGCCTGGCGACGTCCTGGCCGCGGAGGCCGCACCAGGCAATTCTCGTTCGGGCCTCTGAGCGGACGGTGAGGTTGGTGAATACGGTTGAAGGCGCTGGTCAGACTTGCGCCATTCGGCGAATCGCCTGTTCAAGGAGCTATTGCATGACTCGTGGGTGTTTGTGCTCGAATCTGGCCCGCACAGCGCATGCGTTACCGTTGTCCTGTTGGACGAAGCTGGCGAACAGCAACCTGTACTGTGACAGCATCAAGATTCTGTGACAGATACTCAAATGATCGCTCATGCACGTGATAATGATTCATTATCACGTGCATGCCCTCGGCTGGCTTAAGAAATATCCCGTGAGTTCCTCGGAGCCTCTTCGTCTTCTATAGCGCCAGGACCTGGGGTTATCTGCTGGCACTCCGGCTTCTTCTGTGATTGATGAGATTTCAGAGATTGTGAAGGTCTATCGTCCTCGTCGTTCGTCTTGCTCTGCGGGTGAAGGCGGGGAGGCCGGAGTTGGCGCTGGCGGCGGTGCGGGATCTACGGGTGGCGCGTGCCCCGGCCACCGCGGACGAGCTGGTGGCGTTCGAGACCGATGTGCTGGCCGGGTTCGTGCTTGCTCGTGCGGCTGCCGGGTTGTCGGACGCGACGATAAGTTCCGATGTGATGCATTTGGAGCAGGTGCGAACCTGGTTCGGGCGGCCGCTATGGGAGATGGAACCCTCTGACGCCGATCAGTACTTCGGCAAGACGTTGCGCGATGCTGCCAAGGGCACCCGGCTGTCGCGAGCTCAGGCGTTGAAGACCTACTACCTGTTCCTGGAGCTGCGGCACAAGATCGAGGTCCATCAGATGACCGGCCGCGTCGTCGAGTGCCCGATCGACGAGATGAATCGGCCGCGCGGCCGCCAGCAGGCCAGGCTACGGATTCCACCCACCGCTGAGCAGGTGAACCGGCTGTTCGCCGGATGGCGTGAAGAGCTGGCGACCTGCCGCAAGTTCGCCCCTGCGGCCCGCAACTACTCCGCGTGCCGGCTGATGTCGGAGGTCGGCCTACGGGTCGGCGAGGCGTGCAAGCTCGACCTCGCCGACATCAAGTGGGACCTGGGACGGTTCGGCAAACTGCACGTCCGGCACGGCAAGGGCGCTCGCGGATCGGGCCCGCGCGAACGTATGGTCCCCTTGATCAATAACGCGGGGGGACCTTGCGCTGGTTCGTCGAGGATGTGTGGGCCCAGTTCGGTGACGATCACACCAAGCGTCCCGCTGTTGCCCTCCGAGCGCAAGAACCTCGACGGCAGCGCGGCCCGGGTGGGCGATGAGACCCTGCGCGCTGCGCTGGCAACGGCGGCTGAGAGATATCTGCCGGACTGGCCCGACCAGGTCACCCCGCATGTCCTGCGGCACTTCTGCGCGAGCGAGCTCTACCTGGCAGGCATGGACCTGATCGCGATCCAGGCCACCCTCGAACATGCCTGGATCGCCACCACGATGAGGTATGTCCACGTCCCGGGCACCCATGTCGAGGACGCCTGGATCGCCGGTCAGCAGCGTGCCGCGACTCGATTGGAAGGACTTCGGCGATGAAGTGGAACCTGCGCTTGGCGGCCGCCAACCGCGGCATCTGGAAGGCCAGCGACCTGCAGCGCATGCTCGCCGAGCACGGGCTCGCCATCAGCGCTGGCAAGATGTCCGGGCTGTGGTCCGGGGAGCCGGCCAGTATCAAACTGGCCGACCTGAATGTCATCTGCGCCGTGCTCGGCTGCGGGCCTGAGGAACTGCTGATCCCGGAGCCCGAGAAGGTCAAGCGGCTCGATGAGCAGCAGGTCACGGCCACCGCCGCGTCGGCCTCGTCGAGCGGAGGTCCGCCGGTGACACCCAAGCGCCGGGACGGCCGCTCGCTTCCTCCCGCCTGACGTGCCATCGGGCAAGTCCCGCAGGACTGTTTCCAGTTGCATCGATTGCCTTGCCTGGGGCGTACTGTCCTCACGCCGCTGCGGATCGTGCTCGGTCTGGCGTCACAATCATCCGGGCGAGGCGCAGTGCGCCGGCTGCGACCGGACCTTGACGGTCAAGAACGGCCACTGCCGGTTGTGCTGGCAGGAGGCCCGCTACGAGTCCAACCTCGTCGGATGCCTTCCGCGCGGAGCGGTCAGCGTGTTGCAGGCGGGTACGCGACTGCTTCATCACCAGTTGTTCTTCGATCGGATGAAGGTCCGCCGGACAGAGCCAGAAGCGCGCAAGTACGGCACGCGGCGAGGCGCTCCGCCCAAACCGCCGCCGGCCCCGGCCGGACGTCCGGCGATCCGATGGACCGCACTGCGCCTGTTCGAAGCCCGCAAGGACTTCACCCGCTTCGATGAATCCGCGGACGTCGATCACGCCAACCCTTGGCTCAGCTGGGCCGTTTACCTGGCCCACCGCCGCGGCGAAGCCCGCGGGTGGAGCCGGAGGACCCGTTTTGCGACCCGCCGGGGCCTCATCATCGTGCTCTCCCCGCACGTTGTCGGCGACGTCGTCCGCTACTCAGAGCTGTTCCCGGCGATGCAAGCCCTGGGCATCGGCACCGAGCGAGTCACCGAGGTCCTCCAGGAGATGAACCTGCTGGTCGATGATCGGCGATCAACCTTCGACAATTGGCTGGAAAGCAAAACCAGCGACCTGGCCCCGGGCATCCGCAACGCGGCCGAAGCCTGGCTGCGAACCCTGCACGACGGAGGCCCTCGCTCCAAGGCCCGCGAAATGGCATCCTTCTACGTCTACATGAACCATGTCCAGCCGCTGCTCCTGGCTTGGTCGGCCCGCTACGATCACCTGCGCGAGGTCACCCGAGACGATATCCAGGCGGCCCTTGATGAGCTCCATGGCTGGCCCCGCCGAAACGCCCTCACCGCCCTTCGGTCGCTGTTCTCCTTCTGCAAGAGAAACCGCATCATCTTCCGCGACCCCAGCCGGGGCATCAGGGTCGGCCAGCATCCCTACGACCTCGCCCTCCCCCTCGACCAGGACGACGTCGACCAGGCCGCCGGGACCGCCACGACCCCGGTCGCTCGCCTCGTCCTCGTGCTGGCCGCTGTCCACGCCGCCCGCAAAGCCGCCATCATCGCCCTGCGGCTCGCCGACGTCGACCTCGGCAACCGGCGGCTCACCATCGCCGGACGGACCCGACCCATCGATGAACTCACCCACCAGTGTCTGCTCAACTGGCTCGACCGCCGGCGCAGCCGCTGGCCCAACACGGCCAACCCGCATCTGATCGTCAATCAGAAGAGCGCCATGGGCGTCGGCCCCGTCTCCAACCTCTGGGGCAAAGCGGAGCTACGCCGACAGGCCGCCACCCTGGAACGACTGCGCGTTGATCGACAGCTCGAGGAAGCTTTCACCCACGGCCCTGATCCGCTGCATCTGGCATCGGTGTTCGGCCTGGATCCCAAGACCGCGATCCGCTACGCCGAAAACGCCAGAGCACTCCTGACATCCACCACCGAGGAACAGGACCCAGCCAGTTCCCCCGAACCCAAGGGTCGGATCCGCCCATAGAACCTGAACATCCCTGGGTTCCTGGTGAGGCTCCTTCAGTTCGCGTGAACTCTGGGATTTCTCGGGGCTCAGAGAGATGTGGAACGGTATCCGGCGTTAACGCGGTTCCCACTGGTCAGCGGGAACCGTCTCGCTCGCCCACCTGAACGTGGTAAACGCCGGATTCCGTTGCAACGCACGGGAGGCTGCCGCCTATTGCCGCTTGACCTTGGCTTCGGGTTCCTCCGCCGGGCAGCGGGTGCCCTGCACGGGAACGGTTAGCGAGATCAGGTAAGCGTCCATGGCGGCCGTGGTGCAGCGGGTCATGCCGTAGATGCCATGGCCCCAGCCCTCGTAGGTGAGCAGCGTGGCCTTGGAGCCGAGCTGGCGGGCCACATTGGCCGACCACACGTATGGGGTGGACGGGTCGTGCAGGGAGGCGCCCACCAGCAGCGGAGCGCTACCGGTGTACCGCAGCCGGTGCTGCGGGTTGTTGACAGGGTGGCGCTGGCAGATCGGCATGTCGCCCATCGGCATCGGGTTGTACCGCACGGTCGGAGCCACAGCGTTGGAGCTGCGCATCACGTCGGCGTACTGGTTGTAGTTCCGCAGCGTCAGGTTGAAGTCCTCGCAGAGGATCGCGGTCGGCAACTCGGCGATCTTCCCGTCCACGGGCCCGTTGCCCGGAGGTCCCGGCATGCCGTCGGGCACTGGTCCGCCGTCCAGGGCGAGGAGCACCTGCGCCTCCAGCGCCCAGGCGGGTCCCTCGTTGAGGATCACGGCCAGCCAGAGGAGGTTGTGGGCGCTCAGCGGGCGGTCGGTGACCCCCGGGTAGTACAGCTCGCCGCGGTCCGCCTTGTCGAGCAGTCCCTTCCACAGCGCCCGGATGTCGCGCCCGTGCAGGACGCAGTCGGTGGTCCGGTCGCACCAGGCGATGAATTCGCTGAAGGCGTCCTCGACGGTGGCCGCCTCGGTCACCTGGAATGCCTTGGCGTCGAGGCTGTGGTCCATATTGCTGTCCAGCACCATGGCCCGGATCCGGTTAGGGAAGAGCTCGGCGTACATCTGCTGGGCGAGCGTGCCGTACGAGACGCCGTAGGAGGTGAGCTTGTCCTCGCCGAGGGCGGCGCGGATGGCGTCCATATCACGCGCCACGTTGGCCGAGTCGACGAAGTCGTACAGCAGGCCGGTGCGCTTGCGGCAGTCCTGGCGCAGCTTGCGGTCGAAGGTCACCCACTTGTTGTAGTCGGCCTGGCTCTTCATGACCGGGTACGGCATCCGGTTGTACACCGCCGCCGAGCAGGCGATCGAGCCGCTGCGGGCGACGCCTCGGGGGTCGAAGCTCACGATGTCGAACCGCCGCTGGACGTCCTTGCTGAAGCCGGAGGGGCGCAGGATGTCGTTCACCCCGGAATTGCCGGGGCCGCCCGGGTTGGTCAGGAGGGATCCCATGCGGGCCGAGGGGTCGGTGGCCTTGCGCCGGGCGAGGGTCAGAGTGACGGTGGGGCCGTTCGGCCTGGACCAGTCGATCGGCACGGCCAGCGTGCCGCACTGGATGCTGGGCTTCTCCTTGCACGGCCCCCAGGTGATGCCGCCCTTCCCGACGGCGTCCGCTTCGGTGACCGCCGCGTTGGCGACCCCGGTCAATAGAGCCGCCGTCGCCACGAGGGCACTGGCGAGCCTGAGAAGGCTTTTTCGCACATCACTCCAATCATCGATCGGCCGATCGGGCCGCTCACACTGCACGCTGACCGCAGCAGGGCAATCGACCTCCCGGCCGAATCCCTCAGCCGACCAAATCAA
The DNA here is from genome assembly GCF_052246675.1 of Nonomuraea sp. KM90. Taxonomy (NCBI): domain Bacteria; kingdom Bacillati; phylum Actinomycetota; class Actinomycetes; order Streptosporangiales; family Streptosporangiaceae; genus Nonomuraea; species Nonomuraea sp. KM90. Next base: position 795 of record NZ_JBQQCB010000152.1, on the reverse strand, counting down.
GGTCGAGGAAGATCGAGGCTAATAGCCGAACGGAAACAGCCTGATATGCCACGCGGCCAGTGCGGCCGAAATCAGAGCGCATGTGAACAGGCCAGCGTATATATACTTTTTAGCCCGTATAGAAATGAGGGTCCCAAGCAGGGGGGCGCCTATTCCTACTGCATACATGGCGGCTCCCAAGACCATGGCGAGGGGCATGTTGCCTGGTTCGGTGTCTCCGACACCCAAGCCGAAAGTTACGGTAAATATGAATAAGAATGGCGTCCCTAGCACCCAGCCAGCAGCGAGTGCGGACAATATCTCTCTTGCAAAGCGCCGATCATTGTTGAGCATTATCATGCATTTTCCATTGCTAGCGCCGAAAGAGGTGCAGATGCGCGTGGATACTATGCGACAACACAGGGGCGCCGACGGCCAACCCTGCATTTCGTAGCCAGAACGCAATTACGCAAGGCGATCATATGACAGCACCGGCCCGGTCCAATACGCAGATCCCATAAACGAGGCCCACGATATCGTCCGGAAATTCCTCTTTCGGGAGGTCCACGCCTCCACCGAAATTCCGGCCTGTGTCGATCATTGTGCTAGACCCTCTTCGATTGCATGCAAATACTCAGATAATGCCGGACTGAGGAGTCGACGATCGCGATGCAGCCCAGTAGGCTAGCCTTAGCCTGAATCCACGGCTTGATTCTTGGTGATCATTTCTCGGTCCAATTCGTCGACGAGGACCGTTCCCGCAGGTAGAGGCCTTGGTTTCAGAGCGTGAGGCACCTGCCGTGCTCGGGTCGCGGC
>NZ_JBQQCB010000151.1:0-22905 GCF_052246675.1 Nonomuraea sp. KM90 | reverse complement strand
GCCAGCCCTTCGGCTTGGGCGCGGTCCAGAGCCTCGTGCAGGTCGGGGGCTTGAGCTGCGAGGACGTTGATCCCCTCGGCGATGTAGCGGTAGGCCGTGGCCCGGGAGATGTGGTGATCGCGGCCTAAGCGGCATTCCAGAAGTTCCGCTTGTAACCCGCGGGCAGCCATGGGCTGGTCCACGGCGCCGCGGCGGTCAGCAGCTCGGCCGGTGAGCGAGCGCGGAAGAAGGCGTGGATCTGTCGGAGGCGGCCGGGCCAGCTGACGGCGGTGTTGGCGATGAAGGTCTTGAGTGCGGCCCAGATGCGTTCCACCGGGTTGTCATGCGGGCTGTAGCGCGCTCCGAACAGCACCTCCATGGTGGGGTGCTTGTTCAGGTAGTCGGTGACGGCATGGGCATGGTGGATGCTGTCGTTGTCGCAGATCACCACGATCGCCGGGGCTGTCGGAGCGACCAAGCGGATCTGTTCCAGCAGGGCGATGAAGTCGGCGGCGCAGCGACGGCCCAGCCGATACACCCACCGGCCGGTGGTCATCTCCAGCGCGCCGAACACCGTCACCTGCCGGTTCTTGCCCGGCGTGCCGATCTCCGGCCGGCGCGAACGCAGCGTCCAGGTGGCCCGCACGTGCGGCAGCAGGTGCACATGGGTCTCGTCGGTGGCCCACACCAGCGCCCCGCGCGGTAACTCGCGCAGCCGGGCGGTGATGGCGGCCACCGCCCGCCACCGGTCCGGATCACCGCGGGCCACCAGCTTGGGACGGCGCCAGATTGCCACCACCCGCAGGCGCCGATACAGGGTGCGCGGGCTCAGCTTCGGCCGGCCCAGGTACTGCCACAACCGGGGCACCGTCCACGGCCCGGCCCGCTCCAGCAGCGCGGCGATCCGATCCAGCAGGCGTGGCCCGCCGATGCGCGGCCGCCCGGGGCGGGGCCGATCGGCCAGGCCCGCCGGTCCTTGCTGGTTGAACCGGCCGATCCACCGCCGCACCGTGCTCGGATCACAGTCCAGCAGCTCGGCGATCTGGGCCGGGGACAGCCCGTGGACCGACAACAGGACCATCATCGCCCGCAGGGCTTGCCGCCACTGGCCGCGCAGGTGCGTGCGCAGGTGCTCGATCGAGGCTTCGGGACCGTTGGCGAACACGCTGACCGGGCGCATACTGACCACGACCTCGCCGGGTGGTTGGGCGTTGTAGGCAACTTCGATCCAACCCCCGGCGAGGGCTCTGTCAATGCCCGTCCGCGTCGGCGATCTCACGCCCCGTTACGCGCAGGACTTTGGGAATCCCGCTTAGCTTGGGGATGTCGCACTCACCCCGAAACCAGCGCAGGATCAGCACCGCCTGCCAGAACGGGGTCAGCGCGCGACTGCCCTTTGGGGTGCCCACCCGCCGGCGTTCGTCCCGCAGCGACCGGGCAACGTGATGAACCAGCGCGCGGGAGACGTCGAGCATGGCACGATGAGCAATCACGTGGAGCCTTTCGGCCGATGGGGTTCTTGTGGTGAGAACTCATCTACCGGAGGCTCCACGTCTGTCTCCGGCCTTCGACGACTTCTCCCGATAGGCCCGAAACGTCACCTTTGGCGTCCCGTCCATCCCCAAATCGCCCGAATTATTTCTCTGAGATCACCTCAATCTACTCAAATCAAACGCCCTCTGAGGCAGACCAGCGAGCGCGCGTGGAGGAGACGTGAGGGCTTTGGGATGGAGGTTGATGCGGTGCCGCCATCCCGGCCGCTTGACCGGCGGAGGAGGACGGAGTTCGTGCGGCGCCAGGATGGTGGGGCCCGGTGGCTGTATGACCACGCTGGAGGCGCACGACAAGCAGGTCGACGCGAGACTCAGCGAGTGCCGATCAGGATAGTGCGGGCCGCGTTCACCTGGGAACCGCCGGGTACGCGGTGATCCCTCTGGCGCGTCCGGCCCTGCGAGGTTGCGCGAGGACGCGGCGGTGTTGCCGGCCAGTTCAGACCAGCGGTCGTGGGCCCGGGACGTGGTGCGGGCGTTGGGCCAGCGGGATGTCCGCGGCCAGGTGGAGGAGGATGCGCGCGGCTCACGCGGTTGATGGTCGATGGCTGGCCGTTCGAGCGTGAGCAGAGCCTGTTCCCCGTCGCATGCGAAGTGAATGGGTTGCCGGCGGAGGGGCGCTGCCATCGAGCAGAGCAGGACATGCCGTCAGATGACGGATCACATAGTGGTAGCGCCGAGTTGAAGCCTGACGGCACCGGGTTGCGTGAGCGCCCAACAAGTCCCAACTCTTTGAAGATTCGCGCCTTCTGAGCGTGACCCGACAGGTGGTCGCTTGGAGGCTGTCGAGCTACATGACGGCTGCTTGTCCGGGCCCGTGTTCTCGCGAGCGGCGGAGGTGAGGCTCCAACATGCCGTCGATGTCATCGGGCACGGCACCGCCATCGGAGCGCCGAAGCGTTGTCCGGCCACTGCCTGGCAGCGAGAGCGGCCTCCAGCATGGCGATGGTGGCCACGTTCGGGCAGGATCGCCCAACCCAGCAAGTCGGAGGTGACTGGCGGGGTTGGCGGCGGAGGCGGTGGCCGGGCGGCGTTCGGCCAGCTACGGGTAGTCCGGCTCGATGCCTGCCAGGTCACGGCGCCGCCTTCGACGGCGGTTGGGATGATCAGGCGGGCGAGGAGCCGGGCGACGACCTCCACCAGGCCACGATCGGAGACGAACAGGGCGCCGACACCGGGCGTCATTCACCACCGCTCAGCACCGGGGGGCGTCCCGCTGAGGCGTAGCCGCTGGCGACCAGATGCTCGGCCGCTGCCGGCCAGCCTGGCGCCGGATGGCCTCCCGCGCGTCGATGTCCTGGCCAGCTACGGCCGGTGACGACGTGCACAGGATCACGTGATCAGCCACTCTGCGCACGGTATGGGAGGAATGGTCCGCCTGGAGGCTTATCTGCACGTAAACGCCAACAAGCGCCCAGCGCGTCGATGGCAGAGAATCAGTGGCTATTGGCGGGATTCTACGTTTGTCTGTGTCAGAGTTTTCAGTATATTCGGACCTGGCGAGCGACATTCGCGGGTGATATGTCATTGCGGAACGGAACCGTAAACGGGTAACCCCCTGGCGCGGTGGCGATCGCTAGCGTCGGATGCCTTGCGTAATTCGCCCCTAATATCCACTTGCGGGGATCCTGTCGATGTGCCGGAGGGTTTGCTTTTCACGATTCGGGTGTCGATGAAACCAAGTTGCCGGACATGGATCCGCTGTATCAGGCGGAGCGAATCCATGTGGTGACTGAATGGCGAGACAAGGGTTGATCTATTGGCTCGCCACGAGAATTCAGATGCCGGGCGCCGAGCCCTTTTCGTATGTGATCGACGATTGACGTGGTCTCGGACGAATGGGTACGGTCGTACGGGGCGGCAAAGCTGAGGAGATTGCCGAGTTTGCCTCGCAGTACTACCGCAGGCGCACAGCGGGCTTGGCCCGGTGCCCTCCACGGCGGTCACTCCTCCGGGCTGGAGGCGAAGGTGCCTGTGGCGGCAAGGTCCGCCACAGTGACAGGGGATGTGCTGCGCAGGGCCCGGCGACCGCGGCGAATTATCGCGCAGGTCTCGGGGAAAGTCGATCCATGCCCGGTGGACATTCCACGCGCAGTAGCAGGGCGCGGTAACAGCAACGAGTGGTTTTAGGGCTAGTGGCCTTCTCGTGGGGTGGGAGCCGCGGCCAATTGTATAGAGCGGCCTAGTGTCGCCTTTGACCGTGTTAGACCATGATTTATCGACTTGCAGGTCTTCTTTCAGTGAGACGAAATTGGAAACCTTTATGCATGCTCTAATTCGCTGTTATCGCCCAAGTGCTGGCTCGGTCGACAATCTGATGGTCCACATCACCAGGAAGTTTGCCGCCGCCATCGTGGCTAGTACCGAATTCGGACTCACAGGGACCGTGCCGCCTCCTGCGGGAGTTGTGAGTTACCAGGTTATCGAGACGGGCGGTTCTACGATTGTCACGGTCACCCAGTTCGAGACCGAGGAGTTCTGCAGGCAAGCGCAACTGAGAGCAGAAGCCATCCGAATGACCCTGACGGAGTTCGGGCTAGAGGACACCGACACACTCTCCGGCGCGATTATGGTGTCACAGGTCCCAGACGGAGCCTCTTCCCGATCGAGATGACCACTCCGTATGGGTGCCCTGTGCCCGGAACGGAAGGTGTTAGTTCATCGGCGCTGACCTAATCACCCAGCGCGGGGTCCCTGGGGAGGCCCAATGCGAAGGAAATCATGAGCAGGGCGACAGGGCTGCCTTCGGTCTACGGACGAGCAGCTGCGTCGGCTACCTACGTCAGCAGTTTCCTTCCAGGGAAGGAAAGCGCCGCCTTCGTGGTGGACGTGCTGGGCGGGCGAGTAACCTCCGCGACCGGCCGGAACAGGCCGGATGGGAAGTCCGCCCTTTGCGCCGGGGCCCCCATGACCTCAACCACGCCACGGCCTTCAGGAGTTCGCCGTCCACCTCTGGCGCTCCGTCCGCGTGACGGGCGACGCGAAGACGTCACGTTGCACCGCATGCTCATGATGCTTGGGTCGGACTTAAAGGCTCTTCACCAGCTGGTGGCCAGCACTGCGGCCGTGACGAGCAGGTCCCGTTCAAGCCAACCACGCCAGCAGCGGTAGCTGCGAGTGGGGCCAGAGGTGGCGTTTGGTCACTGTCAGGCATGTGTGGATCTATTCTGCAACCCGTCGTCCGAGAAAGGCCACGAGGTGGTCGCTAGGGCTGGCCGGCCACGCAACTGGAACCGGCGGCGCGAAATCCCTCTGCCGGGCGCCTTCGATTACTAGAATCGGCACCAACTTTATGAGCGCCGATGCGACAGTCGGCGGGATCGGCATAGGAACATTGACAGAGCGAGCTACGTCCCAGCTGTGGACGGCAATTTCCAGTATTCCGACAGCGATCAGGGTCTCGCGAGGCAGGACTAGATCGTCGATAGTGATAGAAGGATCTTCGTCGGCTGCCGTGGCAGCTTCAAGGAATTGGCGGGTCCGGTCCCTAAATGTTCCGACGAGAACGTCTGCCGAACAGTCGTGCGGGTCGGCGATAGGACCAGTTGCGATGAAGCCCAAGGTAACTCCCTCGTGCAGGATGGCGAGCGAGTCATTCATGTGCAACAAAAGGTCGGCAAGATTCCACTCGGCGCATGGCGTCCGCCGAGTCAGCGATTCCTGCGTGACGTGGGAAACGCACTCGAAGGCATATTCCACTGCGGAGGGTAGGATTGTAAGGGCGCTAACGTAAACCATGGAACCCCATCTTGCCGCTCAACAACGAGATTATCGAGCGCGTTCGACCTGGTGGGCAGATTCCTGGCAAGCGGTCCTAGAGCCTGCCAAGTGTTTGTGTCGGAACCGGGAGTGTGCTGTTGGCGAAGCCATCCATCACCGCCTCAACCCATCCGATTCTCGCAATCCATCGCAAAGATGCTGCCAGCACAGCGCACGTTGCGCCAAGGTGATTGACGATGGGAATGTTGATTCGTCTTCGCTGGTCAGTTACTTCTAAAGGGGCCCCATTCATACATTTGTTCCGGCCGGATGCCCGTTTGAATGGGGTTCCCATGTCTGCAGCGGTTGATGGTTATGCACATCTGGTTACTGCAACGTCGTGTCTGCTAGGGTATCTTAATGGCGGGTCTGGGCGGGATTCGGCTTGGGTCCCCATAGCCGCACGGGGGACATTTCCGCTGAATTTTTGCCGATAGTTCCGAGGGGGGATGCCGTGGCGCTTGATGAATTGATCCCGAAAAGTGGAGACGGTGTTGTAGCCAACGCGGTGGGCGATCTCTTCGATAGGCAGATCGGTGGTCTCGAGGAGTTCTGCGGCTCGGTGCAGGCGCTGGGTTAGCAACCACGAATAGGGAGTGGTGCCTGTGGCAGCCTTGAAACGGCGGGCGAATGTGCGTTCGCTCATCAGGGCGCGGGCGGCTAGGTCGTTGATAGAGGTCGCCTTGTCGAGGTTTGCGTGAAGCCAGTCGATGACAGTGGTGACAGGCTCTTCGCCGATGTCCGGGACGGGCCGGTCGGGGTATTGGGCGTGATCTCCCTCGCGAAGGGACGAGGCAACCATCTCGCGAGCGATGGCGTTGGCGACGGTGGCCCCGTGTTCGCGACGCAGCAAGTGCAGGCACAGGTCGATGCCAGCCGCGCCGCCGGCTCCGGTGATGAGACTTCCCTCGTCGATATAGAGGGCTTGAGGCGCCACGCTCACCTTGGGGAAGCGGGCGGCAAAGTCGTCGGTCAGGCTCCAGTGTGTGGTAGCCCGTCGGCCGTCCAGCAATCCGGCGTCGGCCAGCACATAGGATCCGGTGCAAAATGTCACAATGATCGCCTCGCGCTGGTGAGCGGCATGCAGGGCCGCAGCCACCTTCGGCGACAACCGCGGAATAACTGTCTCGGTGGGCAGCACCACAACCAGATCGGCTTCGGTCAGCCGGTCCAAGCCGTGCACGACCTGCAAGGGCATGCCGAGATCGGTCTGCACCATACCCGGCACTTCCGCACACACCACGTAATCCAATGCCGGCAACCCCAGATGGCTGCGGTCGGCAAATCCCCGGCCGATCCCCCCTAGGGCGAAAGCGCTCACCCCGTCGATGGCCAACGCCGCCACCGATAGAAATGGCACGCCCGCACGGCCATATCGCCTACCGCTGTGAGCGATCGACGCAGAGTGCGCTCCTAGACGGTCGGACTCCGAAGAATGTGACATATGAGTTCATCCCCTACGCACCGACTTGTGTGGACGCGCCGCCGTTGGGCGGCCGGACCCCCGCTACAGACGTCGAGGCTTCCAAGGCCTGCGAGATTCACCTGCACTCATGTCCGGAATGTCCACGAACATGACCCCTCGTCGCCACTGGCCGTGGCCCACTCGGCGGCACGGACTCGCCCGAGGCGTCGATGTCGGTAGTGCATGCCGATATCGACCTCTCCGGGGAGAGGTCGCGGCCTTCCTGGACGAAGGGTGATGGCGCCCGCCCATGGGGTATCGATGTTGACGATGAACTGGCTGGCTGGGCGTAGGACCCGGGGGTCCAGCGCCGCAGGAAGGATGGGGACATGAGCTCTCCTGGTAGTGCCACTTACCCTTATGGGGTATGTGGAGTAACCATGTATACCCCAGGGGGGATGAGGGAGTGAGGGTCAATCAATACGAAGAAGGGGTGTATGTCAAGTAGACCGGGATCGGTGCCGGCGTCCTGATGCCCTCGCAGCGCTCCCAGAGCGACTGCTGAGGTGGGGCTGACCAGCTCGAATCCCATGACCATCCCGGTGTTGAGTCTGACGGTCTCCGTCAGCCGTCCCAGGGACACGTAGGGCTGCCGGCTACAGCGCCGGGCCCTTCGAGGGCTATGCCCTCCATGCTGGCCGGCGCGTCCGGCGCAAGGCGTTGTACGATCACGATGGTGATCGGTCTGCGGACGTACAGGAGCGCACTGCCAGAGCGGGCGGCGAGAAGGCGTGGTGGGCCGCCATGTTGGAGCCCCATGTTCGATACGAACGAGATGGCCGCGGTGACCAGCGAGCCCGTCGGCAGTGATGGGCGGACGAGAGGCTCAGGGGGCACCAACCGTGGGATGACGTCGATCCCAACCGGTGAGGCGAGGGAGAAGCCATGTTGATCCGACTTCGGCCTTGATCGTATTGCCAGTGGCGAATGCCTTAGGCCATGGGTTCGAGTCGGTATCCTCGGCCGTATCCGCTGGGCGGGGCACGACCGATCTCCCGGTCGCCATGGGTGGCCGGGCAGCGACGGCCAGGGACATGGGGTGGCGCCGTCTGGGAGCAGCAGCTCGAGAAGCGGGGCTCCAAGCGGCGGCGTAAGGCCGTCGCCCGTGTCGCCGCGCTGCACGCCAAGGGCCGGCGCCAGCGCCGGGACGGCGCGTACAAGGCGGCGCTGACGCTGGTCGGCGACTATGGCGTGATCGTGCATGAGGCGCTCCAGGTCCCGAACATGACCCGCCGCGCCGCGCCCAGGTCAGACGGCGCGGGCGGGTAGCTGCCCCACGGCCCTTCCGCCAAGTCCGGACTCGACCGTGCGATCTTGGACGCGGGGTGGGAGGTGTTCCTGCAGGTCCTCGCGGACAAGGCGGAAAACGCCGGTCGAGAAGTGACCGCCGTGAATCCCGCCGGCACCTCCCGCATCTGTGCCCGATGCGGGCACAGGTGCAAGCGAGAACCGCGTCACCCAGGCGGCGTTCGCCTGTACGGCATGCGGTCACGCCGCGCACGCCGACGTCAACGCGGCGATCAACATCCTCAGGGCAGGGCTCGCCCTTCGCCTGGCCGCGCAAGCGGCGGAGCGAGAAGCCGCTCCCTGCAGGAAGCGAGGAGTCACTCCCACACCCGCCGCCGGCCTTGGCCCGAGCGGCGGCGATCTGTCCCGCTGCCGGGCGGTCACCTCCTCCACCGCCCCGCCACTTGGTTGAGGTCGAGGCGACCGTGCTGAACTATCCGCCCTGACCACGCAGGGTACGGGTGTGCCGGATGGCCATCCCGAAATCAGCGATCATCACGCCGAGATTGGACAGCACCTGGCCCAGGTCATACAGCACATGACGACCCCGTACCCGTAACGCGGCCGTCAGCTCGCCGGATGCTGCCGGACGTGAACGCCAGCATCCGCAACCCCCGCGGTACCGACGTGAGAGACCATGCCATGACCAGTGACCGTAACCGCCAATCCCTCATCCGCTTCGGGATAGCCTGCACGCGAAGCGTTCCGCCGAGTGCTCCTCGCTCTGGACGGTGTTGATCTCGACAGTCATCTTCCAGATCAGGAGCACTCTTTGCTACCTAACCGATCATCCGGGGCAAACTCTCTTCAGGTGTCGCGAATCGGCGAGGCTGGCAGCATGCTTGCCCCTTACGAGGCAGGCTGCGATCCGCCGGCACTGCGCCGAAGGCGATCTGGGGGCCGATAAGGCAACCGTGCGTCTGGCCACGATCGGGGCTTGCCCCGTGTCGGGCCGGGGTTGAGTGCCGAGCTGGCGACGTCGACAGCAAGATCCCCTGTCGTCGTGGTAGCCCGGTCGGTGACTGCGCAGCCGAGTCACGGGGCCAAGGTTGTCGCTTCCGGTGTGCGTGGTCGTGGGTCTCGTGAGGCCTGGCGAATCCCCCTACCTGGTGATTCGCGGCCGCGTCGGGGGGTGTCGCCTGCTGGGCCAGTTTGCCCGGACGTGCATCCTTTACCTGAAATGGGTACGGTAGGGGGGTACCGTTTCTACGGTAGGGGGGTATAGTTTGGGTGTGGGCGCCAAGCCAGATGGAGGACAAGATGCCCGAACATGCCGATGGCAAGCAGGACTACGCGAGGCGGCTGCGCCGCATCGAGGGGCAGATTCGTGGACTGCAGCGCATGGTCGAGGAGGACAAGTACTGCATCGACATTCTGACTCAGGTGTCCGCGGCGACCAGCGCGCTGAAGGCGCTCTCTCTGTCAATGCTTGAAGTGCATCTGGCCCACTGTGTCGCGGATGCAAGGCAGACGGGGGACCAGAAGGCCGGGGCGCACATCAGGGAAATCTCCGATGCCATCGCCAAACTTATCCGTCCCAATCGAAGTGAAGGGGAGATCGATATGAGCACCATCACCACCGCCACCTACACCGTCACGGGCATGGCCTGCGACCACTGCGCCAGCTCGGTCAAGGAAGAGGTCAGCAAGGTACTCGGCGTTACCAACGTCGAGGTGGACCTGAAGTCCGGGCTGCTGACCGTGGAGAGCGACGGCCCCATCGACACGGCGATGATCGTCGCTGCGGTTGACGAGGCCGGATACGACGTGGCGAACGTGTGAACACCGCAACGACGCTCGGCACCTATGCCCTGGCTCTCGCTGTCGTCTTCGGCGGCGCCTTTAGCGCCGGCAAGGTAGCGGGGCCGATGGGAACACCGGCCGCCGAGAGTCACAGCGCCATGCAGGCTCCTTCCGCGGCCGCTGGCCGTGAAGGACACGCCACGCAGCCGGCGAAGGAAGCTATCCCCGGTGGGCTGCAGGTATCTCAGAACGGCTATACGCTCAACCCGCTCACCGCAGAGATCAAGGCCGGCGAACCCACGGACTTCCGCTTCACCGTGACCGGCCCCGATGACCGGCCGGTGACCGACTTTCAGGTCGTGCACGACAAGAAGTTGCACTTCATCGTCGTCCCCCGTGATCTCGGTGGCTTCCAGCACCTGCACCCTGAGATGACGCCCGACGGCGTATGGTCGGTCAAGCTCACACTGCCGAGTTCCGGGCTGTACCGGGCCTTCGCTGACTTCGCGCCCGCCAGAGGCAGCGCCCTGACCCTGGGTACCGACCTGTCTGTGGCGGGCGACTACGAACCTCAGGCGTTTCCGCAAGTCAGCCGTACCTCGACGGTCGACGGATACACGGTCACCCTGGACGGCGAGTTGACGCTGGGACGGGCGACCAAAATCACCCTCAAGGTGAGCAAGGACGGTAAGCCGGTTACCGACCTGCAGCCTTACCTCGGAGTTTACGGACACCTCGTGGCCCTGCGCGCACGTGACCTGGCCTACTTGCACATTCATCCGGACGGCGAACTCGGTGACGGTAAGACCAAGCCCGGACCCGAGATCGTCTTCTACGCCGAGGTGCCCAGCGTCGGCGATTACCGGCTGTTCCTGGACTTCAAGCACGAGGGCAAGGTTCGCACTGCCGACTTCACCCTCGGGGCCGGTCAGAAAACGCCTCTGGACCTCGAGCCGACTACCCCGCCCACGCCCACGCCCACGGCGAGTGGGCATGGCGACGACCACAACCACTAAGCGAGCGAACGGAGCATGATGATGACCTCGGTTACCTATGACCACCAGAACACGGTTGAACTCTCGATCGGCGGTATGACGGGCGCTTGCTGTGCTGACCAGGTCCAGCGCAAGCTCAACAAGCTGGAGGGCGTGACCGCTACGGTCGACCTCGCGACGGAGAAGGCCAAGGTCACCTTCCCCGAAGGCCTCGACCCGCATCAGCTCATCGCCCAGGTGGAGGAGACCGGCTACACCGCCGCGCTCGCCGCCTCCACATCTACTGCCACCGCCACCTCGAGCGAGTATGGCGATGACCGCAGTCACTAAGCGAGAGATCGGAGAAGGGTGATGACTTCGGTCACCGATGATCGGGTGAACACAGTCGAACTCTCGATCGGCGGTATGACGGGCGCTTGCTGTGCTGACCAGGTCCAGCGCAAGCTCAACAAGCTGGAGGGCGTGACCGCAACGGTCAACCCCGCGACGGAGAAGGCCAAGGTCACCTTCCCCGAAGGCCTCGACCCGCATCAGCTCATCGCCCAGGTGGAGAAGGCTGGCTACACCGCCGCGCTCCCCGCACCGCCCACAACGGAAACGGCCAAGCAGGCGCACGAGCCGGAGGACGAGCTCCAGCCGCTGCGAAGCCGCCTGATCATGTCCGTCGTGCTGGCGGTGCCGGTGATCGCGATGGCGATGATCCCGCCGTTGCAGTTCACGAACTGGCAGTGGTTGTCGCTGACGCTGGCCGCCCCTGTGGTGCTGTACGCCGGCTGGTCGTTCCACAAAACAGCCTGGGCCAACCTGCGGCAGGGCGCAGCCACGATGGACACGCTGATCTCGATCGGCACCCTCGCCGCGCTCGGCTGGTCGTTGTGGGCGCTGTTCTTCGGAACGGCGGGCACGCCCGGCATGACGCACCCCTTTGCGTTCACCATTGAACGCACCGACGGCTCGGGCAACATCTACCTCGAGGCCGCTGCGGGCGTGACGGCGTTCATCCTCGCCGGACGCTACTTCGAAGCCCGCGCCAAGCGCCGCGCCGGCGCGGCGCTCCAGGCGCTGCTTGAACTGGGAGCCAAGGACGTCGCGGTGCTCCGTGACGGCGTGGAGACGCGCATCCCGAGCGATCAGCTCAACGTGGGGGATCGGTTCGTCGTACGACCCGGCGAAAAGATCGCCACCGACGGCGTGATCGAAGAAGGCACTTCAGCGATCGACGCCTCGATGCTGACGGGCGAGTCCATACCCGTCGAGGTCCGGCCGGGCGATGCTGTGACCGGGGCCACGGTGAACGCAGGCGGCCGCCTCATCGTCCGCGCGACCCGCGTCGGTGCCGACACCCAGCTCGCCCAGATGGCCAGGCTGGTGAAGGAAGCCCAAACCGGAAAGGCTCAGGTACAGCGCCTGGCCGACCGGATCTCGGGCATCTTCGTGCCTGTCGTCATCGCCCTGGCCATCGGCACACTCGGTTTCTGGCTCGGCACCGGCGACGGCGCGGGTGCCGCATTCACCGCCGCGGTCGCGGTACTGATCATCGCCTGCCCGTGCGCGCTGGGCCTGGCCACGCCGACGGCCCTGCTGGTCGGCACCGGCAGAGGTGCCCAGCTGGGGATCCTTATTAAGGGCCCGGAGGTGCTGGAATCCACCAAGAAGATCGACACCGTGGTGCTGGACAAGACCGGTACCGTCACCAAGGGCCTGATGACTCTCACTGACGTCCACCTGGCCGAGGGGGAGAGCGAGGATGAGGTGCTGCGCCTGGCCGGCGCATTGGAGCACGCTTCCGAGCACCCGATCGCCCAGGCCATCGCCAAGGGTGCCACAGCGCGTGTCGGCGAGCTGTCTTCGCCCGAGGACTTCGCCAACGTCGAAGGGCTCGGCGTGCAGGGCATCGTGGACGGCCACGCCGTCCTCGTAGGCCGACCGCGGTTGTTGGAGGAGTGGTCGCAGCACCTCCCGGCAAACCTGGAGCGCGACCTGCACGTTGCCCAGGCCGCCGGCCGCACCGCCGTCGCCGTCGGCTGGGACGGTCAGGCACGAGCGGTGCTGGTGGTGGCCGACGTGGTGAAGCCGACCAGCAAGGAAGCCATCGCGCAGCTCAGGGCGCAGGGCCTTACACCAGTCTTGCTGACCGGCGACAACGAGGCCGTGGCCAGGACCGTCGCCGCGGAGGTGGGCATCGACGAGGTCATCGCCGAGGTGCTGCCCGCCGACAAGGTCGACGTGGTCAAGAAACTGCAGAGCGAGGGCCGGGTCGTGGCCATGGTGGGCGACGGCGTCAACGACGCCGCCGCGCTCGCTCAGGCCGATCTGGGACTGGCCATGGGCACCGGCACCGACGCCGCCATCGAGGCGAGCGACCTGACCCTGGTACGCGGCGACCTGCGGGTGGCAGCTGACGCCATCCGGCTGTCCCGCAGGACACTCGGCACGATCAAGGGCAACCTGTTCTGGGCCTTCGCCTACAACGTGGCCGCCCTGCCCCTAGCAGCCCTCGGCCTGCTCAACCCCATGATCGCGGGCGCCGCGATGGCGTTCTCCAGCGTGTTCGTGGTGAGCAACAGCCTGCGGCTGCGTCGCTTCAACTGAGCACTGACCGGATGGTTCCGGGCCCATGGCGGCTCGGAACCATCTGCGTGGAATAGAGCAGACGGACGCTCGCTTAGGGCTGCCCGAGCGAAGGACTAGGAGCTACAGCAGCACTGGGGCCGCATGGGTGCGCCGGGTTGTGAGGCAGGACCATGGAGTTCGCGGAGTTGCTGATCGACTGTGACGAGGTCGAGGAAGCGGCAGCGATGTTGGAGCTCATCAGCGAGACCAAGGGTGCCGGCAGCGGTAAAGGTCGTTGCCCTCTTCACCGTGAAATCACGGGCGGCTTGGACGCAACCGCGCTCCAGAAACGGCTCCTGTGACGTCGACTGAGAGATGGCCATTCCGTCGATGGCTGGCCAGTCCGTCGGACCCGCGGCCGCCGCCGGGGCCGCCCACTTCAGGGGTGACGCTGCTGAATGACTATGTCGCCCAGCGATGATCACGCTGGCTGCGCGGGCAGGATGGGGCTCCCGCCCCGTGCCTCGAAACAGAGAGATGAGAAGTTGCAATGAGTCAAGCCAGCTACTCCTATGGTGACATCACGCTACGCAAAGGAGGAGCGGAGCTCATCGATCGATTGGAGCCACTGTGGCTGGCGCTGCACCAGCACCACCAGTCCGTCCAACCAGGATTCGCATACTTCTCGGACGAGCGTTCCTGGGAGCTGCGCCGTTCCTGTTATCGGCGCTGGATTCGGGAGGAGGGCTCGTTCATCCTGCTTGCCGCACGTCACGACCGGGCAATCGGTTACGCCTTCGTCGAGATCCAGTCGGGGCCCGACGATACCTGGGTGACGGGTAGCCGTGTCGCCGAACTTCAGACACTCTCCGTTGCTCCGGCCGAGCGAGGCAACGGCATTGGCACGCTGCTGTTGGACGAAGTGGACAACGAGCTGAAGAGGCTCGGCATCGGGGATTTGCTCATCGGGACTCTGGCAGCCAACTCCGGTGCCCAGCGCCTCTATGAACGCCGGGGGCTACGCCCGGTCCTCATACACTACGCCCGCTTCTCCGCCGACACGGAGAAGCACTAGGCCGTCCGGAAGGTTTCGCCGGTCACGCAGCGGGCCCCACTGCGTTGTCGGCGCCCGAGAACCCCAGTGTGAAGGTGCGCCGCCTGGCGATCGCACGCACCGGATGCCACAGCCGCTGCCGTGTGGGCAGACAGCGCTGATGTCCGGACACCGCCCCTAAGATCAGCAGCTCATCGACAGACCTGCCAGCAGACGGGATCGCGCCGTGCAACTTCCTCCCTTCCTGATCGAACGCATGTTCGCCAAGCATGAGTTCACGTGCCGGGTGAACCTGACCGGATCAGACACCGAAGGACTGTCGCTGAACGCACTGTGGGAGATCGCCCCCGAGGACACGCGCCGGTGGTACGAGTCCCTGACACTGGGCTACACCGAATCTCCGGGACACCCGATGCTGAGGGAGCTGGCCGCCCAGTCCTCCGGTGTGCAGTCGGGATCGGCGGTGCAGATCTTCGCCGGCGCCACCGAAGCAGTATTCGTGCTCTTCAACGCCATCCTCAGCCCTAAGGACCACGTCGTCGTCATCGGCCCCACCTACCAGCTGCTGATCGATGTGCCACGTGCGATCGGGGCGGAGGTGACCGAGATCCGCCTGCGGCGAGAGGACGGCTGGCGCTTGGACGTGGACGAGGTCAGGCGCGCCCTGCGGTCCAATACTCGGCTGATCGTGGCGAACTTCCCCCACAACCCGACGGGAGCATTGCCGGAAGCACCCGTCTTCGAGGAGCTTGTGGGCCTGGTGGACGGCACCGACGCCCTCCTGCTGAGCGACGAGATCTACCGAGGCATCGAACTGGAGCCAGAGCGCCGGCTCCCGCCCGCCGCGGCGATGACGGCCAACGCGATTTCCGTCACAGGCGTTTCGAAGGTCCTGGGCATGGCCGGGGTCCGGATCGGGTGGACCATCACGCAGAACGCAGCGGTAACGGCGCGCCTGCTGGACCACCGCTACTGGACGACACTGGCCACGAGTGCGCCCAGCGAGGTCCTCGCTATCGCGGCCCTGCAGGCGGCCCCCGCCCTTGTCGATCGCGCCAACAGTCTGGTCCGCGCCAACGCGCGTGCGCTGGCCTCGTTCGTGGAGTCCACGCCCGGATGGGACTGGGTGCCCCCGGTCGGTGGGACCTGCGCCTATCCGTGGCTGACAGCGACGGAGGCGCGGGCATTCTCCGAGTGGCTCGTCGATCGCCACGGCGTGCTATTGGCTCCTGACGTGATGTTTGCTCACACCGGACAGCACCTGCGGTTCGGCATGGGCAGGGCGATGTTCCCCGAGGGGATGGCCATGCTCGCCCAAGCCTGGCCGGAGTGGCAGCGCGAAACCTCCTGAACATGGTGCGCATCGGATTCTGCCCGGTCACCCCCCGGCTGACCGCGTCGGCCACGCGCCGCGCCCGTGACCTGGAGGAGGCCGGGCGGATGGCGTAGGGGCCTGCCGGCCAGCCTCAACCTGGTGGCGGTACTCCGCGGAGGGGTCCGCGTCCAGGGCACGGCCTCGGGGCTGCGGCGGATTTATCACGCACGGCGCCACGGGTAGCGGTGGCCCGCAGTTCCACGAGATCGTCGCGACGCCGGTCAAAGCACGTCGCAGGGTTGCGCTGGCCGGGCCGGTACTGACCCCCGCCGCCGCCGTGCTGGTGGCGACGGCCGCCCTAGGCGTGGCCTTCATCCCCGGCGCGACGAGCGGCATCGCACCGCCCGCCGCGCTGGCTTTCCAGCGCTCAGGCGACGACTGGATCGTCACCGTCAAGGACCTCTACGCCGACCCCGAGCACTTCGCGTCCGAGTACAACGCCCGCGGGTTCGACATCAGGCGGTCCACCACCCCAGGTTCGCCGTGTGCGACCGGCCATGTCACGGGCCGGCAAATCCTCGGAAAGCCCCCGCATTGAGGACAAGGTCGGAGGCATACGAGTCCCCGATGGGCCGTGCGCGGTCGTGTTGCGCACCCCCGCAGGCTGCAAGGGCAGTGCGCGGATCGACTGCGCCTGTCGGACCCGTCCCGGCGAACGGTACGAATTGGCCGGTGGCGTCGACGCCACCGGCGGGCTGCTCCACTGCGTCCCGCTCCGCGGCGCGGCCGTGGACGAGGCGCGGGCTGTGCTGGCCGGGAGGGATGGCTTGATCGAGGAGTTCAGGGCCAGCAAGAGTTCGAACCGCGCTCAGCGACTGGTTCGCCGACGACCCGGTGTCAACGACTCCGGGGCAGGTGCTGGCCAAGGCGCAGCTGGAACCGGTCACGGGTTGACCGCGAAGGTGAAGACGCCGGATGCCCCAGGGGCTGACCGAGATACCGCCTGAGAGTGGCGCCGCACCAGACAGCGCGGTACCACTCGTGCGCTGCGGCCAGCACCCGCTCAGCGTCCAGAGCTTCGGCCGACTCAGTATCGACCAGTCCGCGCCGTGGCCCAGGCAGTACGACAAGTACAAAGCGATCCGGCTGGCGTAGGGTCGCCCCGGTGTTGAACACCCGGCCCGCCGCGCATGGCCCGGCCAGATACGCGCGACTCGACATGTAGCCCGAGATTTCCCTCGACCACGCACCCGCAGCTGGCATGCGGCCATCCACGCCCTACTAGGCCAGGACCTGCCAACAACGAGATCGCCCGTCATCTCAGCCTCGCCTCGAACACCGTCAAGAAGCACGCCCGCGCCCAACGGGCCGAGCAGTTGATCGGCGGCCCGAAACAGGGTGCCACGCTGATCGACCCATTCCGCGACTACCTGCCCAGCCGCCGGGCCGCCGAACCCGGCGCTCCGCGCCGGCCGCACGGCCAGACTGCAGGAAGTGCTGAACCGTTGCCTGGAGTTGAAGCAGGCCACCAAGCACGGACGCAGCCGTTAGTTGAGATCGTTAGGCTGCTCCCGGCCACCTTGTGAGTGCTGCGGGTGTACCACCGACAGGACATGTCGGCGGGACAGGATGAGAATGGCCAGGGCGCCCACGCCAGCGACAGCCGCGCTGATGAGCAGGCCCAGGCGGTAGCCAGAGACCAGTGCGGCCGCGGTGTCAGGAGTGGGGAGGTTCGCAGTGTGGGCTACGGCGGCCGTCACGAGGGCCGCCACGCCGACCGCGATGCCGACCTGCTGCGCGGTGTTGAGGAGCCCGGACACCACACCTTGGTCGTCGGCCGCGATACCGCTGGTAGCCACGATGCTGGAGCCGACGAATGCTGCGCCGAGGCCGATGCCGAAGATGAGGTAGCCGGGGAGGATGCCCACCACGTACGAACTGGCTGGGGTGATCTGGGCCAGCAGGATCTCCGCGACGCCGACTGCAGCCAGTCCGCCCACTGCGATGGCGCGGGGCTGGACGTGCGCGGCCAGCCTGGTGGCCAGAGTGCTGCCGACGATCGCCATGAGACTGGAGGGAAATACAGCCAGGCCGGTTTCGATCGATGAATAGCCCAGGATTCCTTGCATGTACAACATCATGAAGAATCCCTGGGCGCCCATGACGGCGGTCAGAGTGAGGATGGCCAGATTCGCGCCCGTCACCGCGGCGTGCGACAAAATCCGTGGCGGGATAAGCGGGCCCGTGGAACGCCGCTGGATCAGCACGAACGCGAGCAGCAGCACCGCTGCGACGGTCAGGATGGCTAGGGCTGCCGGTGAGGTGAACCCGTCCTGCTGGCCTCGGGTGAGCCCGTAGATCAGCAGGCCGATGCCCGCAGTGGCGCTTACCGCGCCAGGAATGTCCAGTGAGGTGCGCCCGCTGGAAGCGCTCGACGTGGCGGCCGTCACTGCGACTTGTTCGGTGGTTGTGCTCAATGACTTCGGCGGGGGAGTAGCTCTCCTGCGTGCGGGACTCCCGTCCGGTGGCAACACCCGAGTGCAGGCCAGAGCAGCGAGGCCGATGGGAAACGTTGACGAGGAAGACCGATGGCCAGCCGAGTGTGTCGGTGAGTAGGCCGCCAACGATGAGGCCCGTCCCGGCTCCGGTGGCGCCCAAGCCACTCCACACGCCGAGCGCGCGATTACGCCCATCCCCCTCGGCGTAGATGGTCAGGAGGAGGCTAAGGGCGGTGGCGGAGATCACGGCGGCGCCCAGGCCCTGCACTGCCCGCGATGCCAGGAGGAGGGCGGACGTGGTGGACAGGCCGCATGCGGCGGACGCGGTCACGAACAGCGCGGTTCCCCCGATGAACAGACGACGCCGTCCCAGCAGGTCGCCGACGCGCCCGGCGAGGATCAGGCAGCCGCCGAACGTTACCGCGTACAGGGTGACGATGTACTGCAGGGTCGACTCCGCCAGGTCCAGAGCGTTGCCGATGGCGGGCAGGGCGACGTTCGCGATGGTGGTGTCGAGGATGACCATGAACTGGACGGCGCACAGAAGGGTCAAGACGCCGCCCTGGCGTGCGGGTGCGCGGGTTGTCATGCGGTCAGGCCGCCGTCGAGCAGGATCCGCGTTCCGTGCAGGTAGTCCGAGCCCGATCCGGCCAGAAAGATTGCCGCGTTGGCCACGTCTCGGACGGTGCACAGGCGGCGGGCTGGGACGTTGGGCAGGACGTGGGCCTCGATGTCCACCTGGGCCAGCACAGTCGCCGACATCGGGGCGTCCACGACGATGCCGGGACTGATCACGTTCACGTTGACGCCCTGAGGGCCGTATTCGATGGCCCATGTACGGGTGAGGTTCTCCAGCGCCGCCTTGGTGGAGTTGTAGACCGAGGCGCCGGCCCAGCTCTTGACCGCGCCGAGCGTACCAATGTTGACGATTTTGCTCGTCTGGTTCGCGAGCAGGTGCGGCAGCGCCGCCTTGGTCACGAAGAACGGTGTCCGGTAGTTCAGAGTTGCGATCCGATCGAAGTCGTCCTCCGTGACAGCATGCGTTGGCCCGGCGCCGAAGGCGGCGGCGTTGTTCACCAGTACATCCAGGCCCCCGAACGCCTCGGACGCGGCCTGCACGACAGCCTCCGGTGAACCTGGCTCGGTGAGGTCGGCCGCTAGGAACGCGGCCTTTGCACCATCGGCGTTGATCTGCTTGGCCACGCTCTCACCCAGCTGGGCACGGCGGCCGGTGAGGATCACGCAGGCGCCTTCTCGTGCGTACGCCCGGGCGATAGCCTCGCCGATTCCCGAGGTGGCGCCGGTGACGAGGGCGACCTTTCCGGCGAGTTGTCCGGCGAATGTGAGTTCGTGGTTCATGAAGGTGACGGTAGGAGCCGCAATTTCATCGCGTCAAAGACTGGATCACGATGAGTTGATAACCTCTCCGCATGAGCTTCGATCTGCGGCATCTCGAAGGGTTCGTGGCCGTCGCCGAAGAGCTGCACTTCGGCCGGGCGGCCGCGCGGCTCCATCTGGCCCAGCCCGCCCTCTCCCAGCAGGTCCTGCGGCTCGAGGCATCCCTGGGGGTCGAACTGCTCATCCGCGAGCGCCGTCGCACCAGGCTGAGCGACGCGGGCCAGGCATTCCTGGTCGAGGCTAGGCGTACGCTGGCGCAGGCAGAGCAGGCGCGTGCGGTCGCCCGGCGCGCGGGCCGGGGCGAGGTTGGCAGATTGCGCGTCGGGTACGTGCCAACCACGTCCTCCGCGCCGTTCCTGGCCGCGCTGGTCACCTTCCAGCGAAATCATCCCGACGTCCAGGTGGAGCTGCGGGAGCTGCCGCTCGGGTCGCTGGCCGCGCCGTTGCGCGATCGCACCGTGGACGTCGCGTTCATCGCCCGGCTTGGGCCGCTCGACGACTGCCTGGAGGACGGCACCGTGCTGAGCGAGTTGTCCGCCGAGCCCTTCGTGGCCGCCGTCTCGGCGCGCCATCCGGTGGCAGGCCGCTCTGCCGTCGGACTGGCCGAGTTAGCGGAAGAGGAGTTCGTGCTGCTGTCGCCGGAGATCTGCCGAGAGTGGGACGAGACGGTGCACGGCATTTGCGCGTCAGGCGGGTTCACGCCGCGCGTGAGCCACTACGTACGCGAGATCTCCACGCAGCTCATCATCGTCGCGGCTGGGCTGGCAGTGGCACTGGTACCGGCCTCAGCGCAGGCGCTACGCGGCGAGGGCGTGGCATTCATACCACTCAACGGGCCCACCCCACCGATCACGTCCGCGGTGGTGTGGCGCGCGGAAGACGGGTCGCCGGTGCTGCGCCGATTTGTTGGAGGCCTGCACGACGGGGCAGACCCGCGCCAGACATCGGCTGCCGAGCCGGACGAGACAACCGATTGACATCCTCCACCCGCCGGAAGCCCGGGGGATTCCAACAGCGACCACCTCACCAGGAGGGGGTCGTGTTGAGGTTCGCGGTTCACCGGCCCGCCCAGCGGTGGGCCTCCCCACGCAGCGACGGCATGCCCTGCCGCATGTTCGATGTTCCTGGCCGCGTTCACATCGGCATTGCCGGCGTACCCCGCAGGACCGGCACCCCGAAACGCGCTTGGCTCTCGCGCGCCTCCCGATCCACGATCCCGCACGCCGAGCACCGCCGGCCCGTGTACGCAGGGCTGATCTTCACGACTCGACCCGGGGCTTTCTGCTGCAGCCGGGCCACGAGCGGGCCCCACCCCGCGGCGAGGAAGGAGCGGCAGAGGCCGGCCTTGGCGGCGACGTTGCTGCCGGGCTCGGCGATGGACCCCTGGGCCGACCGGGTCATGGTGCGGATCTTCAGGTCTTCGACGGCGATCACATCGAAGCGGCGTGCGAGGCCAGTGCTGGTCTTCTCGACCCAGACCTCGTGTTCAGATGGCCGCACACATCGAAGATGACGATCGCCGCCACGTCGAGCGAAGGCATAGGCAATGGGCACGGCGGACAAGACGTCACAGCAGTTGCGCCTGCACGAATCCGGCCAGCAGTACGCTGACGCCGCCGATCTCACCCACGATCAGTGCGGTCATGAAGGCGGTGGTCCCGCGGACGGGTTGGCGAAGCTGGTTGTCGGTATCCCGCTGCCACCCGTGGTAGACATAGGTCGCGATCGCCGCCACGAAGAACAGAATGACGACACTGGCCGCTACGAAATTCACCACCGTCGGCCACCCGCTCAGCTCGACGAACACCCCGATCAGCAGCGTGGCGAATGAATAGAGCAAGGCTGCCCGGTGAGCGATGTCGACGTAGGGATGGGCCGCGCGCTTTTCGGAGTGCATCATCTGCCGGTACTTCCAGACCCCAAGGATCAGGGCTCCAAGGAAGATCAATCCGGCCAGCAAGAGCACGACGGTGGTATCAGCGCCCAAGGCCGGATCGCTACGCACGATCGCTCCCAAGGAAGGGGGCCAGCAGCGCAGAGGTCTCTTCAGGACAGTCATCGTGCAGCGAGTGACCGCCGCCTGGCACGACATTTGCTTTCACACGTGGGAGACGCGTGGTGAATCGTTCGATAAGGCGAACCGGGAAGTAGCGGTCCTCGCTACCCCACAATAGGAGGACAGGGATATCGATAAGATGCAGGTCGCGTTCCGTATCCGACCACCGTACCGAGCGCTCAACACGCAGTATGTCCCTGAGCCGGCTCGACCGGTGGCGCGGTGAGCGCATCATCTGCAAGAAGTCATCGATCCGATCCTCCGGAACGCGATCTCGGTGAGCAAAGGACTTGCGCAGGATGTGCCGAGCCAAACCCGCCGACAACAGGTGGAGGGCCAGTTCACCGATCACGGGAAGCCGCGCGAGCCGAAATTCCCACACGTCCTTAACATTGAGGCCGCCCGGCGCGATCAGCGCCAGCCGGGTCACCCTGTCGGGGTATAGCTCGGCGAATCGCAGCGCGAAACCTCCGCCCCATGAATGTCCGACAATTGCCGACCGCTGCACTCCGACGGCGTCCAGAAAACTGCCGATGGACTGGGCAACCGCATCGGTGCCGAAGGGGAAGGCATGGTCGATGATCTCTGTGAGGCCTTGTCCAGGTGGGTCCAGTGCATAGACAGTGTGCTGCTGTGCGAGGACACCGATCAGCGCCTGGAAGGTGAGCTTCCATCCGCCGCTGCCGGGCAGGAGCACGACAGGCGGGCCGCTTCCAGCTTTTGCGTAATGAAATCGGGCCTCCTCGGCATCCACATAGGTCTCGTGCACCAGCACCTCGACTGCTTCGGGCTCCAGTTCGCTTTCATCGCCGCGTCGCGTGTCCATCGTGCCCACCACACCGTTCCACTAAGTCGAACAGAACCGTACGAGTTATCGGTGAGCCTACTACACCGGACCCATCTGGGGAGGTCATGTGGCCCTCCATCCTCGGGCGCGTGCACGTCGGCCTACCCGGAAAGGGGCGCAGTCCGCCCGATACCGAGTTCAAAGGCGGGACTTCTTACGCTTGTCAACTGGCGACCTGGGAGGCGATCTCGAATGATCAATTGGGCCGGATCGTCTTCTCCGTGGCAAGACCTACACCTTCGTCGGCGAGCGTTATCGCTACATCACCCGCCGCCGGGCAAATGCCAGGAACTCGGTGCTGACCGTCGTCACCAGCTGCTGTCCGACCCGCAGACCCACTTCTCCGACCTCGGCAGGGTGTAGCTCTTTCTCGGTGGTGCGACACGAAGTCGCGCATATCGAGTGA
>NZ_JBQQCB010000150.1:0-23057 GCF_052246675.1 Nonomuraea sp. KM90 | reverse complement strand
CGGCCTGGCCGGGCGCCGGGACCGTGGTCAACCTACGGAGACGGCGGTGGCGGCCTGGCGGATGACCGCGGCCACCGCGGCGGGGTCGGACACGTAGACGGCGTGACTGCCGGCAGTCTCGGTCACGGTGGAGCCCGCTCGCTCGGCCATGGCCCGCTGGGCGGGCGGGGGGATCATCCGATCCTCGGTCGCGACCAGGTACCAGCTCGGCTTGTGCCGCCAGGCCGGCTCGACGACCGCGCCGCCGAGTGCGTCCACCCCCCAGGGAACCTGGGAGTCGGCCATGAACGCGGCCTGTTCGGCCGGCAGGTCGGCGGCGAACGAGGCGGGGAACTTCTCGCGGTCCAGGAACAAAAAGCCGTCCACCGGCGGCAGGATCGGCGGGACCGGCGCCCCGGGAGGCGGGTCGGCGATCAGCGCGTTGACCGACTCGCCCTTGTCGGGGGCGAAGGCCGCGATGTAGACCACGGCGGCCACCTGGTCGTGCGTGCCCGCCTCGGTGACGACCACTCCGCCGTAGGAGTGGCCCACCAGGACGACCGGGCCTTCTTGGGCGTCGAGGACCTGCCGGGTCGCGGTGACGTCGCCCTCCAGCGACAGGGTCGGGTTCTGCACGACGGCGACGTCGTAGCCGTCCTGCTTCAGCAGGTGGTAGACGCTCTGCCAGCCGGACCCGTCCACGAACCCGCCGTGGACCAGGACGATGCGCGGGATTGTCATGGCTGTGCTCCTTCGCCGATGAGACCGTGAGGGCACTCACGCTAGGTCGCGGGGCGAAGGTGTCGATTGAGTCATTTGACTTGGTTCAGCGCATCTCTGAGCGCGGCCCGGGAGGTGACACCGAGCTTCGGGAACAGCTGGTACAGGTGATTGGCGACGGTACGCGGGGACAGGAACAACCGCTCGCCGATCTGCTTGTTCGTCAGCCCCGCCGCCGCGAGCTTGGCGATCTCCTGCTGCTGCGGGGTGAGTGCGGCCATCCCCGCGGCCCTGCCGGGCCCGATGGACAGGCCGGTGGCCCGCAGTTCGGTGCTCGCTCTGGCCGTCCACGGTGCGGCGCTGAGGCTGCGGAAGGTGTCGAGCGCGGCGGCCAGCTGGGTGCGGGCCCGGACGGTGGCTTTGTCTCGGCGCAGGCGTTCACCGTAGATGAGCTGCAGGCGGGCCCGCTCGAACGGCCATCGCTCCGCGCCCGCGGTGGCCAGGGCGGCCTCGAACAGCCGGCCGTAGCGGCCGTCGGGGGCGGCCATGGCCGCGCAGGCACCGGCGACCATCGTCAGCCGCGGCGAGATCACGGCCAGCCCGGCCTGCCGCACCGCGGCGGCATGAGCAGCCACTTCAGCGCGGCGCCCGCTGCGCCAGGCGGCTTCGGCCAGGTCGGTGACGGTCCACAACGCATGCGGCACGTACGGGGCCAGCACCCCCGCCGGGCTGATGGCGGACGCCTGCCGGTAGGCCTCGTCGAAATCACCGCTGCCCAGGGCCGTCAGTGCTCTGACCTGCCAGGCGTAGTGCTGAATCGCGCGGGCCCCGCGCGGCGTCGCCCATCTGGTCATCTGATCGGCCAGCTCCGTGGCGGTGTCCTGCTGCCCTCGCGCGGCGGCCAGCATCGCCCGCAGGTAGATCCCGGGCCAGGCCAGCAGCCGGTAGCCGTGCTTGTCGCACAATGCCAGGCCCTCGTCGACGACCTGCTCCAGCTCCTCCCACTGCCCCACGAGGAAGGCGTCGTTACCGAGCAGGAACAGCGCCTCGATCGCCGAGGTGACCGCTCCGCCTTCGCGACCGTGGCCGATGACCCGCCACAACCCGTCGCGGCACTGTCCCAGCCGGTCGACGTAGGCGCAGGCGATGCCGATGCGCGAGATACGCGCCGGGCTGATCTCCTGATGCAGACCCGCGATGACGGCATCCAGCCGGTCGAGCATCGGCGGCGCCAGGCGGGCCGGATCGGAGAAGGTCTTGCCGAGGATGTCCAGCAGTTCCGGAGGCCCTGGCCGCAGCCGGTCGATCGCCAGGTGGAAGGCTTGCCACAGCTCGGCTCGCCCGCCGAAGAAGCACACCATGAGCAGGGTGTACAGCCCCTCGATGAGGGGCTTGTTGTGGGCGTCACCGGGATCGGGCAGCATCTCGATCGCACCGGACATCAGGCGGTGCGCGCTGTCCACGTCGCCGTCGCCGTTGAGCAGGTGGTAGGCGCCGGCGACTGCGGTGGCCAGCGACTCGCCGCGCTGATCGGCCCGGCGTGCCTGCTCCAGCAGGTGCGGCGCGTCCCGAAGGTCACCGTTCACGATCGCGCCGAGGTAGGCGGCCTCACCCAGCCGTCCGGCCCGGTCGGGGTCGGCCGGACTCAACTCGGCCGCGCGCAAGAGCAGGGTGATGGCGCGGACGCCGTCGCCGCGCCGCAGGTTGGCGTGCGCCACGGCCTGGAGCAGGGCGGCGACCTCCTCATCAGCGCCCTCTGCCGCCTCGGCCAGGTGCCAGGCCCGGCGTTCCGGCCGGTCGGCGAGCCGTTCGGCCAGCAGTCGGTGTGCCGAGCGGCGTTGCTCGCCCGTCGACATCTCCACCACCGCCGAGCCCATCAGGGGGTGACCGAAGACCAGCCTCCTGTCTTGCTCGACCCGGACCAGCCGGGCCCGTTCCGCAGGGGACAGCGTGTCCGTCCCGTGCAGGACGGTCAGGTCGCCTGTCCCGTCCAGCGCGGCCAGCAGCAACAGGTTGAACGTGGCGGCGGGCAGATCCCTGATCCGAGCGGCGAACACCGCCTGCAGCCGCCCGCTGAGTGGCAAGATCGGGGGCAGCGCGCCGCCGGAGGCCCGTCGACTGTCACCGAGTGCCACCGGCAACTCCAGCAAGGCCAGCGGGTTGCCCTGGGCGTCGGCCAGCAGCCGCTGCCGCGCCCGCGGTGCCAGTGCCGGGTAACGTGCTCTCAGCAGGGCTGCGGCATCCTCGTCGGTCAGCGGCTGCAACTCGTACCCGGGCAGCACGGCGTGTTCGAAGAAGCTCTCCTCGCCCGAGCGCGACGCCGCGAGCAGCCCGGCCCGGCTGCCGGCGAGGCGTCGTGCCACGAAGCCCAGCACGGCGGCGCTGGCCCGGTCCAGCCACGCGATGTCGTCGACGACCAGCAACAGCGGACGTGTGGCGGCGGCCTGGCGCAGGAGCAGCAGAGCCGCGTTGGCCACCAGGAGCTGACCGGGCGGGGCCCCGTCCCCCAGCCCCAGAGCGACGCTCAGGGCCCGTTCGTGCGCCGGGTTCAGGTGTGGCAGGCTGGCCAGGAGCGGGTGGAGGATCTGGTGGAGGCCGGCGAAGCTCACCTCGGCCTCGAACTGGGAGCCGGAGGCGCGCACCAGCGTGTGTCCGGCCGCCAGCGCACGTGCCGCGGCGACCTCCAGCATCACGGACTTGCCGACCCCGGCCTCGCCCAACAGCATGAACGCGCCGCCCTGGATCGCAGCCTGGTCCATGAAGTCGCCGATCCGGGCGAGATCGCGTTCGCGTCCCATCAACGAACCGGCTGGATCAGAGATCAGCGGCGCGTTGACTAAAGGAGGTTCCCCTCCCGACATCGGACTCACGGATCTGACCCTACGCCCAGCCGTGGGCGCGGAGCTTGCACATGACGCCGATGAGGATGCACATCGCCTACCGGTCGGACAGAGTTGCGGGATAACGTTCGTTATCTTTAGCTCCTTGAGCAGCGTCCTTCACGTACTCCACAAGGCTGCTCGGCTCCCGCTCCTGCGCTCTGGATGTGGTTATCTACCGCCCGTCCATCACGGAGATCCCCCTGGAGTACGGATGCATGTTCAGCGGGTAGCAGTGCCTACCTCGCGGGTCACATCGTGGACGGTACTGGGTGACGACGCGGCCCCAGTGCCGCCGATCGAGCGGTATCTGGCCTATCTGACCGACATCGAACGGTCACCGAACACGATCAAGGCCTACGCCCACGATCTGAAGGACTGGTTCACCTATCTGGAGCAGCGTGGGCTGGACTGGCGCGAGGTCCGTCTGGAGGATGTCGGGGAGTTCGTGGCCTGGCTACGGCGGCCACCCAATACGCGCGACGGGCAGGTCACGGTCCTGCCGACGGTGGAACACCACTGCGGGGAGAGCACGGTGAACCGCAAGCTGTCGGCGGTCTCGGCGTTCTATCAGCATGCCGCCCGTCACGGCGTCGATCTGGGAGAGCTGCTGATGACCTGGCAGCCGGCGGGCCGCCGAAGTACGGCATGGAAGCCCTTTCTCCATCACATCAGCAAGGGCAAGCCACAACGACGTCGGGCGATCGCGCTGAAGGCGCCCAAGAAGCTGCCGCGGATCCTCACCGTTCAGAGTGCGTTCCGCGAGCTGATGTCCCTTTCGTCGGTGGGGTTGGGGTAGGTCGGCTGGCCGGAGACTTGCCGTTCGTGTCACGGGCGCGGCTGGGTGAACAATCCCGGCTCGGTCTCGACGAGGATGCCGCGGACGGCCAGGCGTTTGAGCTTGGCGCGGACGTTCTGGATGTTGTTCTGGCTCAGGGGCAGGTCCATGGCCAGGGCCAGGTCACGGGCGCGCAGGGAGCCGTCGACCTCGCCGAAGACGGTGAGAATCTGCTGGTAGGCGGGAATGGTCGGGGAGAGGTGGCGGCGGCGCGACGGGCTCGATCAGTGCGAGGTCCTCTTCGGCGAGGGAGAGGAGGGTCTTGCGGCTGATCCGCAGGTGCTCGATCGCCTGGCTGAGGTCGTTCAGACGCGCGGTAAGCGTGTCGATCTCCGCCTGGGTCTGCTCGATCTGGCAGGTCACAGAGCGCTCGCGGGCGTCGATCCGGTCCAGGAGCCAGGCGCCGGGGTCGGGCTGGCGCACGTCGGGCTCGGTCATGTCCACCGCCATGGCGGGGTGGGGCCATGGGTCAGGCGGCGGGACATCACGTCCGTCATTGCCCAATACACCCGCGATTCGGAACTGGCCGGCAGGTACTCGTAGTCGCGGACCAGACGCCGGTGGAACATCAAGATGCCGTATGCCTGCTCGACGACCCATCGTTTCGGCTGGGGGACGAATCCCTTGTCGGTGGGGTTGCGTTCGATGATCTCGACGTCGATTCCCAGGTCGGAGCTGTGCGCGACGACCGTGTTCTTAAAGCCCTGGTCGACCAGCGCTTTGGTCACCGTGCCCTCGATGGTGGCGGCGACCCGGTCCAGCAGGGCGATCCCGGCGGTGTTCTCATGTGCCGAGGCGGCAAGCATGACCACGGCGATGACCAGCCCCAGCACGTCTACCGCCAGGCCGCGTTTTCTGCCCGGCACGCGCTTGGCGGCGTCCTCGTTCGGCGGGGCGACCTTCATCGGTGCCACCGGGTTCGGCGTGGTGACCTTCACCGGCGACGCCTACTTCGGCGGGGCGACCTTCACCGGCGACGCCTACTTCGGCGTGGTGACCTTCACCGGCGACGCCTACTTCGGCGTGGTGACCTTCACCGGCGACGCCTACTTCGGCGTGGTGACCTTCACCGGCGACGCCTACTTCGGCGTGGTGACCTTCACCGGCGACGCCAACTTCACCGAGGCGACCATCACCGGCAGCGCCACGTTTGGCGGGGCGATGGGACTGGACAGCGCGGAGCTGGGGGATGTGCGGGTGGCGCCGGCGGCCGCTGACGTGATGCGGGTGTGGCCGCCCGGCTGGCGGGTGGCGGCGGGGGCGGACGGGTGGCAGACGCTGTGCCTGGCAGCCATCCCGGAGGGGGAGACAGCGGCGGGGAGCGGGGCCCCCGAGGGATCCCCGGAGCCGGAGGGGTTGACATAGGGCTCCTTAGCGAGCCGCCATCCTACTAGCCCAAGCGCGCGCCGCCGTCGACCGCGCCACCGCCTACGGCGTGGCGTGCGAGCTCATCCGCGGCGACGAGGTGGACGACGAGAGCGGCAGCCCCTGCGACGCCGAGCACCTGTATGAGGCCTGGTGTGGCTGCCCGACGCAGGCTATGAGGAACTGGCCTGCCCGTCACGCTGCGGTCGCGGTGGGCACCATCTCCGGCGCCAAAAGCCGGCCGAACCCGAATGCCCGCTACGGGGGCGACCCCACGGCCGGAGGCTCGCGCCCATGACCGGCACGGCGACCGCCTTGCCCACTACGCGCGATTGGTGCGCCCCTACACGTCTGCTCTGAGTCGCTCCACCCGCGCCCGGTCAATCTTGGTGAAAATGCAGGTCGGGTGGGTATGAGCGGGCGGCCCACGGGGCATTGACGCGGGCGTCTCACATCATGTCGGAGGAGCGCCATGTCCTTGTCACGTTTCATCGCCTTGTCGGGACTGGTGCTCGTGCTGGCGACGGGCTGCGCCGGCCCGGCCACGATGCGGATCGTGCCCGCCAGCCCGGTCTCTCCGACCGCGGGGGCTCAGCCGGTCTTTCGCCAGCCGCAGGAGCTGAGGAGCAGCAACGGCCTGCTGCGCGTGCGGCTGGTGGTGGAGCGGCGCACCGTCCGGCTGGCCGGGCAGGACGTGCGGGCGATGACCTACAACGGCCACTACATGCCGCCGACCCTGCGCCTGCGGCCCGGCGACCGGCTCGATCTGACCCTGGTCAACCGTCTGGGCGAGCACACCAACCTGCACACTCACGGCTGGCACGTCTCACCGAGCGGCAATTCTGACAACATCTACCTGCACATCATGCCGGGACAGAGCTACCACTACAGCTATCGGCTGCGCGAGGACCTCGCCCCCGGCACCTACTGGTACCACTCGCACGCGCACCCGCTGTCGGAGCCGCAGGTGCTGGCCGGGCTGTCCGGCGCGATCGTCATCGACGGCCTGAAGCGCTACCTCCCGCCCGGCCTGCGCGGCATCACCGAACGGCTGATCGCGCTCAAGGACGTTCAGATCAAGAACGGCGTCATCCCCACAGCCAACATCGACAGCAACGCCCCCACCAACCGGACCGTGAACGGACTCGTCAACCCCATCATCGGCATTCGGCCCGGCGAGACCCAGCTGTGGCGCCTGGCCAACATCGGCGCCGACATCGCCTACAACGTGCAACTCCAGGGCGCCCGCTTCACCGTGCTGGCCCAGGACGCCAACCCGGTCGACCGCACCTGGAGCGACGACGCGCTGCTCCTGCCACCGGGCAGCCGCTACGACGTCCTCGTGCAAGGCCCTCCGCCCGGCCGGACCCAGCTGATCACCACCGCCTACAGCACCGGCCCGGACGGGGACGACTACCCGCAGACCACGCTCGCCACCCTGCACTCCGCCGGCAACCCCGTGCGGCCGGCCGCCCTCCCGGCCGACTTCGCCGAGATCGACGACCTGAGCCACGACCCCCTGGCCCAGCGGCGCACCATCACCTTCTCCGAGAACGACCAGACCAGCCAGTTCTACATCAACGGCAAACAGTGGGCCGCCGACCGCATCGACGTACGGGCCAAGCTCAACACCACCGAGGAGTGGGTCGTCCGCAACGTCGCCGACGAACAACACACCTTCCACGTGCACGTCAACGACTTCCAGCTGATGAGCGTCAACGGCAGACCGTACCCGTTCCGCGGCTGGCAGGACACCGTCCAACTTCCCGCCCGCGGCCAAGTCGTCATCCGCATGAGATTCCACAACTTCACCGGCAAGTACCCCTACCACTGCCACATCCTCAACCACGAAGACAACGGCATGATGGCCAACCTCGAAGTCGTCCGCTGACCATGGGCTACGCGGCGTGGCACCGTTCCCCGACATGATCGGGCCACCACAATGAAACGACCTGATCACGATGGCGGGGGGAGAGAGCAAGTGCGGCCTGTGAGATGCACGGCGGTGGCGATCGCCCTTCTGACGGTCCAGGCTCTTCCCGCTGCGGCCGTCCGCCACGACAACGGGCCGCCGCCGTCGCCGCTGCGCAAACTGTCGTCCTTCCGCGTCATGCCACGCGTGCTGCACCAGAGGGACGTTCTCCGCGTCCTGATGAAATGTCCCGCCCGCGCCAACCGCGGAGTGGTCGGCTCCACCGCGTTCACCCTGAAGGGCTCCTGGCGCTCCTTCCGCGAGGCAGGAGTCAACCTCTCCAACCGCGGCTTCGGCAAGCACGCCATCTCCATCTCCCGCTTCGCCGAGCCCGGACACCACGACGTCCACATCAAGTGCGTCAAAGTCACCATCGACCACGCAACCGGCTTCAAGAACGTCGAGCTGCTGCGTCGCGCCTCGACCTCGATCCTGATCCACCCCGTCAAGCTCCACCCCGAGCACACCTCTGATACGACTCAGCCGCCGGTGCCGCAGCAGTCCCCGACCCCCCCGCGCTGAGGTGCGGGCTCGATCCCATTGCGGTGGAGGATCTCCCATACCGTGGAGGGGGCGATCTTGATTGCCAACATGGCCAGCTCGCCATGGATGCGCCGGTAGCCCCAGCTCGGATTCTCCCGGGCCAGGCGCAGGACGAGGGTTTGGATGCGGCGGTGGGTGGGCGGTCGGCCAGGCCCTTTCGGGCGGGATGCCTTGGCGTGGTGGCGGCGTAGTAGGTCGCGGTGCCAGCGTAGGACGGTCTCGGGGGAGACGATCAGGTGGAGCTGCCGCAGCCTGAGCCGAGGGAGTCGGTGGAGCAGAGCGGCGAGGAACGCCCGGTCGGATCGGGTGAGGCGGGGTTTGTCAATCTGACGTGGCAGGACGACGAGTTGGTGGCGCAGCGCCAAGATCTCGATGTCCTTGTTGGTGTCGCTCATCGGCAGCAGCCGTACGACGGCGAACAGGCTCGTGAGCGCTAGGTAGGGCAGTCGCAGCAGCACGATGCATCATCCTGGCGTACCCCGCCTCGTGGTCTTCAGCTGTGTCGAGAACCGGCAGGTCACAGCCCATGGATAGGGTTTTCGGCACCTACAGGCGAGCGGCTCGCTGCGAGAAGCAGCGGATCTTTAATCTGCTGGTCAGAAAGACCTGGTGAGCAAGGCGAGCCGGCTTGGCCAAGGCTTGATCTCGCCTGAGGCCACTGTTGACCGGCGAGGCCGTGCAGGCCTTCTGGCTTGATCTTCTGATGGTCGTCACCGGGGTCTGAACTGACGATAGCCCTCGAAATGATCTACCGTCGTACACGATCCATACACAAGAGCAACCACCGAGCAACCAACCATGATCAACAGCGCGATTCGAGGCCGGCGGAAACCGAGAAACCCCAGGTCGAACGCGGTATTGGTGAGTAGGGCGGGTGGGACTTGAACCCACGACCCACGGATTATGAGTCCGATGCTCTGACCGGCTGAGCTACCGCCCCTGGATTGAGTTGTACGGCGCACCGCAAGGCGACGAGAGGATCTTGTCGAGGCTCCGTGCAAGCTAAGGCTAGAGCATCGGATCCGGTCGTGGTGCCCGGCTGAACGGGAGACAGGTCTCCGCCGACATCATTCCATGCCAAGCCCCGTGAGTGGAGCCCAAGTCGATCTTAATCTCGAGGGTGCCGGGAGTCGGCAGGAAAATGGGGTGTGGTGGGGGAAGGGTCCGGTTAGGGTTCGGGGGGTTGGTCGGGGTTGGTGGCGGCACGGGTCGAAGCGGGTCGGTTATCCATCTTCCCATGGGGTGGTCGCGGGTTCGAGTCCCGCCGCGGCTTCGGCTGTGTAGCTCAGTGGTAGAGCACCGAGTGCCGGTTCGCGGTCCCATATCCGTGCCGCCTCCAGAGCCCGACCGGCGAGGAAGGGGAGGCGGGCGTTTCGCGCCCGCCTCCCAAGCCGAGCCGCATCGAGTCGAGCCGCATCGAGCCGGGCCGCATCGAGCCGGGCCGCATCGAGCCGGGCCGCATCGAGCCGGGCCGCATCGAGCCGGGCCGCATCGAGCCGGGCCGCATCGAGCCGGGCCGCATCGAGCCGGGCCGCATCGAGCCGGGCCGAGCCGAATCGGGCCGAGCTGAGGCGGGTTATGGACGGTTCAGGCCCAGCGTGTACGAGCCGGAGCCGCTGTAAGCGTGCACGCGATACCGGTAATACCCGGACGTACCGCTGTAGCTGATCGTCTCGTCAGGGTTCGGGCTGTCGCCCCTGGCCACCACGGACCAGGTCGAGCCGTTCCACTTCTGCAGGTAGACGTCGAAGTCCACGCCGCTCGGCCCGTCGAGGCAGGCGGCGTGGGTGCCCGAGACCGTCGCCTGGTAGTAGGAGCCGTTCGGCTGGTACGCGCTCTGGTTCGAGCTCAGCGACCCACTGTACGTCTCCTCGTACCCCTGGCATCCCGGCGGCGGCGGGTCGGTGCCGCCGGCCGTGACCAGCGTCAGGCCGCCCGTCGAGAGGATCTCGCCGATGGGCTGGAAGTACGTGGTGCCGCCCACCGAGCAGTTGCCCGAGCCGCCCGACGTCATGCCCTGGGCCTGGTCGCCCGAGATGAACGAGCCGCCCGAGTCCCCGCCTTCGGCGCACACCGTGGTACGCGTCAGGCCCGACACCGTGCCCTCCGGGTAGTTGACGGTGGAGTTGAGCGCGGTGACCGTGCCGCAGTGCCACTGGGTGGTGGAGCCCGAGCGGCAGATCGAGCCCTGGGGCTGGGTGACGGCCGAGCCGCGGACGGGGAGGATGCCGGCGCTGTAGCCGTTCACCACGCCGGGGGCGGTCCAGTTGGAGTTCGTGGCCACCCAGGCGTAGTCGTTCCCGGGGAAGGACGAGATCTGGAACGTGCCCTGCGCCACCCGGTTGAAGCCGGTCGTGGTGACGCCGTTGGAGCCGCAGTGGCCGGCGGTGGTGAAGCCGAGCTGGGTGCCGCGCCTGGCCGCGAAGCCGACCGAGCAGCGGTAGCCCTCAGAGGTGTAGTACGCGTCCCCGCCCCGGATGTCGTAGAACAACCGCGGGCGTTCGGCCGACTGCTCGAACTTCACGGCGGCGGCGTCCATGCCGCTGGCGGCCACCCAGGATCGGGCGGCCTGCTCGTCGCTGGTCAGGACGACGATGGAGTTGTCCCGGGGTGAGACGGCCCAGCTGTGTACGGTGCCCGGTGGCGCCGTCCGGTCCAGACCCTCCTTGACCGCGCTGAGCTGGGCGAACGAGCGAGGTACGATGGCGGCCCGGGCGCCGGCGCGGGTGATCTCGGCCGTGTCCGCGGCGTCGACGCTGGCCACGACCAGCGCGCTCTCGGCGCCCTCATACCAGATTCCGGCATAGCGGTCGCCGAGCCTCTTGCTCAGGCCGGGGCGCGGCGGCGTTGCCGCGGGCCTCGTTCGCCAGGCGGTTGAGCGCCTGCTCCTTCGTGATGCCGAGGTCGCGCTGCACGGCGTCGACCACGCCGGACGGCGGTTTCGCGGTGGCGACGGCAGGGGTTGCCGTCATGACTAACGCGCCGATCGCGATCGCGATCAGCGCCGGGGTCCGGAGCATGATTGTCTCCTCGCTGCTGGGGGTGCCGTCACGGTAACGGCGAGCCAGGAAACGGAGGAGTACTACTTTGCCCCTATCACCGTGTTATGGAGCGGTGCCGTAACCCGGGTTACGTACCAGCCAGTCGTAATAGACGGGACTGCGGCGTACCGCGTCCATGTGGGCCTGCTTCGCCTGCGCCACCACCCAGGAGGCCTCGGGGGCGGTGGGATGCCGGCCGAGGAGCTGCCGCCAGCGCAGCGGCGCGCCGACCAGCGGCACCATGGTCAGGCCCTGGGCGGCCTGGTGGGTGGCCTGGCAGAGCACGACGGCCCGGCCGACCTGCGCGAGATGGGCACAGGTCGGTACGTCGGTCTCGTAGATCGTGCCAGGCGTGAAACCCGCCCGCGCGCACGCCATCGCGAAGCAGTCCGCGAAGCAGCCGTCGCCCGGCGTCACTGCCCACTGCTCCCCGGCCAGGTCGGCCAGGGCCACCTCCTTCTCCTTGGCGACGGGATGATCCTCCGCGACCAGGCAGAAGACGGGGTCGTTGCTGATCGTCTCCCACAGGAGCGTGCCGGTGGGGGTGCCGGAGTCGCCGCAGGCGCCGGTCAGCACGTAGTCGAGGCGGCCGAGCTCGACCATGCTGTTCAGCTCGTGCGTCGACCAGGACGTGTACGTGCTGACCGTCCGCTCCGCGGCGAGCCGGTCGACCAGGCCGCCGAGTATCGGCCCGTTGGTGGCGCCGATGCGGAAGCCGGGGGAGGGGGCGTGAGCGAAACGTACGGCTTCGTCCTGCAGCTCTTTGGCTGCGGGGAGAAGCACCCGTGCCCGGGCGAGCACGAGTTCGCCGAGGCGGGTGGGCCTGGCGCCGTGACGGTCACGCTCGAAGAGGGCGCCGCCGAGCACCCTCTCGATACGCTTGAGCTGTGCGGTCAGGGCTGGTTGTGCCAGCCCGAGCAGGGACGCGGCCTTGCTCACACTTCCCGCGTCCGCGACCGCGCGGACGATCCTGAGGTGCCTGAGCTCGAGGTCCATAACGGGAAGGTAAGGCGGCGATCTCTTACAAACAATGGCTAAATGTCAGGAAATGTGACAGATATTGTTTGAGGGTTCCTGGGGTAGGGGGAGCCCATGACGACGATGGGAATAGATGCTGCCCAGCTCAGCGACGATGATCTCGTACGCGAGCTGCGCCAGTTGCACCTCACCCGCAGCGATACCTTTTTCCACGGGTCGGACGACGCGCTGTCCATGCACACCGCCCGAACCAGCGAGCTGGAGGCGGAATATCTCCGCCGCAACCCGGATCGCGAGGTCGATCCCCTCCGGTTGAGGGAGGGAGCGAGGCAACGCTCATGACCGAGGGTCATGATGTCCAGGCCCTGTCGGACGTGGACATCCACGTGTACGAGGCCGTGGCGTCCAAGGTGGTCGAGTCCGGCGGCGCCGGGCTGGCGGGCCTGGTGCGATCTTCCGGGCTGACCGAGGAGGAGGTGCGGGCGAGCCTGGCCACGCTGGTCGAGCACGGGTACGTGGTGCCGAAGGGCGACGGGTACGGGCTGGGGCCGCACACGTTCGAGGTCGAATACTGAGGCTTGGCCGTACGCGGGTCAGGCCGGGTCGGGGCCGAAGGCCGACAGCGCGCGGAGCACGCGTGCCCGGTCCGCCGTGACGCCTGCCGCCCGCTGCCCGGCCGCCTCCTCCGGCGTGAACCCGGCCGCGCACCAGGTCGCCACCTCCGCCAAGGGGACGGCGCCCCACCAGGCGGCCAGCACCTCCACCGCGGGCAGCCCGGTCCGCGCCGCCTCCGCGGCCGTGAACCCGAGTGCCCTGAACACCCTCGCGTCCCCCTGGTCCACCCGGCGCCGCGCCCATTCCTCGGCCTCGGCGCCGGGCCAGCCCGCGTCGGCGTAGGCACGGGCCACGTCCGCGGGCACGCCGGCGCGCAGCAACCGCCGCAACGCCTCCGCGAGCGCGGGGTCGGGCTCGGCGGCCGGCTCCGGAGCGGCCAGCCGGGCCAGCAAGGGGACCCGGCGCGGTCGCTCGCCGGCCAGGTGCCTGCGGGCCGCGTCATGCGGGGCGACGCCCAGCTCGTGCCAGCGCACCGCCTCCACCGGCGTCATGCCGGCCCGCTGCCAGGCGATGACCGTGTCGGGGGTGGCGGCGGCGGTACGCCAGAGCCGGGCGTCGGCGGGCGCGGTCACACCGGCCGCGCGCCAGGCCGCCGCCTCCTCGGGCCCGAACCCGGCCGCCCGCCACCGCCGCACCTCTCCCTGGGTGAAGCCCTCCTCCGAACCGTCCCACCGTGCCACACCGAGCTCCTTCCCTATCTACCCTGCCCGTTGCGGGTATCCGGCCGGCGTGCCGCCGCGTCTGAGGTCGTCCGGTCCCGTGCGGCGGGGTGTTCCGTCATGCGGCGGCTTCCGCGGGCAGGGGTGTTCCGTCATGCGGCGGCGTCCGCGGGGTGGGGCGGGAGGCGGACCGTGTTCGCCCAGGGCGGTGCCGCGTGGCGGTCGCCGAACAGGCAGAGCACGACGTGGGGACGGGGGCGCCGGTCCGGCCACGGCGTGTCGCCGTCGGTCAGCACGATCAGCAGGTCGGCTCCGGTGGCGGCGGCCGCGGCGAATCCCGGCCTGAGGTCCGTGCCGCCACCTCCGGCCAGCTCGATCCGGGCCGCGGCACGTACGCGCTGGGCCGGGTGGGCCTCGGTGTCGCAGCAGATCACGTCGACCTGGCGGTTCCCGGCCGCCCGCAGCACGCCGTCCAGCTCGCCGAGGGCCTGCGCCAGCTCGGTACGGGTGACGCTGCCCGAGGTGTCGACCAGGACGGCGATCCGGGGGAGCGGGCGTACCAGCGCGGGCAGGACGATCGACGGCACGGACGCCGCCCGCCTGGACGGCCGGGTGTAGCTGTAGTCCACCCGGCCCGCCGCCAGCGTCAGGCCCCTCCTGACGAGCCGGGCAAGCCTGGCCCGCCAGTCCACCTCGGGGCGCAGCGTCGCCTCGACCCAGCGCCGCCAGCCGGCGGGGGCCGTGCCCCGCGCCTCGATCTCGGCGGCCACGGCTCTGGCCAGGAGCTCGCGCTCCAGGGCCGTCATCGCGCTCGGGCCGGTGAACGGGGGCCGGGCGCACGCGGTCAGGTGGGGCGGGACGTCTATGAGATCGAGGAGCTCGGCGTAGCGTTCGGCGAGCAGGCCGTCCGGCAGGCCCAGCGCCTCGGGGGAGATGGCGTCACCGGGGGTGTCTTCCAGGTCGCCCGCGAGGTCGTCGTTGATCTCGGCGTCGGCGGCCCGGGCCCAGCGCAGGCGCGGCTCCGGCTCCCGGTACGGCTCTGCTCTGGCGTGGTGGTCCCTGAGCAGGTGGCCCACCTGGTGGAGCAGCCACCAGCCGAGCTCGGGCACGGGGGTGGCGGCGGTGGCCGCGGGGTTCACGTGCACGTTCCAGTGCTCGTCGGCGGGGAGGCGGGGCGGGGCGGCGTCGTGGACGAGGGGGGTCAGGGCGAAGAGCGCCGAGGCCAGGTACGGCGCCCGCGCGGCCGCCCACAACCGCGCCCCGGCGAACCGCTCGCCCGCCGCCCGTTCGTGGTCTTCCGGGCGGTTCATGGCATCAGCCCGGCGGAGCGGAGGATCGGGGCGAGGTCCAGGACGGTGGACGGCAGGGTCGCGCCGTGCGGGCGGCGGGCGGCGAGGGAGCGGGCGGCGCTGGCGGCCACGTCCGGGGTGCGCCTGGCCACCCGCGCGATGAGCGCCCATGCCCGCTGCCACGAGTCCGCACCTCCGTCGGCGGCCACGTGCGCCACCACCGACCCGAGCACGGCGTGCACCCGGTCCACGCGGTCGGGCAGTGGGGCGGTGGGATCGGCGAGCAGGGTCTCGGGGTCGGGCAGGTCCAGGTCTCGGAGCCAGGACAGCAGCTCGAACCCGGCCGCCTCCCCGACGGCACCAACCACCAGCTCGGCCCGCACCCGCTCCGCCTCGGCCGGCCCCACCCCGAAGCCCCCGCCCTCGGCGACACCGGTCCCCGAGGCGTGGGCCGAGCCGGAGAGGGCGCTCGTCCGCGAGGTGCGGGCCGGGGTCGCCCCGAAGGGGGTGTCCGTCTCGGAGGCGCCGGAGGCGGGGCTGGGCGCGGAAGCGTGAGCGGGGCCGGTGCGCAAGACGGTGGCGGAGGTGCAGGCCAGGGCGGAGGTGGAGGCCAGGGCGGTGGGGGAGGTGCAGGCCAGGGCGGTGGCGGCCAGCTCCCACGTACGGGGACTCGGCCACGCCCGCCCCGCCCCCTCCGGTACGGCGAGCACCAGCTCAGGCCGTACCCGCAGAAAGGCCCCCACCAGCGCCCGAGCCCGCCCGATCTCCCCGGCCCCCAGCACGAGATCGGGCGCCGACGGCGCGGCGAACCCGCCGGTGAACCCCTCGGCCACCGAGGCGGCGCTCACCTTCCAGTCCAGATGGATCAGCCGGTTGGCAAGTGGCGCCGACAGGTCCCACCCGTCGGCGGCCTGCTCCGGCGGGTTGGCCGCCGCCACGATCCGCACGGAGGGCGGCAGCGTCAGGTCCCCGACCGTCCGCTCCAGCACCACCCGCAGCATCGCGGCCTGGACGGCGGGCGGCGCGGTGGTCAGCTCGTCCAGGAAGAGGATCCCCGACCCCGCCGACGCCAGCCGTTCCGCCCACCGCGGCGGCGCGAACCAGGTCCGCCCGTCGCGCAGCACCGGCAACCCGGCGAAGTCGCTCGGCTCCCTGATCGAGCCCACCACGACCTCCACCGGCAGTCCGAGCCGCTCCCCGAGCGCCAGCACGGCCGACGTCTTCCCGGTCCCGGGCGAGCCCCAGAGGATCACCGGCAGGTTCGCCGCCACCGCGAGGGACAACGCGTCCACGAAACACACCCCCGTCAACTTTGATTGACCAAGCTAGGGTCAACGTAGGTTGACGCGAGGTGGAATGTCAAATCTCCAGCACGAGCTTGCCGACGAAGTCGCCGCTTTCCATCAGCGCCTGCGCCTTGGCGGCCTCGGCCAGCGGGAAGACCTGGTCCACGTGCACGGCCAGCCTGCCGTCGGCCACCAGCTCGGCCAGCGCGGCCAGCCCCGCGTGGTCGGGCTCCACGACGAGCACGCTGTGCCGCAGCCCGGCCTCCGTGTACGCGGCCACGTCCTCGGGCGTCATCCCCGACACGCCGATGAACGCGCCCCCGGGCCGGATCAGCGGCAGCGACCTGGCCGGATAGTCCCGGCCCACGATGTCCACCACGAGATCCACCTCGGACACCGCCGACGCGAAGTCCACGCCGGTGTAGTCGATCACCTCGTCCGCCCCGAGCCCCCGGACGAACTCGTGCTTGGCCCCACGGGCCGTGCCGATCACGTACGCCCCGCGCAGCTTCGCCAGCTGCACGGCCAGGTGCCCCACCCCGCCCCCGGCGGCGTGCACCAGCACCCGCTGCCCCGGCGAGACGTCGGCGATGTCGGAGAACGCCTGCCACACCGTCAGCCCCGGCATGGGCAGCGCCGCCGCCCGCACGTGGTCGATCCCGGCGGGCTTGAGCGCGAACTGCCGCGGCCGGGCCACCACGTACTCGGCGTAGGCCCCGGCGTAGAGCGGGAAGTTGAGCATGCCGAACACCTCGTCGCCCGGCTTGAACCGGCCGACGTAGGCCCCGACCTGCTCGACGACGCCCGACACGTCCCAGCCGGGGGTCAGCGGGGGCGTGGTGTAGTCCGGCGGGTACGGGGTCCGCCGCAGCTTCCAGTCAGGCGGGTTGACCCCGGCGGCCTTCACCCGTACCAGTACCTCGTGCGCCTGCGGCTCCGGCCGCGGCACTTCGGTCAGTTCCAGCACCTCGGGCTCGCCGAACGAACGGTAAACGATCGCACGCATGTTCTCTGTCACGGGATCCATGCTGGTCACCCGAGGTACCTGTTGTGAAGAAGGCACCTGTTTGGTATTCAGGTACCTGATGGATACCACCTTTCCCGATCTCCGGAGCTTCGGCGGCGCCGACGCCTTCCTCCAGGCGTGCAAGCCCCGCACCGTGCTCGACATCTTCACCAACAAGTGGACCGGGCTCGTCATGGGAGCGCTGCTCGACGGGTCCAGGCGGTTCAACGAGCTGCGCAGGATGCTCGACGGCATCACCCAGAAGATGTTGTCGCAGACCCTGCGCACCCTGGAGCGCGACGGCCTGGTCACCCGCACCGTCTACCCGACGATCCCGCCCAGGGTCGACTACGAGCTCACCGACCTCGGCCGCAGCGCGATCGGCGTCCTCCAGGCCATCGGCGCCTGGGCGGGCGAGCACGCCGACCAGGTGCACGCCGCCCGGCAGGCGTACGACGAGCGGGCCAAGGAGCCGGTCAGAGCCGTCTGAACGCCCACGACGAGCGGGCCGAGGAGCCGGTCAGAGCCGT
This sequence comes from Nonomuraea sp. KM90, assembly GCF_052246675.1. Classification (NCBI taxonomy): domain Bacteria; kingdom Bacillati; phylum Actinomycetota; class Actinomycetes; order Streptosporangiales; family Streptosporangiaceae; genus Nonomuraea; species Nonomuraea sp. KM90. The sequence goes on along the minus strand of NZ_JBQQCB010000150.1, from coordinate 5,357 downwards.
CTGAACCGGGCCCACGCCACGAAGGCGCCGCCGAACACGGCCATGGCCAGGCCCGTCCACAGGTTGATCGCGCTGCCCAGGGCGCCCACCACGATCAGGATCACGCCGTACAGCAGGAACAGCCCGCCGATCATCATCCGGATGTCGCTCACAGGATCACCCCGTACATCAAGGCCGCCAGGACGACCGCGCCGGTGCCGAGCAGCACGGGCGAGCGGTACCACCGCGCGTCCCCGGCCAGCGCGTCGTCCTCCAGGTCCACGGCGCTGAGCCCGTACACCAGCCCGCGCAGCTCCTCGGCCGGCTTCGGCGTGGTGAACAGCGTGACCACCACCGACACCACCACGTCCACGAAGAAGGCCAGGCCCGCGCCCCAGAAGCTGGCGTTCAGCTCGGTGCCGAAGTCCACCAGCCCCGCCTTGTACGACAGGTACGAGGCGAAGGCGGCCACCGTGCCGGCGAGCAGCCCCCAGAACCCGGCCCACGGCGTCATCCGCCGCCAGAGCAGCCCCACGATGAACGTCGCGAACAGCGGCGCGTTGAAGAACGAGAACAGCGTCTGCAGGTAGTTCATGATGTTGGAGTAGCCGGCGGCGATGAACGCCGTGCCCACCCCCAGCGCCACGCCCGCCACGGTCGCGATCCGGCCCACGCGCACGTAGTGGCTGTCGTCGCGGTCCCGCGCGAGGTGCGCCTGCCAGATGTCGTTGGTGAACACCGTGTTGAACCCGCTGATGTTGGCCGCCATCCCCGCCATGAACGAGGCCAGCAGCCCGGTCACGGCGATCCCCAGCACCCCGTTCGGCAGCAGGTCGCCCATGAGCACCGGGATCGCGTAGTTGTACTCCCGCTGCTGCCCCCACCCGCTGAACAGCACGAGCGCGATCAGGCCGGGCAGCACCGTCACCAGCGGGATGAGGATCTTCGGGAACGCGGCGACGATCGGCGTCAGCCGGGCCGCGTTCGTGTTCCTGGCCGACAGGGCCCGCTGCACCTCGGCGAAGTTCGTCGTCCAGTAGCCGAACGACAGCACGAACCCCAGCCCGAACACGATCCCGATCCAGTGCGCCTGCATCGGGTTGTCACCGGTCGCCGTGTTCGCCCAGGTGTGCAGGCCGCCCTCGCCGAGGGTGCTCTGGCGTACCTTCTCGAACAGGCCGGAGAAGCCGCCCACCTTGATCAGCCCGAGCACGGTGAGCGGGATCAGGCCGGCGAGGATCACGAAGAACTGCAGGACCTCGTTGTAGATCGCCCCGGAGAGCCCGCCGAGCGTGATGTACGTCAGCACGATCACCGCCGACACCACCACCGAGACCACCAGCGGCCAGCCCAGCAGTAACTCGATGACCAGCGCCAGCGCGTAGAGGTTGACCCCGGCGATGAGGACCTGCGCGACCGCGAACGTGATCGCGTTCAGCAGCTGGGTGGCCCCGTTGAAGCGCCTGCGCAGGAACTCGGGGACGCTGCGCACCTTCGAGCGGTAGTAGAACGGCATCATCACGATGCCGAGGAACACCATCGCCGGCACCGCGCCGATCCAGTAGTAGTGCAGCGTCATCGCGCCGTACTGCACGCCCTGGGCCGCCATGCCGAGGATCTCGATCGCGCCCAGGTTCGCCGACACGAACGCCAGGCCGGTGATCCACGCCGGCAGCCCGCGCCCGGCCAGGAAGAAGTCCAGGCTGGAGCTGATCCGTTTTCGTGCGGCGAACCCGATGGCGAGCACGGTGGCGAAGTAGATCGCGATGAGGACGTAGTCGAGGAGGTTCACGTCGAGTCGCACGGCCACCCCGCTACCCCGAAGGTGGACCGGTGAACGCCGCTCACTTTACTGTCAGAGGGTGGATGTCGCCGATCTGAGTCCCGCCCAGGCGCGGGAGCGCTTCCGCGCCGGCGAGCGCAGGCCCACCGCCGGCTGGTGCCGGGGCTGGGCCCAGGCCAATCTCATCGCCGTGCCCAGCGAGCTGCGGTACGAGCTGCTGCTGTTCGCCCACCGCAACCCCCAGGCGTGCCCGGTGCTCGACGTGGGGGAGCCCGGCGCCTGGTCCACCACGCTGTTCACCGGCGACCTTCGTACGGACCTGCCCGGCTACCGCCTCTACCGCGACGGCGCGGCGGTCGCCGACGTCGGGGACGTGGTGGCGGAGTGGCGCGCGGACCTGGTGCCGTTCCTCATCGGCTGCAGCTTCACCTTCGAGCGGGCGCTGCTGGCCGCCGGGGTGCCGGTGCGGCACCTGGAGGCGGGCACGAACGTGCCGATGTACGTCACCGACGTGCCCTGCGAGGCCACCGGCCGCCTGTCGGGCCCGCTCGTCGTCTCGATGCGGCCGGTGCCCGGCGAGCTGGTGAAGACCGCCGTCGAGGTGAGCGGACGCTACCCGATGGTGCACGGCGCGCCCGTGCACACCGGCGACCCGGCCGGGATCGGGATCGCCGACCTGGCCCGGCCCGACTACGGCGACCCCGTGGAGGTGCGGGCGGGGGAGGTGCCGCTCTTCTGGGCCTGCGGGGTGACGCCGCAGGCGGCGGTGCTGGCCAGCGGCGTCGAGTACGCGATCGGCCACCTGCCGGGCCATATGGCGATCATGGACGTCCGCGACGACCACTATCTAGTGACTTGACGAGATATTTCGCCGTGTAGGTGGATGCTTCGGTCAGCTGGGCCGGGGTGCCCTCGAACACCACCCTGCCCCCGTGCTGCCCGGCCTCCGGACCGAGGTCGATCACCCAGTCGGCGTGCTTGACCACGTCGAGGTCGTGCTCCACCACGATCACCGTGTTGCCCTCGCCCACCAGCCGGTCGAGCAGCGCCAGCAACGTGTCGACGTCGGCCATGTGCAGGCCCGTGGTCGGCTCGTCGAAGACGTACACCTGACCGTGCTCGCGCAGCCGGTGCGCCAGCTTCAGCCGCTGCCGCTCCCCGCCCGACAACGTGCTCAGCGGCTGCCCGAGCGTCAGGTAGCCGAGCCCCAGCTCGCCCAGCCGGGCCACGCCCGGCAGGTCGAACGCCGCCGCCGCCTCGTCCGCCGTCATCGCCAGCACGTCCGCGATCGTCCGCCCGCCCACCGTGTACGACAGCGCCTCCGCGTTGTACCGGCTGCCCCCGCACAGGTCGCACACCCGCGTCACCGGGTCCATGAACGCCAGGTCGGTCCTGATCTCGCCGCGCCCCTTGCACACCGGGCACGCCCCGGCCGAGTTGAAGCTGAACATCCCCGGCGCCACCCCGTTGGCCTCGGCGAACATCCTGCGCAGCGGGTCCATCGCGTTCAGGTACGTGGCGGGGGTCGAGCGGGCGGAGGCGGCGATGGCCGACTGGTCGATCAGGACGGTCCCCGGGTGCCGAGCCACCAGCTCCTGCCGCATCAGCGTGCTCTTGCCCGACCCGGCCACCCCGGTCACGGCGGTGAGCACGCCGAGCGGCACGCGTACGGTGACGTCCTTGAGGTTGTGGGCGCTCGCGCCCGCCACGGTCAGCCACCCGGACGGCTCGCGCACGCGCTCCTTGAGCCCGGTCGTGCGCCGCAACATGCGGCCGGTCAGCGTGCCGCCCGAGGTCAGCCCGGCCACCGTGCCCTCGAACACCACGCGCCCGCCGTCGGCGCCCGCGCCCGGCCCCAGGTCGACGACGTGGTCTGCGAGCGTGATCAGGTCGCGGTCGTGCTCGACCACCAGCACCGTGTTGCCCTTGTCGCGCAGCTCCACCAGCAGGTCGCCGAGGCGGTGCACGTCGCGCGGGTGCAGGCCGACGCTGGGCTCGTCGAAGATGTAGGTCATGCCGGTCAGGCTGCTGCCCAGGTTGCGCACGGTCTTGAGCCGCTGCGCCTCGCCGCCCGACAGCGTCGGCGTCTCGCGGTCGAGGCTGAGGTAGCCCAGCCCGATGGCGTCGATCCGGCGCAACGACTCCACGGCCGCCTCCGCGACCGGGTCACCGAGGCGTTCGAGCACCTCGATGAGGTCGGTGACCTCCATCGCGGCGTAGTCGGCCAGGTTGCGGCCGCCGATCCGGGAGGCCAGGGCGGCGGCGTCGAGCCGGGCGCCGCCGCAGGCCCCGCAGGTGCGCTCGCGTACGTACGGCCGGGCCTCGGCGTCCACCTGCTCGCGGGCCCGCTTGAGGTAGAGCCGGTCGAAGCGGACCACCACGCCCTCGTAGGTGCTCATGTACTCGCCCCGCCTGACCTTGAACCCGCTCCCGTGCAGCAGCAGCTCCCGCTCCCGACCGGTGAACTCGCGCAGCGGCTTGTCCGGGTCGAACAGCCCCGAGGCGGCGTAGATCTGCCACGGCGCCGTGCCCACCGGGTGCAGGGCCAGCGCGCCCTGGTTGAGCGACAGCTCGGGGTCGATCAGCCGGTCGAGGTCCAGCTCGACCGTCCGGCCCAGGCCGTCGCAGCCCGGGCACATGCCCTGCGGGTCGTTGAAGCTGTAGGCCGTGGCCGGGCCCGCCGACGGCTCGCCGCGCCGCGAGAACAGCACCCGCAGCAGCGCCTGGACCTCGGTCATCGTGCCCACCGTCGAGCGGGCCCCGCCGCCGACCGGCTTCTGGTCCACGACGACGGCCGCCGTCAGGTTCGACATGCGCTCGGCCCGGGGCCGCTCGTGCTTGGGCAGCCGGTTCCGGACGAACGCGCTGAAGGTCTCGTTGAGCTGTCGCTGCGACTCGACGGCGATCGTGCCGAACACGATCGACGACTTGCCGGAGCCCGACACGCCGGTGAACACCGTGAGCCGCTCCTTGGGCAGGCGCAGCGAGACGTCCTTGAGGTTGTTCTGCCGCAGTCCGGTCAGCTCGATGTCGCGCGACACGTGCCTACCTCCCATAGCTTTGGCTACTACTATTAGCTTAAGCTATCCGGCATGGCAGACATTCCCGACCGCCGGGCCCGGCGGAGAGCCGAGACGCAGGCCGAGATCCTGCGCATCGCGCTCGACGTGATGGCGGAGGAGGGGGTCGCGGGGCTGAGCCTGGCGACCGTGGCCAGGCGGCTGGGGGTGCGGCCGCCCTCGCTGTACAAGTACTTCCCGTCCCGGCACGCGGTCTACGACGCGCTGTTCAAGCTCGGGCAGGAGGGCTATCTGGCCGCCGTACGCGGGCCGGGGGAGCCGGGGCTGCGCGGGATGGGGGCCTCGCTGGAGGCCGGCGCCCGGTGGATCATGGACAACCAGGTGCTCGCGCAGCTCCTGTTCTGGCGGCCGGTGCCCGGATTCACCCCGTCGCCGGAGTCGTACGCGCCCGCCCTGGCCATCCACGAGCACTTCGCCACGCTGATCAGGGACGCCGTCGAGCGCGGCGAGCTGCATCCGGACGCCGCCGGCGAGGAGGGCCTGGCGCTGGCCGCGAGCCTGATCGCCGGGCCGAT
>NZ_JBQQCB010000149.1:0-23253 GCF_052246675.1 Nonomuraea sp. KM90 | reverse complement strand
CTGCTCCGGGTCCGTGGAACCCGGCGCCCCCGCAGCGTCATGCGACGGCCCGCCCCAACCGCGTCGGGGACATTACGGGCAAATCGCGGAGCCACTCACACAGCACCGCCCGCTGAAGAATCGAGGCTACCTGCTCCAATTCACACGCTTAAATTTCCGCATTGATTGACACGGTCCGGGAAGTAGAAACTCTCTCTATTTAGAGCTGCATTCAATTTCCCGTCGAGCCGCCGGACCCAAGAGTGTGATGCTGGCGATGATAGCGAAGATGGTCACGATCAACATCATGCTTCAGCACAAGCTTTCCGATTGTCTCGCCATCCGTCCGATCAATTACGCTGTAATCATCCTCAATAGTGATCGCCCCATATTTGAAAAGGTCTCGATGGTTGGGACACAGACAAAGCATGTTGTCTTTGCTATCAGGCCCCAAGTGAGGCTGCTCCCGCCCACGGATATGCACGGTAGCGGCAATGCGTAGGCCACCTGGCACTTCTAGCACGGTGCCGCATATCTGACATGCATGGTCGTACACTTGCTTTAGCTCCGTCGCCAGCAGCCTGTCCGCATAGACTCCTGGAGCGACCTCTTCCCTACGCCCAGGGGAAAGCTTGCGACTCAGACGGAGTGCCCCAGTCTTCTTAGGCGACCCGTCATCTATCTGCTCAAGTCGGAACTGGAGGACGGTAGGCCCATCGACGCTGCGTTTGGTCCAGTAATCGGCTACCGTGAAGATCCCGTCGTAACTATAACCAGCTGGCGGCGAGAATTCCTTGTCGCCCCCAGCACCACGAACGACCCGAACTGGCAGTCCAGTCATAATGCTCTTGATGAGAGCAGCATTGCCCGAGTCGTCTGCCGACTGGTCTTTGACCTGCACGCCAGTATTAGGATCACGCCCACCATGACCGGTGTAGATGATCACATCCCCGTAATCCTCATCGTCCTTGTAGCCGCCCGAAACGACGATGGACTCGGCGCCGCCCCGCTCAGCAGTGCCGCAGATGCCTGCCTGCAACGGTCGGTGCACACCCGCGTCGTGCAGAGCTCGACGGCTCTCGAAAATAGTCCCCGGTCGGATCCCCTCGATGACACCGTAGAACTCTTTTGTCGTGATCCGTTGCTGGCTTTTATGTGCACGATTACGCACCAAGGCGAGATGCGCCGCAAAGTTTGACTCGCGCTTCTGTGGGATAGGAAGACCCTTATCCCGCAGCGACTCGCGTGCATGTTGGAAAATTGCATCCAGCTCTAGGAACTCAGGCTGCTCTGGAATTCCTGCACTGATGAGATGTATGAGCTCGCCAGTGAAGGCTGTATAGGTGTCGAGACCGCCGAGCGCTGTCTTATTCTCGGCCGTCGCCGTCATCAAATATGTGCCGGCGACACGGGCATTGTTGGCGACACGCTCCGTACTATCTTCGGCACCCATTAGCCCTAGCGCAAGTCCACTGTAGCAACAGTCCAGGATTACAATTTTGCGCCGCGCGCGACTCGCTCGAAGCTCGTTTCGTACCGTGTCATAGGCCACCGCACTGTACATGCGGTCCTTATGCGAGTCTACTAGAGTGAGATACAGATCGCTCTCCACGGAATGCATCAATCCATGGCCAGCGAAGTACACGATAAGAGTGTCTTTTGCCTCTTCTCGAGCTTGCCACAGTGGATCCATCATCGCATCTACCGTGGTGGGATTATGGACAATCGCACAGTGCTCCGCCGGCAGTCCCCACAGGTCAGATCTCTGAAGGAGACCACTCAACGTCGTCAGGTTGTTTTCAACGGCAGGGAGAGACCCTAGATAGGTGTACTTACTCGTGCCAATCAGCACAGCACGCGAAGTTAAGGGATCAGGGAGATTCAATCGTTCTCCTCCAACGCCTTAAGAATCTGGACCACGAGTTCCGACTCCGCCTCAGATACTACGACGGTGGTCCCCCCACGTTCAATGGTCACCTGTGGGCGATGCCGCCGCGTTCCACGCCACTGCGATAGTGTCTCGATGAAGGCGGGCCATTGCAATGCGCTTGTCACGGCCAGAGCGATGAGATCGAGAGTGTCACCCATCTCACCGGGCTCCGGATCCTTAGACTGCAGGCGCACGTCCATATAGTCAAGAGCATCGAGGTCCCTCATCAGCCAATCGTAGAGCGACCGGAGCTCCTGCTCGGCAAAATCTCCGCTCATCCGAAGCTTCAGCGTTTCATCCACCACAATCCCCACCAATCCACGACGAATCTACATCCGGGATACTACCGGCACCAACCTCACATGAGCATGAAAACATGAAAAACGGGCACCTCGCGCAACCCGCCCGTCAGCCAGGTTGCATGACGGCGCCTTCGAGCGTCCACGACGCAGGCGCGGTGGCCTTAACATCCTCCAAACGCAACTACTTAAGGCTGTGACAAGGTTGTATTCTGGCGGGCTGGTCGACGCTAACGCTGCAGGTGACCCCGTGAACATGAAATCGTTGAGCGAGCTTCAAACGCCGGATGAGCGAACCCTACGCTTCACCCCGTATGGGCTCGGCATCGACTGGGCATTGACCCCTGAGGCTGCCGCGGAGTATCAGCAGGCCATCATGGCAGCTCGTACGCTCTCGCCGGTTGTCTCGGACGGCACCCGCCGATCCTTCGACATGCTGCGGGACTTGTACGTTCTGGGGATCTTCCGCTACGAGGTTTTCACCGCTGTGCACGACCGGGCTCTGTTCGTCATTGAACAAGCACTCCGGGACCGGTTCGTCGCCTTCCACAACGGCACCGTGACATTCGTCGACGCCAGTCATGCCCGCCATGTCGTGCCCGCTAGCCGCTATGAGCAAGTTGTCGAAGCGACCCATCGGAACCGCGGCTGGCGGCTGCAGGCCAACCCCGGACGGCGACCTATCCCGTTTGACGCGCATCTGCATGACCTGCGCGTCTGGGCGCGTCATGTCGGGCTGCTGCGAGGGCAACGCAACCGCAGCCTTGAGCACGCTTTGTGCACGCTCCGGAACACCGCCGCCCACCCCAACTGCTTCTACCTCCTAACCCCGGTCGAAGCAGCGCGCACAATCTCCGACGTCGCAGAGTTCATCAACCAGCTCTGGGGACAAGCGACGCCGGGCGGGCGCCTATATCCGGCGCCGATGGAGCGCGTCGTCACTGTCCTCAGCTGGGAGCGTGAGAACGTGGCGATCACGCCTGTGCAGTCGTTGCCTCTCCAGAATTGGGACTATGGGCCCGGTTGGCGGCACGCCGTGATCCGCTGTGTCCTCGACGACCCGGACCTAATGTTCTTGGACAGCCGCTACGAGTCAACGCGGTTTCCCTCAGAGGTGCTGTACGGGCCGGCAACCATGTCACGCACCCTTACGTGGCTTCGCAAGCATGCTCCCACCGACGACACGTGTGACATCCTCGACCGCACCTTCTTCGTGCGGGTGATCGGTAGGAGCGTGTACCGACCCATTAGCGATGAGAGGGCCCGGTCGCTGCCGCCAGCCGACCATGACGGCCACTGGTACAAGATCGTGGCTGATACCCCTGGCGACGCGCTCTCCCATGTTCAGCACTTGCAGACCACGGCGACGCCCAGCAGAACGGGCCGCCCTTGCTCCCGCTGCCCAGCTATGGCACTCGGCCATGGCCCGTATGCCCGCATCATCGGAACGATCACGTCGATGCGTTCCTCCCCCGTCGCCGTCGTCCGGACCCCATTGGCACTGCCGCATATGCTGCCCGTCCTTTCGGAGCGCGCTGACGGTGACGGATAGGGGACGTGTGCGGGATAATCTTGTGGAGGATGCACACTGCGCGTTGCGTTAGTGCAGCTCGGTCGACATGTCAGGGCCGTTATAGCCGCGCATTCCTACAGCGGTGTTCAATTGGTTAGGCATGACGATCGCGTAAGTTGGTGCCCCACCGGAGACACTGCACTCGCCCACCTTGCCGCCTGGCGGCTGCCCCTAGCCCTTGGACGGCGCCTTGCCGTGCAGGAGGTCCTCTATCACGCCGAAGGTACGGCTTGATGGAGGGCCTCGGATCTCGAATCCCCGCCTGCGCTAGGGGTTTCCAGATTAGGCTCTCCAAGTCGGGTCACGTGGTCGGTGGATGCATTGGTCGGGGTAGATCCCGCAACGACACGGTCCCCTTTCCTCCGATACTTGCCAGTCTGCGCCCATCCGGACTGAACGCCACCGAGATCACAGGGTCCGCGTACCCTGACACGACACCGATCTCCTTGCCGGCGTCCAGATCCCACAGTCTCACCGAATGCCCCTCACCAGCAGCCAACACCCGGCCATTCGAACTGAAGGACAGTGACGTCGTCGAAGCCGCGTACCTCGTCATGACATCGGTCTCCTTGCCGGCGTCCAGATCCCACAGTCTCACCGAATGCCCGTCACCGGTGGCCAACCGCCGGCCATCCGGACTGAACGCCACCGAGATCACAGGGTCCGCGTACCCTGACACGACACCGATCTCCTTGCCGGCGTCCAGATCCCACAGTCTCACCGAATGCCCCTCACCGGTGGCCAACACCCGGCCATTCGAACTGAAGGACAGTGACGTCACCAGATCCGCGTAGTCCGTCAAGGTAGCGATCTGGCTCCAGCTGCTCACGTCCCACAACCGCACGCTCTGTCGCCCTCCCGCCGCAAGGATTCGCCCGTCAGGGCTAAATGCCAAGGCGTAAATCCTGCCGGTCACGCTGAGCGGCTGGCCGACCTGCCGCCCGGTGCCCGCGTCCCAGGTCATCAGCTCGACGTTCTCGTCCTCGGTACCGACATGGCGCCTATTCTTGGTTACCGCAGTGGCCAGGAGCGTCCCTTCCTGGTTGAAGGTCGCCACATATCCCTTTCTGAGAGGATCCGCCGCTAGTTGCACTTCTCGGTGAATACCTCCCGCCTCGGTCACCGTCGTATGACCGTCGCGCTCCTGCTCGATGTCAGCTGCGATGAGCGAGCCGATCGCCGAAAAGAGGAAAGCGCAGACTGCTGCCAAGAGGCCCGTCCACGGAGGCAGGAGCTCCCGCAATCGACCCCGCCTTGCCCGCGAGGGCGTCTCCAAGGGATCCGGATCTCCGAATATCCGCCTCTTCTGATCCTTCAGTTCCTTATCGGAGATCTCATCGACAACGTCGCTGATTTCGTTGACGAAGTTCAGGTAGTCCGTCACTGGGTCCTGTTGAGCCGGTGAGAACGGCTCCTCCGGAGTCCCGAGCGCATGGCCGTTGGCACTCACTGGGCGTCCCCCTTTCTAGCCTGAAACGCCGTGTCGATGGCGCGCGAATCCGCTTGTCGATCGAGTTCTTGTAGCTGCCTCAGTCGCTCACGAGCGAACTGAAGGTTCTTGCGAACGGTGGCCGGGCGCTTGTCGAGATCCTCGGCAATCTCCGAGGAGGTCAGCCCTTCCACGTACAAGCTCATGGCTTCGCGTTGCGCCGGCGGCAAGCGGTCGAGCAGTTGCTCAACCCACTGCCGGTTCTCCCAGACGGTCATCAGACGGTCCCAGTCACCTCCTTCTGCCGAGGGTGAATTGATCTTCCGAGCCAGCTCGACTTGTCTCCTGTCGCGCTTGTGCCACTTGATGACGCAATTGAGGACCGCAGTGGCGGCATAGGACTTGTGATTGAGAATCTTGTCCCATCGCCGCAGCATATCGATCATGATCTCGTGGACGGCGTCCTCTGCCTCCTCACGTGACGCACCATGTTGCATCGCCACCTTCATCAAGAGACGCCAGTTCTTGCTGTAGAACTGTTCGGCCGATTTCCGGACGGTCGGGCTTGCTTCATGTGAGGTTTTGGGCTCGACCACGCCCTCGTTCTGCTGTGCCACTGCCGACCTCCGTTGTCCGAGCTCCGTTGCTCGCCCTCACGGTGATGTGGTCCCTCATAGGTGCCTGGCGTGAAAGACGGGAAGCTAGATCTTTCTGCACGGGTCCTCATCACTTCTTCATCGCGATCAGTAGGGCGATGAGCAGTGCCGTCAATCCGGCGGTAACGGTGATTGCCACGGAAGAGGTGGTGACGTACACTCCGCCGAGAGAGGCTGCCACGCCGTTGAAGAGAACAAGCAGGCTACACACGTCCAAGGAGCCGCGGCCTCCTTTCCCGGGATCGGGAAGCGGGTCCGGCACGTCCTCGTACCTGGGGGGCGTGACTTCATCGGGCTCGGGTTGTGGCGGTGTGTCCTGCGAATCCATGCTGAGTTCTCCAACCCTCGACGGTGTGTCACAAATGAGGTCCCTGTGACTACTTGTCCGTGAAAGCCGGTGTGGCCCTCCCGGGCAAAATGTCAGCCGACTAGGGAGGGCGGTCGAAGAAGCCGCGGAAGACACGTCGGCCAGGCCCTCACCGTGGAGCCCGTCGGTGAGCTGGCCGCGGTTGAGGGAAGGGCACCTCCTGCAGTAGTTCAGCGACAATGACATTGGGCTGCGGGTGACACGAGCCCAGGGCCCGCCGTTCTGCGCCGGAGCCACCTGTTCAGGCAGCCGAGCGGCTCAAGGCGGAGCAGCAAGCCCGAGTGACGCGAATGCACGTCACAGACGAGCTCTGCCGCGACCCGAATCCGATGGGGACATCTGCGGGATGATCTACATTGCAACCTACGGCTTAGAGCGAGTTTCCGCAGGTCAACCTGAATAAGTCGACTGGACTGGCCCCTCTCTCCTAAAGCGGGTGCCGCAGGTTCGAATCCTGCCGGGGGCACTTCGGCTACATAGGCATTCTCAGCCCCTGACCTGCGGTTTCTCAGCCGCAGGTTTTTGGCTTTGCGCCCTTGGTAGGCAGCTGACGGTGCCCCCATGCAGCCGCAAGACCATGATCAGGGGATATAAGGGAGATGTTCTTTACGGCGTTTTCCCAGTTCACGCCTTACTTCCCCGCCATCCCGGCCCTCGGTACCCACCGCAACCACCCCGGACATTGGACGAACACCATGGGCGATCGTGCCACATAGGTGCGTAACCCCACTGCGGTTGCACGCTCACCCGCTGAGTACACGTCCCCTCTCCACGGACGGCCATGGGCCGCCGAAGCCCAGCAGGCTGCGGCCAGTCCATACGAGGGGCGGGTGGAGGTCGGTCTGTTGGTGCTGCCCTGCTGGTCCGGGAGCCGGAGCTCGCCGTCGGACCAGTGTTGCCGTCCGACCGGTGTTGCCGTCCGACCGGTGTTGCCGTCGGAGCCGGCGGTGCTCGGCGTGCCTGCAGACGACCCGCGGCGCGCCGCGCCAGCGTCGGCTACGGCGAGATCGCACATAAAGGGTTCTTCGCCAACGACATGTCCGGCTGCTGGATCAGCCATCGCCTGCCGGTGCCCGGCCGTGAGGCCGTCTGCCTGCCAGGCTTCCACGAGATCCTCGCCCACGTCACCTCAGGCCACGGGTCGCCCTCGCCGGCCGCCCAGATGCCGGACCTCTGCCCGCCTCCCGACATAGCCTTCATCCCCGTGGAGGGCGGCGCCACGTTCGACTACATCGTGGCCTGGCGCACCGACCGGCTCAGGACCATCGCCGGGGTCTCTCCCCACCACGTCACACCGCCGGCTGGCGGTTGAGGACGGGCCGACCGCCTACCGGGGGCCAGGATCTCGGGGAGAGCAGGGGCGCGAGCAGCAACCGCCGGTCAGTGGCGATAGCGAGTCAGGACAAACGTCCCGCGTGTAGAGCCGCCCCTTTCCGCCGCCCCTTTCCGCCGCCCCTTTTCCGCCGCCCTTGACTGGCCGACTCGGGCGGGCGAGCGGACTCGGACCGCGGCGTTGCATCCCGGAGACCCCGCGGGGTGAAGCCAGTGGTGCAGCCGCTCGCTACGCCTGCCGGTCCGCTTCGACGAAGACCATGACATCCGTAAGCTATGTGACTCAAGTATCGGATGTGAGCTTAAGGGGCGTATGTGACCGGCCTTTCCCGCAGAACTCTTCTCGCGGCGGCGCCGACGGCGCTGATCGCCGGGCGACCGGCGCAGGCGGCGCCACCCGCCCCTGTCGTACGGGTGACGGGAACCGCGCCGACGCAACTGGCGGGGTACGACAACCTGCTCAAGAAGTTCGTGCTGGATCGCCAGATCAGGGCGGCGCAGCTGGCCATCATGAAGAACGGCAAGATCCTGCTCGCGCGCGGCTACTGCTACGACGACTACTCCAGGGTTCCGTCCGTCCCATCGCCGACGTCGTTGTTCCGGATCGCCAGCCTGAGCAAGAACATCACCTCGGCCGCCGTCATGCGCCTGGTGCAGGACGGCAAGCTGAGCCTGTCGGCCAAGGTCACCCAGTTGCTCGGCCTCACCCCGGCCGACGCCCGGATGGAGCAGGTCACCGTGCTCCGCCTCATGCAGCACCTCGGCGGCTGGGATCGCGACGTCTCCAAGGACCAGCTCTGGCTGGACCACACCATCTCGGCCGCGCTCGACGTGCCGCTGCCGATCGGGCACGACGACATCATCCGGTACGCCACCGCCCGCCCGCTCGACCACGCCCCAGGCACCAAGATGGTCTACAGCAACTACGGGTACCTGCTGCTCGGCCGGATCATCGAGAAGGTCTCGGGCCAGCCCTACGAGACGTACATCACGACCAAGCTGCTCCAGCCGCTCGGCATCACCCGCATGAGGCTCGGCGAGAGCCTCAGGAGCGAGGCCGCGGCCGGAGAGGTCAGGTATGAGTCGCAGTACACGAACAAGACCGTGCTGGACACCTCCGGAACCACCGTCCCGTACCCCTACGGCGGCTTCAACATGCCCAACCAGGACGCCAACGGCGGCTGGCTGGCCTCCGCCGTGGACCTGGTCCGCTGGACCCTCGCCTTCGACCGGCCGGGCACCGTGCTGAGCTCGGCCTCGATCGCCACGCTGGTGGCCAAGCCGGAGATCGGCGTCAACGAGTACGGCTCCTGGTACGGCGGCGGCTGGTGGTGCCGCCAGGTCACCGGCCACCTCAACACCTGGCACAACGGCTCGATGCCGGGCACGTTCGCCTACCTCGCGCGGCTGCAGAACGGGTTCAGCTACGCCCTGCTGTTCAACCGGCGCGAGGAGAGCGGGTCGCTCGACTACGACGGGATCGACGACGACATGAACAAGGTGACCGTGTCCTCCTGGCCCACCACCGACCTGACCTCGAAGTACTTCTGAGCTGCGCGATCGCTCCCCCGGACCCGGACTCTGCACGGACGTCCCGGCCACCGCTGGAGGTACCGAGAAGGCGAGCGCCTCAGTGCCTAGCGGTGGTTCGGCGGCGTGTTCAGGAGTTCGCGGGCCAGCGCTTCGCCCCACCATCGCTCGACGCGGTCCGGCGGCCAGCCGCGTTCGGCGGTGAGCGTGGTGTAGACGTCGATGCTGCACAGGCCCGCGTAGATGTCGGCGGCGGCCGGCACGTCGAGGCCGGGGCGGAGGGTGCCGTCCTGCCACGAGGAGAACACCGCCACGCGGGTCTCGTCGGCGCGGGCGCGGCTTTCGCGGTAGAGGGTGGCCAGTTCCGGCTCCGTACGGGCGGCTTCGCGCAGGGGCACGATGACGTCCCCGGCGTGTTCGAACAATCGCCGGTCGAAGGCCGCCATCACGGCGAGCTGCCGCTCGGGCGTCGCTTCCGGTGCCTCCAGCTCGGCGAGTTGCCGGGAGGGGTCGGCGGACAGGCCGGCGGCGTCCGCAAGTGCCCTGGTCAGGCCGGCCTTGTTGCCGTACACCGAGTACACCGTCGGCACGGAGACTCCCGCCTCGCGGGCGACGTCGCGTACGGTCGTCGCCGTCCAGCCCCGGGCGACAAAAAGCCGGCGCGCGGCCTGGGCGATGTCGGCGCGAGTCTCCATCGCCTGGGCCGTACGGCGGATCGAGTCGTAGCGGCGCCGGGCCCCCTCTGCGCTCATGATGTGTAGCGTAGGGCAAGCTAGCGCAGCAGCAGGGTGACGCTGTAGGCGACGATCCAGGAGATCCAGCCCAGCCACCCGATCAGCCCGGCCAGTCCGAGGCGGTTGCCGCCCTCGACGTTGTACGGGGCGGCGAGCGAAGACACGACAAGCAGCGCGGCGCTGAGATATCCCAGGTACGCCTGCCAGAGGGGGACGAGACCACCACTGACCCCGGCCACGGTGAAGCCGAGCAGCGCCATGGCCAGGAATGTCTGGTTGAGCCCGAACAGCACGTTGCTCATCCCCCACAGCCCCGCCATCGAGCCGCGTCCATGGCGGGCGGCGGTGGCCATGCCGAACCGGAGCGCCTCGACGCAGGCGAACGTCGCGTTCTGCAGCAGCACGCCGGCGAAGCCCACCAGCGCCCACGCCGTCTGATCGGCGTTTCCGCGCCACAGCACCGACAGCAGCCCGGCCGCGAAGAGCGTCAGGCACAGCCACGTCACCGGTACGAGCACCGACGGCTTCTTCAGCGCGTCCGCGATCCCGTCGAACGAGTCGGTGGCCGCGTCCAGGCCCTTGCCCGAAGTCGGCAGCGGGAGGCCGGAGCGGAGGTAGAGGACATTGACCACGATTCCCACGAGCACGAACCCGATCCCGCCCAGCCCTGCCAGAGCGATGAACTCCATGGCGGCGCTCCTCTGATTTGAGTTGACGCTACTTATAATGAATATATAGCACCTCAATCGCACCGGCGTCGTCCGCGTTCGGCACGATGTCCGGGTCTGTGGGCTGGTTCTGTGGGCTGGTTCTGTGGGCTGGTTCTGTGGGCTGGTTCTGTGGGCTGGTTCTGTGGGCTGGTCTGTGGGCTGGGGTGGAAGACCTGGTAGCGGCCGTACTGAAGATCACGGCAGGAGCTCAGACCGCGACCGGAGCGCGCTCCTCCCGGGCGGCGGCCAGCGCCGGGTAGTCGGTGTAGCCGAGCTCGCCACCCCCGTACCAGTGCTCCACGCGCACCGGGTTGAGCGGTGCGCCGCGGCGGAACCGTTCGACCAGGTCGGGGTTGGCCAGGAAGGCGCGGCCGAGCGAGATCAGGTCGGCGCCCGCCGCGAGCAGCCGCTCGCCCGCGTGCCGACCGCCGTCGGCGGGGAACGGGGTCGGCCAGGGCAGCGACGGGTTGGCGATCAATGCCGCCCGCCAATCGGCGCGGATGCGGCGGAACAGGGGCTGGGCGGGGTCGGCGAACACCACGTGCAGGTAGGCCAGGCCCTTGTTCGCCAGCGCGCCGACGAGCGCGGGATAGACGTGCTCGATGTCGTGCTCGCGCATGGCGTTGGCCGTGACACCGGGTGCGATGCGCAGGCCCACCCGGTCGGGACCGATCGCGTCGGCGACGGCCTCGACCACCTCGACCGCGAAGCGGATGCGCCCGGCCACCGAGCCGCCGTAGGCGTCGCCGCGCCTGTTGATGACGTCCGAGAGGAACTGGTGGATGAGGTAACCGTTGGCGCCGTGCACCTCCACCCCCTCGAACCCGGCGTCGATGGCCCGCCGGGCGGCGGCGGCGAAGTCGTCCACGGTGGATCGGATCTCCGCGACGGTCATCTCGCGGGGCACGACCCCCGGCCTGGGTCCGCCGGGCGTGTGGATCGAGTCGGGGAACACCACCGGCGAGGGCGCGACCGGCGTCAGCCCGCTGGTGTCCGGGTGGCCGATCCGGCCGCCGTGCTGCAACTGCAGGAACATAGTGCCGCCCGCGGCGCGCACCGCGCCGGTCACGCGCCGCCAGCCGGCCACGTGCCCGTCGTGGTAGATGGCGGGAATGTCGGGATAGGTCTGCCCGACCGCGTTCGGCGTGGTGGCCTCGGCGATGATCAACCCGGCGGACGCGCGCTGGGCGTAGTACGTCGCCATGATCGGCGCGGGGACGCCGTCGGCCGACGCGCGGTTACGCGTCAGCGGCGCCATCACCAGCCGGTTGGGGAGGTGGAGAGAGCCGAGCCTGGCGGGTTCGAACAGGCGGGAGGTCAACGCTGAGCCGGTCATGGTCTTGTTCCGATCTCTCTATGTGGTGGGACTGGGTTCGACTGTGCTCCTGAGCGCTTCGGAGTGGCTGATGGTCCGCTGATGGCCGCTGACGGTCTGCCGGCCGGCGCTGTGTACGGTGACCACTGTGTGGTTCGGAGTGCTTGGTCCGCTGAGGGTGCGGGACGACGAGGGCCGGCCGGTCAAGGTTCTCGAAGTCAAGGTCAGGGCGCTGCTCGCCGATCTGCTCGTACACGAGGGGCGGCCGGTCGCCGCCGATCGGCTCATCGACGACCTGTGGGGGGCGCGGCCGCCGGGCAACCCCGCCAACGCCTTGCAGGCCAAGGTCTCCCAGCTACGCCGGGTTGTCGGGCGCGACCGGGTGGCCTACCAGGCGCCGGGCTACCTGCTGCGCCTCGGTCCGGCCGACGAGGTGGACGCGGACCGGTTCCTGGCCCTGGTGGCCGGGGCCCGCTCCGCCGACCCGGTGGCGCGGGCCGCGCTGCTCACCGAGGCGCTCGAACTGTGGCGCGGTCCGGCGTACGCAGACTTCGCCGACGAGGAGTTCGCCCGCGCGGCGGCGCACCGTCTGGCCGAGCAGCGCCTCGCCGTCGTGGAGGAGCAGGCCGAGGCCCGCCTGGCCGCGGGTGACCACCTCTTGCTCACCGGAGAACTCGCCGCTCTGGTAGCCCGCCATCCGCTGCGTGAACGGCTGCGCGCCGTTCAGCTCCGGGCCCTCTACCTGGCCGGTCGCCAGGGCGAGGCGCTGGCGTCGTACGAGGAGTTGCGGCACCGGCTGGCGGACGAGCTCGGCGTCGACCCCAGCCCGGAGCTGGCCGCGCTCCACCAGGCGATTCTGCGCCAGGACGCGTCGCTCGGCCCGCCTCCTGCGGTTCCAGATCGCCTTCTGTCGAATCTTCCCGCCCAGCTCACCGCTCTGGTCGGGCGCGGGCCTGCTCTGGAGGAGGTTGACCGGCTTCTCGGCGGCGCCCGCCTTGTCACGTTGATCGGGCCGGGCGGGGTGGGCAAGACGCGGGTCGCGGTGGAGGCCGCGACCCGAATCGCGGCACTGGAGGACTCGTCGCGGGGTACGCGCTTCCCGGATGGGGTGTGGCTGGTCGAGCTCGCCGACCAGCGCGGGGGCGTGGCCGACCTCGCGCAGGCGGTCGCGGCCACGCTCGGCCTGAGAGGCGACGTCCCGGCCGGCCCGCCGCACCCCGACCACGTTCCGACCAGCCCACCGCACCCCGACCACGTTCCGACCAGCCCACCGCGCCCCGACCACGTCCCGGCCGGTACGCCGGGCCCCGGAACGGCCAGGGCGCCCGCCGACCGGCTGGCCGCCGCCCTGCGCGAGCGCCGGATACTGCTCGTGCTCGACAACTGCGAACAGGTCGTCGAGCCGGCCGCCGAGCTCGTGGATCTGCTGCTGCGCGCGGCGCCGGGGGCGAACGTCCTGGCCACCAGCCGGGAGCCGCTCGGCCTGGCGGGCGAGACCGTGTACCTGGTCGAGCCGCTCCAACCGGCCGACGCGATCCGGCTGTTCACCGAGCGGGCTTCCGCATCCGCCCCGGGCTTCGTCCCCGACGGCGAGAGCCGCGAAGCGGTGGCCGAGATCTGCTACCGCCTCGACGGTATCCCGCTCGCGCTCGAACTGGCGGCGACCCGGGTGCGGGGCCTGGGAGTGCGGGAGCTTGCGGCGCGGCTCGAGAACCGGTTCCGGGTGCTCACGGCCGGACAGCGGGCCGCCCCGGCACGGCAGCAGACCCTGCGGGCGGTGATCGACTGGAGCTGGGAGCTGCTCAGCGAGCCGGAGCGGATGGTGCTGCGCCGCCTGGCCGTGTTCGCCGGCGGTTGCACGCTGGACGCGGCCGAGGCGGTGTGCGCAGGGGCCGGAGTGGCCCGCGATGAGATCCCCGACCTGGTGACGCGCCTGGTCGACCGATCCTTGGTCGTCATGGCCGGCAGCCCGGCGGGGCCGCGTTATCGGCTGCTCGAATCGGTGGCCGCGTACGCGAGGGAGCGGCTGCGCGAGGCGGACGAACTCGCCGGCGTCCGCGAGCGGCATCTGCACCACTACCTGGAGCTCGCCGAACAGGCCGAGCCCCAGCTCCGTGGCCCGCGGCAGCAGGCGTGGCTCGGCCGCCTCGACGCCGAAGCCGCCAACTTCCGGTCGGCGCTCCAGGAAGCCGTCTCCCCGGATACAGCCGTCCTTCCGAGCGCGGCTGCCCTGGGAGACGGGGCTGGCGTGGGAGACGGGGCTGCCATGAGGGACGGGGCTGGCGTGGGAGATGGGGCTGGCGTGGGAGATGGGGCTGCCGAGGGGGATGGGGCTGCCGTCACAGGCGGCGCTGCTCGCCACCCCGACGCGGCCGTCCGGCTGGCCACCGCCCTCTGCTGGTGGTGGCTGCTGCGCGGCCGGCTGAGCGAGGGCCGCCGCACCCTGTCGGCGGTGCTCACCGTCGCCCCTGAAGCCGCCGCGCTGCGCGTGCTGGAAGGCGCGTTCACGCTGCTGACCGGCGACCGCTCCCGCCCGAAGCTGCCGCCCCACGATGGGATCGCCGATCCGGTACGGCGGGGCCGGGCGTTGTGGTTGCACGCGTACGGCCTCTTTCACGCCGGACTCCCGGACGCCGGCGAGGAGGTCAACGCCCGGGCGCAGGCCCTCCTGACCTCCGACGACTGGGGCACCGCGGCCGTACTCGGGCTGCGGGCCATGAACGCACTGGCTCATGGCGACCTCGACACCGTCACCCGCGACGGCCTGCGCAGCGCCGCGCTCTTCCACGAGCTCGGGGACCGCTGGGGCGAGTTGCAGACCGTGTCACCGCTGTCCACGCTCGCCGAGATCAAGGGCGACTACATCGAGGCGGCCCGCCGCCAGAGCGAAGGGCTGCGCATCGCCGAGGAGCTCGAGTTGGCGGCGGAGATCGCCGCCCGCCTGTCCGGGCTGGGTCGGCTGGCGCTGCTCTCCCATGACTGGGATCACGCCCGTGAGCTGCACGAACAGGCCCTGCGGCGGGCCGTGGACCAGGGGTACGTCTACGGCGAGGTGCACGCGGTCATGGGGCTCGCCCTCGGGGCCCGCCGGTCCGGTGACCTCGGCGCGGCGGAGACGTACCTGGCCCGGCTCCGCGACGAGCTCGTGTCCTCGGCGGCCGGCGAGCACCTGCTGCTGGTCGAGCTGGGTTTCACCGCCGAGCTGCGCGGGGACGCGGCGCGAGCCGCGGACAGTCAGCTGCGCGGGCTGGAGGTCGCCCGTTCGATCGGGGAGCCGCGGGCCGTAGCCCTGTCCCTCGAAGGATTGGCGGGCGCGGCGGCACTGTCCGGGGACGCGGATCGAGCCGAGAGCGCGACGCTGCTGCTCGGCGCGGCGGACGCGGCACGGCGAAGCGTGGGCGCGCCGCTGCCGCCCGCCGAACGTGGTGACGTGGATCGGATCATGGCGGTGACGAGAGCCGTCCTGGGTGAGGCCGCGCACGCCGAGGCGTTCCTGCGTGGCACGGAACTGACCCCGCAGGAGGCCGCGGACCTCGCCCGTACTGTGCTGGCCGACGCGTCCTGCACGTCCTGCACGTCTTGCACGTCCTGCACGTCCTGCACGTCCTGGTGAAGGTAGCACCGGCACATCACGCCGACCATGCGCGACAGTTCTGTCGCGAAGAACCTCGTCCGGGGGACGACAAGGAGGGACTGACGCTGACCCACACCACCGCAGACGTCATCGTCTCCGGCCGCAACAACCTGCGCATCGCACAGCTCTATCCGAAGAATCGAGCCCGTGCGTCAACCTTCACCCGCCTCGGACCCGGGGACGCGGGGACGCGGGGAACTGGCGGACGCCTGCCTCGTCGAGACCTTGCGCACACGGACGAACAAGCCATTGACCTCGGCCTATCCGTTCTTCTCCGCACCTGATGCCGTGGCCCCAGTGGGACGACATCGCGAAACTCCTCAGTCAGCTCGCCACGCATGAAGCATCGGGAACGCGGTGACGGCAGCGGGCTGAGGAATGCGTTCGACGTCGGCTGCGGTCGCGTGAAAGGGACGGCGGAGGGAAGATCTCGCAACGTTCGCGGAGAGGTACGGGCCTGTGCTGGCACGGTCGGGGAGTGGATCCGGGTCGTGGTGCCCCACCGCTCCGGGCGCGGCGGCTATTTCGGGCAGCCCGAACAGCGGCAGCGTCTGCAGCGCGGCATCCGGGCCGACGATCCGGCGTCTCCTCCGTGCGCCTTCCATCCCGAACCGGGTGGTCTGCTGGTGTGGGGCGAGTCGCGCGGAAGCGAGTACAACTTCTGAGACACCTCGGTGTCCGCCGATCCGGACGACTGGCCGACCAGGGTCTTCGTCCAGCATCGGCCGGACGAGCAGTGGCAGCTGGTGGACGCTCCCATGACAGAGGTGCTCGCCGCGCGAGTGAGCGACGGCCTGGACCGGGGTGAGGCCCTGCCCGCGGTGTCGCCTCTCTATGCCTGGGCGTTCACCCCGCTCGTACTGGAGGACGTACCGCAGAAGGACATCTTCCCGAGAGCGCGGCTCAAGCTCGAGGTCGCCGGGCAGGTGGCGCAGGTCGAGGCGGCCGCCGAGGTGCCGGCGGACTATGCCGCGCCGGTCGGCGATTACGGCGTCGGAAAGCCGGCCGGCGTGCTGCGGCTCCTCGGTCCTGGTCCTGGGTGCCGGAGGGCTTCGACCTGGATGCCGAGCAGGCCGCGGTGGGCGCGCGGTTGCGTGCTCGGCGGGTCGCGGGGGAACGGGTGGTATTGTCGCCGATCGCGCCCGCGCCGGGTGGGCTGCGGTTGTGGGGGATGTTCGACTGCGGTGAGACGTGCTGGTGGCTTCCTGTCAGCGGCGAGCCGGCCGAGTGGCCGGTGGTCCTGGTCGACGTGAACGGTCTGGGGTGGCAGCCGTACGGCACCTCGGAGTTTCTCGACCGGTGGCTGGACGCACGCTCACCGAGCTGGTGATCGCCGACCTGACGAGCAGGCTGGGCCGGCCGCTCACCGCGCTGGATCCGTCAGATGACAGGCCCATGATGTGGTCTTGAGGGCGGGACTGTCCGGCCACGGGACACACCCCTGGCTCTGGCTACAGCTGGATGATGTTGTAGTGGTCGAGGCGGTCGACGGTCAGTTTCAGCTTGCCGTGCCGGCAGGAGAATGCCGGCGACTTCGACTGCGGGAAATCTGGCGAGACCAGCGAGACGCGACGCGGGCAGGAGCCGAGGTCAGCCTCCACAGTGAACCCTGACTGGGGTGTGATGCCCTGGTCGTAGTTGTGGTTGACGAGGTGGAGGGAGCGCTTTCCGGTGCCACGCTGCACGAGCAGGCTCGCCGCGATGTGGGCCGCGCTGACCCATACCGCATGGGGGCTGATCACGTTGTCGCTGAAGATCGCGCGACGATCCTTGTAGAAGCGGGTGTAGGTCTTGAAGAAGTCCATCATGCCGAGATCCGTGGCGGTGGGGCTGCCGACTGTGTCCTTCAGGTGGAAGGCGGGGAAGATGCCGTTCGCGTACGCCTCGGCACCGAAGATCTGCCAGTAGTCCTTCTTCTCCTGCAGCGGCAGGTTGAGGTAGTTGGTCATCATGTCGTTCGGCCAGTCGATGAACACGACGACAGGCACGTGGCCCGCGATCCGGGCGCTCTGCTCCTTCAGGTAGCGGTACTGCGACTGGAGCGACTTGGCGCCGTTGAGGTGGCCCTCTACCACCGGCACGTAGTCGGCGCCCCGGAAGTCGGGTGTCTGCTCGTCCGGGTTCCACGGGTACATGCCGACGCTGTTGAAGTCCACATAGGGCCACAGCCCGTTCGAGGAGATGAGGACGTTGCGGTGCCGGGTGCGCCAGGAATACGCCCGCGTCTTGTCGACCAGCTCCTTCCAGTACCGGCGAATGTATGTGGCGGTGAACGACGTGTCCTCGGCGTACATTCGGTTGGCGACCACCCTGCCCCACTCGCGGGCGAGTGGGTTCACCGCGTTCAGGGGGTCGCGGTTCCAGCCGCCGGCCCGCAGGTAAGCACGGTAGTTGAAGTTGGCCGCCAGGTCGCCGGCCGGCACGTCGCGACGGGGGATGTTGTCGTCGGTCATACCGAAGCGCGATTTCCAGTCTGCGGCGGTGAAGGCCGGATACTTCTCCAAGAGGTACCGGTTGAAGTCGGCGATCGCGTAGTCGTCGAAGCCCTCGTTGCCGTTGAAACCGTATTTCGACCCGCCGCTGAATCCGGCGTTGATCTCGTCGAAGTTGAGCCCGTCGACTCCGCCGTCCACCTGGATGCGTGCCCAGGACAGGAGGTACTCGCGGTACTTGGGATTGAAGATGTTGCCCCGCCGCGCCGGCTCCGGAAAACCGAATTCGTCATGGGGTACCGGATTGCCGTCCGCGTCGCGGGTTGACATGTCGTCGAAGATCTCGGCAGTGGCGAAGTCCTTCGGGAAGATCACGCTCGCCGTACCGCTGCCCATGAAGGCGATGCCTTTGGCGTGATAGCGGTCGATCTGTGTGAAGTTGTAGTCAGCCGCCTCGTCCCCCGCTGTGGACCACTTCCCGATCGCGCGGATGGTGGTGTCCGGGTCGAGTTCGTAGACCTGCGGGTCCTCCTCGTGCACGTCCGACTGGCTGAACCCGTACACGACGAAGTCCCCGACGGCACCTGCGGCCGGTGCCGGCTGTCCCCACGCCACGAGCGCCACCGCCACCATGCCCGCTGACCAGCGCAGTACCCCAGATCGCCGTGGCATCATGTCCCCCTGGGAGCTGCGGCGCTGCTACATCGGCAGATGTTTTGGAAGCGTATGTCCGGGTCCTCGATATGGGAAGTGCTCTGTCCGACTCGTCCGAAGGGTCCAGCCCAGGCAACGGTCGGGTCGGTCCTGGTCATCACGGTGCGGACCGCTTGGCGGTGCGTACGCCGACTCAGCGTCAGCTGACATTCCTGGAGCGCGGCGCCGACATGACACAGCCGAGCAATGCGC
Organism: Nonomuraea sp. KM90; assembly: GCF_052246675.1. Lineage (NCBI taxonomy): Bacteria > Bacillati > Actinomycetota > Actinomycetes > Streptosporangiales > Streptosporangiaceae > Nonomuraea > Nonomuraea sp. KM90. Next base: position 4,427 of record NZ_JBQQCB010000149.1, on the reverse strand, counting down.
TCGAAGCGCTGGAACTGTGTGGTGCGGCTGATCACCCTCCGCCAACACGAGAGCGCTCCCCGCCATCCGGCGAAGATGGTGACTGATCTGAACGGTGTCGCGTTCGGCAACAACAGCTCCCCGCAGAAGAGCGTCTGTTCCGAGCCGGGCAGGTAAGCGTGCGCGACGTGAGCCGCTGGCGCCTGGACCATCCGCTACCGCCCGATGTTCCACAACGCCAAAGCCACCGCTGGCTGAGCCAACTGCAGCAGCACTACCTTGGTGGAGACACCAGCATTCGGTAAGCGGGAACGCCTTGCCGGGCTCCGGCCCCGGAGGGCCTTATGGCCAGCCCAAATAGCAGCCAAGTGGCTAGTGATGCGAACTGCTTATCGAGCAACAAACGTACGTCGAGAGACAGTGAGCTCTTTCCATCGTGACGGCACTGGTCGGGTTGGGTCTGCGGGAAGCAGTGTGGAGCGCCCCGGGAATGTTGGAGGCTACGATTCCTGTGAACTTGCGAATGACGTAGCTTATTCCTGCGCCTTATAGAAGGCTTCCTCATACTCCTTCGGCGGAATATTACCACAGAATGAGTGGAGCCTTGTCTCGTTGTACCAGGCAACCCATTCCATAGTTTCCAGCATCACGTCGGTGACACCTTGCCAGCCGCCGCGAAAGTCGCGGATCTCTTTCTTGTACAGACTGTTCAGCGATTCGGCGGCAGCGTTGTCGTAAGAATCGCCTTTACTGCCGACCGAGCGCACCGCGCCGATATTCGCCAGACGCTCACCATAGCAGATCGACGTATATTGCACACCCCGATCAGAATGATGAACCAGATCGCCGTCCAGGCTCTCACGCCGCGACCATATCGCCATTTCGAGCGCCGATAACGCCAGGTCGGCCCGGAGATTATCGGCGACCTCCCAACCGACAATCATCCGCGAATATAAATCCATGACGAACGCCGTGTAAACCCACCCCGAACCGGTCGGCACGTACGTGAGGTCGGCCACCCAGCGACGGTTCGGCGCCGGCGCAGCGAAGTCCCGCTCCAGCAGGTCGGCGGGCCGCTCCCCGCCAGACGGCAGCGTCGTGCGGGGCCGCTTACGGCGCGCGCACGCCCCCTCGATACCTAATTCGCGCATCAGTCGCTCGACGGTGCACCGCGCCACCATGATTCCCTGACGATTCAGTTCACGCCAGACTTTGCGCGCCCCGTACACCTTCCTGCCCGGATTTTCCCATACGCGCATGATCTCGACTTTCAATTCCTCATCGCGCCGCGCCCGAGCCGACGGCTCGCGCTCGCGTCGCTTGGCCTCGTGGTAGGTGGACGGGGGAAATTCCAGGACCGCGCAGATCGGTTCGACTCCGAACCGATCCCGATGCAGGTCAATGAACTCGATTAGCGCGGCAGTCTCGGGTCGAGTTCCCGGGCGAAAAACGCGGATGCCGCCTTCAGAATCTCGTTCGCCCGGCGCAGCTCACGATTCTCCCGCTCCAATTCCGCGATCCGCTGCGCGTCGCTCGATGTGGTGCCCGAACGCCTTCCCTCATCTATTTCCGCCTGCCGGACCCATGAGCGCAGCGCCTCGCGATGCACGCCGAGCCGGTCGGCCACCCGGGCGATCGCCCCGGCCTTGCCACCGGTCTCCTCACGCAGGTCGAACACCATCTTGACGGCGCGATCACGCAGCTCTTGGGGATACTTCCTCGGTGCGGGCACGACTCCCAGCCTTCCAGTCTTGGGAGCCTCCAACCAAACCGGGGCAGCTCACAGGAGCTTCAGCAGGGACTGGTCGCAGATGCGTTCCTCGATCGCTCGCATCAACTCCTGATGCGGAATCGCCGAGAAACATTCAGCGGTATCCGTCTCGACCACCCACCTGCGCCCCTTCGCCTGCTCATCCACGAGCACTTGCAGGGCGTCGTGCGTCGACCGCCGCGGGCGGAACCCGAAAGAGCAGTCGAGCATGTCCGCCTCAAAGACCGGTTCGAACACGATCTTTACAGCAGCCTGCACGACCCGATCCCGGACCGCCGGGATCGACAACGGCCGATACTCGTCCCTGACTCCCTGCTTGGGAATCAGCACCCGGCGAGCGGGCAACGGACGGTATCGCCCTTCCCGGAGTTCGGCGGCCAGTTCATCGAGCAGCCGGGCAACCCCGTACTCCTCGACCTGGCCCAGGGTGGTCTTGTCGATGCCGGGTGCGCCGTTGTTCGCGCGCACCATGACCCACGCGCGCGCCAGGACGTCTCTGCGATAGACCTTGTCCATCAGCGCGTGGAACCTGCGTCCGGGATCAGCCTTGGCCGCCCGGTAGAGCACATGCTGCAAGGCCCGGACCGGATCACGCGGACGTGATCCCGAAGCGGTGGGACTAGCCGAAACGGCACTCACCGGGCCTCCTCCTCGAAGACACTGTGCATCGACGAAGTAGTGGCCCTTCCCTCACCGCCGGTTGTGTTGTCCGATCGGCTCAAGCAGTACTACGGCCACCTTCGACGCCCACCCGGCTCACCATCCATTTCCCGAGATCATCGGTTATAGGGCGCGCCACTCCAATGACATGATTCCGCAGGTCACCGGGCCGGGGAGGGCCTCCCCAGTTCCCGCCGCCACTATCGATGCGTTCCGCGCCCCATACGCCGGGGAGTCCTTGACGGCTGCAAATCCAGGATCTTCACCGCGTCCATGGCCTTCGCCCCGATTCCGAGAGGCTCGGCACTCCCTCGTCCCACCCCGAAGGCAGGCTGAGTAACCACGCCGCAGGCTTCGCTTCATGCTACGGACCGCACCGTCGCTCCCCCATCAGGGCCATTGACGCTGGGCTTCGACCCCGCCCGTTTCCAGACGGAACCGCCAGCCTGCTACACCGGTTGAATTCGTAGGGTCGGTCATGGTTTTGTCGGGTTGTCGAGGGTGAGGCCGGTCTGGGCCAGGCAGCCGGTGAGTAGTGTGGGGCCGGTACTGGATCTTCTTCAGCTTGCGTTTGATGATCCGCGCCAGGCCGGCCAGATCGGTGACGGCGAAGTGGGTCAGGGAGCGGGGGAGTAGCGACCAGACGCCCTCGGCCGGGTTCAGTTCGGGTGCGTAGGTGGGGAGCTGGACGATGCGCAGCCAGTCGGTGTGCTCGGCGGCGAAGTCGGCCAACTGTCCGGCCAGGTGCACGTTCAAGTTGTCCCAGCACCACACCAACGGTGCGCCGAGCTGCTGGTGGGTGGCCACGATCAGGTCCCGGTAGTCGATCCAGGAGAACGTCTTGGGCTCGCCCTTGCGGCCGTGGTAGACGTGCAGCTTGTAGAACAGGTGCGGCCGCTCGCCGTCCCGGAAGCAAACGACGCCGGCCATGTTGATCCGGCCGGAACCTCAGCCGCGTACCGTCACCACCGGCCGGGCCCCGACCGGCGCCCAGGTGCGTCCCTTCGGCGGCCTCAGTCCCTGCCCGGCCTCGTCTTCGAAGCAGAGATAGGCACCCAGGTCCGCCGCGGTGGCTTTGCCGCCGGCCACACCTCGGCCTTCCACAACGCGATGGCCTCCTCGTCCCGCTCCAGAGCACGCCGGGCCGGCACCTGCACCGACCAGCCGTGGCGACGCAGCAGCTTGCCCACCCCCTCGACGGTGTAGCCGATGTGGAACAGCCGCCCGATCAGCGTCTTGACCCGGCCCAAGGTCCAGCACTGATCCTCGACATAGCCCCAGGCCAGCGGCCCACGCTTGAGCTCGGCATCCAGCCGCGCCCACTGCCGGGCCGACAACTTCTCCACCGAGACCGGCCCCTTGGACAGCAGGGCCGGCGTGCCGCCCTCCCGCCAGGCCGTCCGCCAGCGCGTCACCGACCGCTCATGCACCCGTAACCGCACCGCGATCGCCCTGGTCGACTCCCCGGCCTCAAACCACTCGGCCGCCTGCAGCCGCACACGTTCCCGCCGCTCCTGCTCAGCGGGCGTGTACCCACCCCTCTGCCCATACCGCATGCTCCGGTCGTACCTCACCCGAAGCCATCCGTCACGAGTCTAAGACTCTACGCATTCAATCTGTGTATCGGGCCTCCTGGCAGCTACCCGGACCGGACTTCCACCGGCAAGCGACGACGAGCTTACGAACAACAAGATCCACCGCTACATCACAGCTTCACCTCCTGCTCTGCTGGGCGCACGAAAAAGCTTCAGTGACGGCGGTGCCAGAAGCGGAACTTGCCGGACCGTTGTGCACGTAGCACTATTCGGTCATGGTGCTACAAGCTCCCGTGTTCGCCGCATTGATCACAGCGGCCGTCGCTGTGCTGCTTGGCACCGTGAGCACCGTCATTAGCCTCAGCTATTCAGCCGGGGCGGTAGCTGTGCTCTAGAACATGAGAAAAGGTGCCCCTGAACTGCAAGGATTCGGGTGTCGAAGCCATATCCGCTGCAGAAGCAGGTGCACCTTTCTGGTGAGT